>NZ_JBHWAQ010000025.1:0-148212 GCF_042743475.1 Streptomyces sp. NPDC059534
ATGTGGAAGCCCAGTAATGGGTGGAGCTGACCGGTACTAATAGGCCGAGGGCTTGTCCTCAGTTGCTCGCGTCCACTGTGTTAGTTCTGAAGCAATGAACTCCCTTTGCCGGTCGAGTTCAACTTCATAGAGTTTCGGTGGTCATAGCGTTAGGGAAACGCCCGGTTACATTCCGAACCCGGAAGCTAAGCCTTTCAGCGCCGATGGTACTGCAGGGGGGACCCTGTGGGAGAGTAGGACGCCGCCGAACAATCTTTAGCCTCAACCCCCGGACCATGTCCGGGGGTTGAGGCATTTTTGCGTTCTAGGCTGTGGTCATGCGATACGACTTGGTCATCTTCGACAACGACGGTGTGCTCGTGGACAGCGAGCCGATTTCCAACACGCTGCTGGCCGGCTATCTGACGGAACTCGGGCACCCCACGACGTACGAGGAGTCGGTGCGGGACTACATGGGGTCGGCGATGCACCGGATCCATGAGCTGGTGGAGGAGCGGACCGGGCAGCGGCTGCCGGCGGAGTTCGACGAGACGTTCCACGGGCGGGTCTTCGCTGCCTTCCAGGCGGAGCTGGAAGCCGTGGCCGGAGCCGGGGACGTGCTGAAGGGACTCGCCGAGGCCGGGGTTCCTTACTGTGTGGCCTCCTCGGGGAGCCATGAGCGGATCCGCGTCGGACACCGGAAGACCGGGCTCGACGCGTGGTTCCGGGACGAGATCGTCTTCAGCGCGGAGGACGTCGGCCGGGGGAAGCCGGCGCCGGACCTGTTCCTGTACGCCGCGGAGCGGATGGGGGTGGCGCCCGAGCGGTGCGTGGTGATCGAGGACAGCGGGCTCGGGGTGCAGGCGGCCCTGGCGGCCGGGATGGACGTGTACGGGTACACCGCGATGACGCCGGAGGCGAAGCTCGCGGGGGCCAAGGGGTTCTTCGGGAGGATGGACGAGTTGCCCGCGATTTTGGGGACGTGATCCATCTACCCAGCGGTAGGTTCCGGCCATAGGCTGTGCCGCTATGACGGATGCGCGGTTGCGGCGTGGGCGGGGATCCCTGGCGGTCAGTTTCTTCGTGCAGGGGGTCACCTTCGCCCTGCTCGTGACACGGATACCGGCGATCCAGGACCAGTACGGGATATCGGACGGGCTGCTGCCCGCCTTCCTGGCCGCTGTGCCGATCCTGGCCGGGGTGTCGAGCGTGGCCACGGAGAAGCTCGTCGCCCGGCTGGGGCCGGCGGTGGTGCTGCGCTGGGCGCAGCCGTTCGTGCTGCTGGCGCTCCTGGCGGTGGGGGTCGGGTCGGAGCTGTGGCAGGCGGCGGTCGCCCTCGGGCTGTTCGGTCTCGCGGTGGGCGCCCTGGACGCCTCCATGAACATGCTGGGGGTGAGCCTCCAGCGGGCGTACGGGCGGAGCATCATGCTCGGCTTCCATGCCTCGTACAGCCTCGGGGGGATCGCGGGGGCGTCGCTGGCCTGGGTGGGGGCGCACTGGCACCTGTCGCTGTTCGTGTCGTACCTGCCGGTCGTCGTCGTGCTGCTGCCCGCCGCGTTCGTCGGCAGCCGGTGGTACGTGGCGGGTGGGCCCGGGCCGGTGGAGGAGGGGGAGAGCAAGGGGAGCGGGATCGCGTTCAAGCTGCTGCTGCCGCTGTGCCTGGTGATGACCTTCGCCTACATCGGGGACTCGACGGTCTCCAACTGGAGTGCCAAGTATCTCCAGGACGTGCTCGGCAGCTCGGAGGAGCTGGCGACCGTGCCGTACAACGCGTACATGGTGACGACGCTGCTCGGGCGGGCCGTGGGGGACCTGGGGGTGCGGAAGCTCGGGGCCGTGGCGGTCGTGCGGGGCGGGGCGGTGCTCGCGGCGCTCGGTTTCGCGGTGGTGGCGGTGGCGCCGGGGGCCTGGGCGGGGATCGCCGGGTTCACGGTGCTGGGGTTCGGGCTGAGCGTGATCGTGCCGCAGACGTTCGCCGCGGCCGGCAGGTTGTTCCCGGGGGCGAGCGACGCGGCCGTGGCGCGGCTGAACGTCTTCAACTACGTGGGGTTCCTGATCGGGTCGCCGCTGGTGGGGGCGCTGGGGGACGCGTGGAGCTATCGGGGGGCGATGCTCGTGCCGATGGTGCTGGTCCTGGTGACGGTGGTGTACGCCACGTCGTTCGGTTCGCGGGAGGCCCGATACGGTGGCGGGCATGAGCGGCCGCGCACTGTTGATGTGGGATGAAGCTGTCACGCAGTACGACTTCGGGTCCGAGCATCCGATGGATCCGGTACGGCTCGCGCTGACGATGTCGCTGGTGCGGGCGTTCGGGCTCGACCGGGCCGTGGACGTGGTGTCGGCGAAGCCGGCCGGTGATTCCACGCTGCGGCTCGTGCACCGTGAGGACTATGTGGCGGCGGTGCGGGCGGCGTCGGCGGATCCGCGTCACGCGGACCAGGCGTACGGGCTGGGCACCGTCGACGATCCGGCGTTCGCCGGGATGCACGAGGTGTCGGCGCTGATCGCCGGGCAGTCGGTGGGGGCGGCGGAGGCGGTGTGGCGCGGGGAGGCCGCGCACGCGGTGAACTTCGCGGGCGGTCTGCATCACGCGATGCCGGGGGCCGCGTCGGGATTCTGTATCTACAACGACGCCTCGCTGGCGATCGCCCGGCTGCTGGAGCTGGGGGCCGAGCGGGTCGCGTACGTGGATGTGGACGTCCATCACGGGGACGGCGTGCAGGCGGCGTTCTGGGACGACCCGCGGGTGCTGACGGTGTCGCTGCACGAGCATCCCCGGACGCTGTTCCCGCAGACGGGGTGGCCCGAGGAGACGGGCGCGGCGGGGGCCGGTGAGGGCGGGGCCGTGAACGTGGCGCTGCCGGCGGGGACGGGGGACGCGGGGTGGCTGCGGGCCTTCCACGCGGTGGTGCCGGAGCTGATCGCGGACTTCCGGCCGCAGGTCCTGGTGACGCAGCACGGGGCGGACACGCACTTCGAGGACCCGCTCGCGCATCTGGCGGTGTCGCTGGACGCGCAGCGGGCGGTGCAGGTGGCCTGTCACGAGCTGGCCCACGAGTACGCCGACGGGCGCTGGCTGGCGCTGGGCGGGGGCGGGTACGCGGTGGTGGACGTCGTTCCGCGGTCGTGGACGCATCTGGTGGGCATCGCGGCGCACGCCCCGGTGGATCCGGAGTCGGTGGTCCCGTCGTCGTGGCGGGACGAGGTGTACGCGCGGACCCGGCAGCTGGGGCCGGCGCGGATGACGGACGGGCGGTGGCCGGTGGGCTTCCGTGACTGGGCCGAGGGGTACGACCCGGCGGACCGGCTGGACCAGGCGGTCCTGGCGACCCGGAAGGCGGCCTTTCCGCTGCGGGGGCTGCTCGCCTAGATCACGCGTCCCCTCCCCGCGGGACGCTTCCGTCGCACACCCCCTGGAACGCACCGGTCGTGGTTACGCCGACCGTGCGGTGTCCGGGGGGTTTCGACTCGGCGGCGAGGGTGTTCCGGCAGCATCGGAGGGGTGTTGAGTACCGGGGCGCTGCGGGCGCATCTGTTGGCGGCGGGGTTGGCGGGGACGGTGGCGACGTCGCGGGAGGAGAACCTGCGGAGCTATCGCCTGTTCGCCGCGCGGGATCCGCGGGTGCTGCTGGGGCTGGATCCCGCGGGTGGGTGGGACGAGGCCGATCTGCTGCGGCTGATGGCCGACAAGTGCGGGGTGTCGGGGGATCCGGCGCACCGCTCGGGGGCCGACGTCATCGATCCGGAGCGGACGCTGAGGGGGCTCGACGCCTTCGCCGCGCGGTTGGCGGCGGCGGCGGTGCGGAGGGTTCCGGTGCTGTTCGGGACGGGGCATCCACACCGTCTGCTCGGTTTCTACGTCGCTCTCGCAGACGCTTTGTCGGCGGCGGGATGTCTTGTCCTCACACCGGCGCAGGGGAGATGTGTCGACATAACGACCCGGTTCGGCGTACGTACGTACCTCCTCGACTACGTACGGGGGGTCGCGCTGGTACGCGAGCCCGGGCCGCCGGGGGGAGGGCGTGAACCCGGGGCGCACTCCCACTCGCCGTTGCCGGTCAGGGCCGCGCTCGAGAGCGCGGCCGAGGGCGGCGGGCCGCTGCCGGAGCTCGTGGTCGGGGATCACGGATGGGTCTGCGGTGCTGGTCAGCTGGGTATCGAGGCCATCGGTCTTGCCGATACGGATGATCCGGCGCTGTTCGTCGGTGAGGCGGAGGGGCAGGTGTCGGTGGCCGTTCCGCTTGATGACGGCGTGCGCTCCGACTACTACCGTCCCCTTACACGCTATGTACTCAATCGAGCGTGTCTGTCACGGTAAACGGCCGATGGCAGCTCCTCTTCCCCACTCGTACCACCCGCCCCTAGTCTGGAGAGTGAGCGCTCGGCGACGAAGAGTCACCGGAGGGGAAGCCGGTGGGCGTCGCGGCGGAAGGTACAGGTGGGTCATGGCTGCTGGCGATCGACCTCTCAACGAGGTCAAGTTTCTGACCGTGGCGGAAGTCGCCTCGGTGATGCGCGTCTCGAAGATGACCGTGTACCGCTTGGTGCACAGCGGTCATCTGCCGGCGATTCGGGTGGGAAGGTCCTTCCGGGTGCCGGAACAGGCGGTTCACGAGTACCTGAGGGAGTCCTTCGTGGGGGTGGGGACCGCGTAGCGAGCGCGCGGCCGTCACACCGGAAGACCTCCGCACGGCCCTCGGATTACAAGCGAGGTGCTCGGGGCGGTAGGCTAGGCCGACGTAGGTCGTGTGGGCCCAGACGCCCCGCACCGATCCCCGCCGGGAGGCGGGGATGTTCCGAGAAGTGAGCGAGGGTAGTCGTGGGCTCTGTTATCAAGAAGCGGCGCAAGCGGATGGCGAAGAAGAAGCACCGCAAGCTGCTTAAGCGCACGCGCGTTCAGCGTCGCAACAAGAAGTAAGGCGACAGCTGCACCGCAGCATTTCGTGCGTCAGGCGTGGCCCTTCACCGTTCGCGGTGGAGGGCCACGTTTTTTATCGCGCGGAAATCCGGAGGCGCTACGGTGGCGACCAACGGAAGACGGACGGAAGGCGCTGATCTTGGGCAAGGTCGTGCTCGTCACCGGTGCCGCCCGGCATCTCGGCGGCCGCTTCGTGCGGCGGATCCAGCGGGACCCCGAGGTGGAACGGGTGATCGCCGTGGACGCGGTCGACCCGGCGCACCAGCTCGGCGCCGCCGAGTTCGTCCGGGCCGACATCCGCCGGCCGGAGATCGCGAAGGTCCTCGCCGAACACGACGTCGACACGGTGGTCCATCTCGACGTCACCGGAACCGCGCTCGGCGCCGGCGGCCGGACGTCGGTCAAGGAGACCAACGTCATCGGCACCATGCAGCTGCTCGGCGCCTGCCAGAAGGCGCCGCGGATCAGACGGCTGGTGATCAAGTCCAGTACGAGCGTCTACGGCTCCGCGCCCCGCGACCCGGCCGTCTTCACCGAGACGACCCCCGCCAAGTCGCTGCCGAGCGGGGGCTTCGCCAAGGACGCGGTCGAGGTCGAGGGGTACGTGCGGGGCTTCGCCCGGCGCCGGCCGGACGTGGCCGTGTGCGTGCTGCGGTTCGCGAACATCCTCGGCCCCCGGATCGACTCCCCGCTCGCCGAGTACCTGGCGCTGCCGGTCCTGCCCACCGTCCTCGGCTACGACCCCAGGCTCCAGTTCGTCCACGAGGACGACGTGGTCGACGTGCTGCGCCTGGTGGCCCACGAGCCGCGCAGGGGGACCCTGAACAGCGGCACGTTCAACGTGGCCGGGGACGGGGTGCTGCTGCTGTCCCAGTGCGCCCGGCGCCTCGGCCGGCCGACGGTGCCGGTGCTGCTGCCTGCGGTCACCTGGGTGGGCACGGCGCTGCGCACGGTCGGCATCACCGACTTCGCGCCCGAGCAGATCCGGCTGCTGACACACGGCCGGGTCGTCTCGACGGTCCAGACGCGCGAGGTCCTCGGCTTCTCGCCGCGGCACACGACGGCGGATGCCTTCGCGGACTTCGCGCGCAGCCGCGGGCCGGGGCTGCTGCCGCCGGAACTGCTGGCGGGGGCGGTGGACCGGCTCGCCGGCCGCCTGAGCCGGCCGGCGGGCGCTGGTCCGTCCGCGCCCCCCGTATCCCCCGTATCCCCCGTTCACGACGGCGCCTGAGGAGACCGGACAAGCGATGGCGGACGCCAAGGTCATTCCGTTCGACGACGACCGCTCGCGAGCCCGCCGTCGGCCCGGCCGGGCCGACGGCGAGGCCGCGCCCGTACGGGCCCTGCCGGGGCCTCAGCAGGACGCCGGGGAGCCGGAGGCGGCCGCGGCCCTGACGGGCCCGCACAGCGGCGAGGACGGGGCCGGAGAGGGTGCCGGGGCCGGCGCCGGGGCCGGCGGCTGGGAGCGGCGGCTCGCGGGCGGGCTCGCGTTCCTGCGGCGCCGGATCACCGGCGAGTACGAGGTCGACGAGTTCGGCTACGACGAGGAGCTCACCGACCAGGTCCTGATGTCGCTGCTGCGCCCGCTGTACGACAAGTACTTCCGGGTGGAGGTGAAGGGCGTCGAGAACATCCCGGCCGACGGCGGGGCGCTGATCGTCGCCAACCACTCGGGGACCCTGCCGCTGGACGGGCTGATGATGCAGGTCGCCGTCCACGACCACCACCCGGCCGGCCGGCACCTGCGGCTGCTCGCCGCGGACCTGGTCTTCATGCTGCCGGTCGTCAACGAGCTGGCCCGCAAGGCGGGGCACACGCTCGCCTGCTCGGAGGACGCGGAGCGGCTGCTGCGGGCCGGCGAGATCGTCGGCGTGATGCCGGAGGGCTTCAAGGGGATCGGGAAGCCGTTCGGGGAGCGGTACAAGCTCCAGCGGTTCGGGCGCGGCGGCTTCGTGTCGACGGCGCTGCGGGCCGGGGTGCCGATCGTGCCCTGCTCGATCGTGGGGGCGGAGGAGATATACCCGATGATCGGGAACGCCAAGACCCTGGCGCGGGTGCTCGGTTTCCCGTACTTCCCGCTGACCCCGACCTTCCCGTGGCTGGGGCCGCTCGGGGCGCTGCCGCTGCCGACGAAGTGGACGATCCAGTTCGGTGAGCCGATTCCGACGGACTCGTACGCGCCGGAGGCCGCGGAGGACCCGATGCTGATGTTCAACCTGACGGATCAGGTCCGGGAGCAGATCCAGCACACGCTGTACAAGCTGCTGGTGCAGCGGCGTTCGGTGTTCTTCTGATCGGTGTTCTTCCGGCCGGTGGGCGATGGCCGATGGCCGGTGGCCAGGTCTCACGGCAGGAAGAAGGGGCGCCCCCCGTCCGTGGGGGCGCCCCTTCTCCTTGCTAGCGAGCGTCCTCGCTGTCGATGCCGAGGCCCGGAAGCAGGCCCGGCAGGAGTGGCGGAAGGGTGACGTCCGGCACGTCGGGTGTGGCCTGGCCGCCCGTGGGGACGGTCGGTGTGCCGGTCGGGGAGGGCTTGAGCAGTCCGCCGGCGCTGCCGCCGAGCAGGCCGTCGTCCTCCGGCGAGGCCGTTCCGCCGCCCGCGCTCGGGCTGGTGCCCGTGCTCGGGCCGGACGGCCGCGGCGGTGCGGAGTGGCTGCCCGGGGAAGAGGCGTCGGCGGACGGCGGACGCTGGGCGTCCGTGCCCTGACTGCCGCTCGGGGTGCCGGGCCTGCCGCTCGGGCCCTCGGAGCCGATCGCGCCCCTCTCGGGGGTGCGGGGAAGCACCGACTGGAGCGGCTCGACGTCTTCGTCTATGGCGTCGAAGACATGCGTCACCTCGCTGCCGACGTCCGCCAGTTGGACGGGGAGCCGGTCGCGGAGGCCGTTCCAGGTGTCCCGGTGGGCCTGGGCGAAGGAGTTGAGCCGGGCCATCGGGGCGATCTCGCCGTCCCGCTGGTACGCCTGGCGGAGCAGGCGGTGGCCTTCGCTGGCATCGTGCTTCATACCGCCCAGAACGCGGCGGATCTCGGTCAGGGACTCGTGGTCGAGGTCGCCGGCGCGGCCGCGCTCCATGAGTCTGCGGGCCTCGCTGAGGCGGGTGGAAGCCTGGTCGAGGTAGATGCCGCCGCGGTCCGCGTCGTCGTCCGCCATGCCCAGCTTGATGTCCTCCATGCCCCGCTTGAGCCCGTAGAGCGAGTCACCCGGCAGGGCGTCGGAGCTGGCAGCGGCCACTCCGCCGAAGGCTCCCGCCGCCACACCGACGGTGAGACCGCCGGCGGCGAGGCCCTTGGTCCACCGGGAGCGCGGGCGCAGTTTCCTGAGCGGGGACGCCCGGTGGGTGCCCTTGCCGCTGGACGTCCGCTGCTCCGGCACCATGGGGCCCTCGGCCGCGCTGCCCTCCATGAGCATCGCTTCCATGGCTGCGACGAGCTGGGCTCGTTGCACCACTTTGACCTCGGGGTCGAACTGTGGTTTCGGTAGTTCGCCGAGACCGTTCGCCAAGGCCAAAAGCCGCCCCCGCTCGGCCGGTTCGGCCGGGGCTTCGGACTGCTCGGCCGCCGCGCCCTCGGACGCCCGGTCCTCCAGGGTCTGGGCGAAGGCGTTCGCCCGCCGGTGCGCCGATACGTTCGCGATCACTGGCGGCACCTCCTCTCGTCATGACGGTCGACTCCCCGGGGTGTCCGGAAGGTTGCACACCTTGAGCGCATCCACACGAAAGAGTGAGTGGCTGCGGACGTGGCGTGTCCACAGGGAGCCTGCATCCGGCACAACGAGCGGCGCGGCACTTGGGTTACGCGCGAAAGATGATCGGACCAGTGCGTCATCGAGCCGTCACCGAATGTGAGTGGGGCGGGAGTCGTGGGGGTGTGGGGGGACGTGTGGACAGGGGTGTGGGGGTGGTGCCGGACGGGGACCGCTGCCGCGTGTGGGGGGCGCGGAGCGGTCAGCGGGCGTCGTCCGGCAGGAGGCGGGCCAGGGTGCGGACGGCCCGGTACTGGAGGGTCTTGATCGCGCCCTCGTTCTTCCCCATGACCCGGGCCGTCTCGGCGACCGAGAGGCCCTGGAGGAAGCGCAGGGTCACGCACTCCTGCTGCTGGGGGTTGAGGCGGCGCACCGCGTCGAGGAGGGCGGCGTTGGAGAGTGACTCGAGGACCGAGTCCTCGGGGCTGCGCTCGACCTCGTTGGCGTCGAGCATCTCGCCGGTGGTGACCTCGAGGCGGAAGCGGCTGGACTTGAAGTGGTCCGCGACCAGGTTCCTGGCGATGGTGACGAGCCAGGCGCCGAAGTCGCGGCCCTGCCAGGTGAAGGTGGAGATCCGGCGCAGGGCGCGCAGGAAGGTCTCGCTGGTGAGGTCCTCCGCGGTCGCCTTCCCGCCGACGCGGTAGTAGATGTAGCGGTAGACCGTGTCGCTGTACTGGTCGTACAGGCGGCCGAACGCATCGGCCTCGCCGGCCTGGGCCCGCTCGACCAGGTCCATCATGCGGGCGCTGTCGCTGTCGGCGGAGGGTCGGCGGTGGGGGGTCGAGGTCGTTGAACGCGCGCCACGTCTGCCCACGGCGGCCCCGCCGTCGGCCAGGGCGTAGCAAGGGCCGGCGGGTGCCGGTGCGGCGAAGGCGAAGGCGGGGACAGGGCCGGCGTACGCGGTGGGGACGAAGCCGCGCAAGTGGTCGAGGACCGTTGCGCGCAGCGTAGCCAGGCCCGAGGTGTCAACCCCGACGTGTGGGTACACGGGACTCCCAGAGGCAGAGCTTCCATCACGTGCAGTGCGGGACCGTTCACCCGTCGTAGCGACGTGAGGGGTCCTTTGTGCGTCTGAGGAGAATAACGCTTCGTACAGGCAGCGCTACACCCAGTTGCTCAAATCACCGATTACGTCGTTTCGGTTACCGCTTGCAGTCGGAACAAGGCACAGTTCGTGACTAGTTGTTGATCACTTTGCTTCCGAGTGTGACTGCGTGCACGTTGCGTTGTGCTCAAGTGCGGGACGGGTGAGTGATCGTGGCCGCTGCTGGGTAAGGAGCCCGGAATGCCCGGGGGTCGACCTGTGCGGTGGTGTTCGACCACGGACGGGTGAGGGCGGCTGGTCCGGGGTTGTCGCAGATGATCGCAGCCGAAACGTATCGGCAGGTGGGCGGCGCGCCGGGAGGTGTGACCCCGGGGAGGGGTGCGCGGCCCGTCGCGGCGGCGGCCGCCGGTGTCAGTGGCGGCGGCGGTGCAGCGCGACCGCGGCGGCCGTGCCGCCGGCGAGGGCGCCCAGGCCCGCGGCCGCGGGGATGCCGACCTTGGCGGCCTTGCGGCCGGTCCGGTAGTCGCGCAGCCGCCACTCGCGGTCCCTGGCGTGCTTGCGGAGCTGGGTGTCGGGGTTGATCGCGTACGGGTGGCCGACGAGCGACAGCATCGGGATGTCGTTGTGCGAGTCGCTGTACGCGGCGCAGCGGCTCAGGTCGAGGCCCTCGGCGGCGGCCAGGGCCCGTACCGCCTCGGCCTTGGCCGGTCCGTGCAGGGGCTCGCCGACCAGCTTGCCGGTGTAGACGCCGTCGACGGACTCGGCGACCGTGCCCAGCGCGCCGGTCAGGCCGAGCCGCCGGGCGATGATCGTGGCCGTCTCCACCGGGGCCGCGGTGACCAGCCACACCTTCTGGCCCGCGTCCAGGTGCGCCTGGGCCAGGCCGCGGGTGCCGGGCCAGATGCGGTCGGCCATGTACTCGTCGTAGATCTCCTCGCCGATCGACATCAGTTCGGAGACGCGGTGGCCCTTGACGATGGACAGGGCGCTGTCGCGGGCGTCCTGCATGTGCTCGGGGTCCTCGACCCCGGCGAGCCGGAACCACGCCTGCTGCCAGGCGAAGCGGGCGAGCTCGCGGCGCTGGAAGAACTTCCGCTTGTACAGGCCGCGGCCGAAGTGGAAGATCGCGGCGCCCTGCATCACGGTGTTGTCGAGGTCGAAGAAGGCGGCCGCGCGTACGTCGCCGACGACGGGGAACTCGGGCTCGGCCGGCGCTTCGGCCTCGGCCGCGGCGGCCTCCTCCCGTTCCCGTTCCAGCTGGAGCGAGGACTTGCGCGCCGCCTCGGCAGCGGCCTCGCCTGCGAGGACGCTGCGCGCGGTGGCGGAGCGCCTACGGGGGGTGAGCCATCCCAGAGAGGCCATGTCGTGAGCATAGCCAGTCTGTTCGGTACTTCCCGACTTGTGACGATGCCAGGGCGTGAACAGTGTGGGACTCCCCTGTTAATCGGGTGCCGGTCGGTCGAGGCGGGGTCGCGCACGGTCGTCGTGGCGGGGTTCCGCACGGTCGTCGTGGCGAGGGTCCGCACGGCCGAGGGGACAGAATGGACGCCATGTTCGGACGGACGAAGAAGAAGGCCGACCCCGCGTCGCGCACCGTGACGCTGATCGGCAAGCCGGGGTGCCATCTCTGCGACGACGCACGCGCGGTGGTCGAGGCCGTGTGCGCGGAGACGGGTGCACGCTGGGAGGAGAAGGACATCTCCCGTGACGAGGAGCTCCACCGGGCCTACTGGGAGCAGATCCCGGTGGTCCTGGTCGACGGCGAGCAGCACACCTTCTGGCGCGTCGACGCGGAGCGGCTCCGGCGCGAACTGGGTGCGTGACCGAAAGACGGTTACCATCATGGACGTTTTGTTGGGTTTCGGGGGCGGGGTCGTGAGAGGTGTGAGCGGTTTTGCCCCCTTCGGGTTCTCAACGCGCTGACCTGCTCCGCGGTTCCGTGGCGATACGAACCGGCCGCGTGACCCCGGTCACTTTGGCCGGACAAAACGGACACCATCTTTGTGCACGCGTTCACAAAGACATAGCCTGCATTCGACGGGGCGGTCTTGGGACATATGGCCGCCTGCAGCCCCGCTCATCCCGCAGGAGCACCGTGGCAACTGGCCGAACTCACCGACCGGCGACCCGAAGCCGAGGAATTCCCGAGGCCACCGTCGCCCGCCTTCCGCTGTATCTGCGCGCACTGACCGCGCTCTCGGAACGCTCCGTACCCACGGTCTCCTCCGAGGAGCTCGCGGCCGCCGCGGGCGTCAACTCCGCGAAGCTGCGCAAGGACTTCAGCTACCTCGGCTCGTACGGCACCCGCGGGGTCGGCTACGACGTCGAGTACCTCGTCTACCAGATCTCCCGTGAGCTGGGCCTCACCCAGGACTGGCCCGTCGTCATCGTCGGCATCGGAAACCTCGGCGCCGCGCTCGCCGGCTACGGCGGCTTCGCCTCCCGCGGCTTCCGCGTCGCCGCGCTGATCGACGCCGACCCCGCGATGGCCGGCAAGCCGGTCGCCGGGATCCCCGTCCAGCACAGCGACGACCTCGAGAAGATCATCAACGAGGACGGCGTCTCCATCGGCGTCATCGCGACCCCGGCCGGCGTCGCCCAGCAGGTCTGCGACCGGCTCGTGGCCGCCGGAGTCACCTCCATCCTGAACTTCGCCCCGACCGTGCTCTCCGTGCCCGACGGCGTGGACGTGCGCAAGGTCGACCTCTCCATCGAGCTGCAGATCCTCGCCTTCCACGAGCAGCGCAAGGCCGGCGAGGAAGCGGGCAACGAGAACGCCCCGGAGACCGACGAGACCGCCGCCGTCGCCCCGCCCGCCCCGCGCGGCGCGGGCAGCGGCCGCAAGGGACCCGACGGGGACCTCCCCGCGGTGATGCCGGCATGAGTCTTCTCGTCGTCGGGCTGAGCCACCGCAGCGCCCCCGTCTCCATCCTGGAACGGGCCTCGCTGTCGGCGGACACCCAGGCCAAGCTGCTCCAGGACACCCTCGCCGCCGAACCGGCCGCCGAGGGCACCGTCCTGGCCACCTGCAACCGCATCGAGCTCTACGCCGACGTGGACAAGTTCCACGCCGGTGTCGCCGAGCTGTCCACGCTCCTCGCGCAGCACAGCGGCGTCGGTCTGGACGAGCTCACTCCTTATCTCTACGTGCACTACGAGGACCGCGCCGTCCACCACCTCTTCTCGGTGGCCTGCGGACTCGACTCCATGGTCGTCGGCGAGGGCCAGATCCTCGGCCAGATCAAGGACGCCCTCGCCCTCGGCCAGGACCTGCACACCGCCGGACGCCTCCTCAACGACCTGTTCCAGCAGGCCCTGAGGGTCGGCAAGCGCGCCCACAGCGAGACCGGCATCGACCGGGCCGGGCAGTCGCTCGTCACCTTCGGCCTGGAGCAGCTCGCCGACGGCACCGACACCGAGACCTGGGCCAAGGGCAAGAAGGCGCTCGTCATCGGCGCCGGCTCCATGTCCTCACTGGCCGCCGCCACGCTCGCGCGCTCCGGCGTCTCCGAGATCGTCGTCGCCAACCGCACCCTCGCCCGCGCCGAGCGGCTCGCGCAGATCCTGAGCGAGCCCGGTGGCACGGGGGTGGCCGCACACGCGGTCGAGATGGTTGCCGTCGGCGACGAACTGACACGTGCCGACGTCGTCGTCTCCTGCACCGGAGCCACCGGACTCGTCCTCACCGGCGAAGGCATCGAGACCGCCGTACGCGACCGCCGCGCCCCGCTCGCCCTGCTCGACCTCGCCATGCCCCGCGACATCGACGCCGCCGCGCACCGCATCCCCGGTGTCCGGCTCGTCGACATCGAATCGCTCGCCGAGGCATCCGCCGACGCGCCCATGGCCGCCGACGTCGACCAGGTGCGGGGCATCGTCTCCGACGAGGTGGCCGCCTTCGGCGCCGCCCAGCGCGCCGCCCACATCACCCCCACCGTCGTCGCCCTGCGCACCATGGCCGCCGACGTGGTGGCCAACGAGGTCGCCCGGCTCGAAGGCCGGCTCCCCGGCCTCGACGACAAGCAGCGCGCCGAGATCACCCAGACCGTGCGCCGGGTGGTCGACAAGCTCCTGCACGCGCCGACCGTGCGGGTCAAGCAGCTGGCCAGCGAGCCCGGCGGCGCCGGGTACGCGGACGCGCTGCGGACACTCTTCGACCTCGACCCGGAGACGGTGGCTTCTGTCAGCCGGGCCGACCTGAATGACGCCGACGTCAAGAACCGAGGGCGAGTATGACCGAGAGGGCACTGAGGCTCGGGACCAGGCGCAGCAAGCTCGCCATGGCCCAGTCCGGGCATGTGGCCGATGCCGTCCGGCAGCTGACCGGCCGGCCCGTGGAGCTCGTGGAGATCACGACGTACGGGGACACCTCCCGGGAGCACCTCGCGCAGATCGGCGGCACCGGCGTCTTCGTCGCCGCCCTGCGCGACGCGCTCCTCGCCGGTGAGGTGGACTTCGCCGTCCACTCCCTGAAGGACCTGCCGACCGCACAGCACCCCGAGCTCACGCTGGCCGCGATCCCGCGGCGCGAGGACCCGCGCGACGTGCTGATCGCGCGGGAAGGCATCACGCTGGACCGGCTGCCCAAGGGCGCGCGGGTCGGGACCGGTTCGCCGCGGCGGATGGCCCAGCTCCACGCCTACGCGCGCAACCACGGTCTGGAGTTCACCTGCGTCCCGATCCGGGGGAACATCGACACCCGGGTCGGCTATGTGCACAGCGGAGAGCTGGACGCGGTGGTTCTCGCCGCGGCCGGTCTCAACCGCATCGGCGGGACGGCGGAGCTCACCGGCTCCCTGTCGCTCGACCACCTGTCGGTCGACTCCGTCCTGCCCGCCCCCGGCCAGGGGGCACTGGCGATCGAGTGTCCGGCGTCCGACGCCGACCTCGTCGCCACGCTCGCCGCGCTCGACGACCCGCACACCCGGGCCGCCGTGACCGCCGAGCGATCCCTGCTCGCCGCCCTGGAGGCCGGCTGCTCCGCACCCGTGGGTGCGCTGGCCGACCTGCAGGCCGACGACCCCGGTCACGGGCAGGTTGTCACCGAAATGCGCCTGCGCGGCGTCGTCGGCACCACCGACGGCTCGACGCTGGTGCAGCTGTCCACCACCGGACCCGTACCCACCTCGCACGACGAGGCCATGGCGCTCGGACGCGAACTCGCGGACGAAATGCTCGCCAAGGGCGCGGCCGGTCTTATGGGGGAGCGAGCACTTTGAACCCCACCAGCCCGACCACCAGCCCGCTGTCCCCGGCCTTCACCGGCCATGGACACGTGACGTTCCTCGGCGCAGGCCCGGGTGACCCCGGACTGCTGACCCTCAGGGCCGTGGAAGCCCTGGCGGGAGCGGACGTCCTGATCGCCGAGCCCGAAGTGCTCGAGGTCGTCCGCGGCCACGCGCGCGCGGGGGTGAGCACGCCGGAGCTGACGGTTGTTGACGAGGCGTCAACAGCCGCCGGTGTCCCCGTGTTGAGGGATGCGGCCAATCTTGTCATGGAGGCCGCGAGGGGCGGCAGGCGGGTCGTCCGTGCGGTGACCGGCGACCCCGGCCTCGACGCGTACGCGGGCACGGAGATGCTCGCCTGCGCCGCCGAGGGCATCCCCTTCGAGGTCGTCCCCGGAGTCGCCACGGCCGTCGGCGTGCCCGCGTACGCCGGTGTGCCGCTGCGCGACGCGCAAGGCACGGACGTGCGCTTCGTTGACGCCCGCACCGCCGACGAGCGGTGCTGGGCCGAGGTCGGCGCCTCCGACGGCACCGTCGTCGTCTCCACCTCACTGGACTCGGTCGCCGCGGCCGCCGGCGAGCTGGTGTCCGCGGGCCGTAAGCCGGACACCCCGCTCACCGTGACGATCGCCGGCACCACGACCCGGCAGCGCACCTGGAACGCGACGCTCGGCACCATCGCCCAGGTCTTCAAGCAGGGCAAGGTCCTCCCCTCGCCCGAGGGCCACCGGCCGGTCATAGCCGTGGTCGGCGAGCGCAGCGCCGCGGCGCAGCGGGACCAGCTGTCGTGGTTCGAGTCGAAGCCGCTCTTCGGATGGCGGGTACTCGTGCCGCGCACCAAGGAGCAGGCCGCCTCGCTCTCCGACCAGCTGCGCTCCTACGGCGCGGTGCCCCACGAGGTGCCGACCATCGCCGTCGAGCCGCCGCGCACCCCGCAGCAGATGGAGCGGGCGGTCAAGGGGCTCGTCACCGGACGCTACGAATGGATCGCCTTCACCTCGGTGAACGCCGTCAAGGCGGTCCGCGAGAAGTTCGAGGAGTACGGGCTCGACGCCCGCGCCTTCGCCGGGATCAAGGTCGCCGCGGTGGGCGAGCAGACCGCCGCCGCGCTCGTCGACTTCGGCGTGAAGCCGGACCTGGTGCCCAGCGGGGAGCAGTCCGCCGCGGGTCTCCTGGAGGACTGGCCGCCGTACGACCCCGTCTTCGACCCGATCGACCGCGTCTTCCTGCCGCGGGCCGACATCGCCACCGAGACGCTCGTCGCGGGTCTCATCGAACTCGGGTGGGAGGTCGACGACGTCACCGCCTACCGGACCGTACGGGCGTCGCCGCCGCCGGCGGACACGCGCGAGGCGATCAAGGGCGGCGGGTTCGACGCGGTGCTCTTCACGTCCTCGTCGACCGTGCGGAACCTTGTCGGCATCGCCGGGAAGCCGCACAACGTGACCGTCATCGCCTGCATCGGGCCCGCGACCGCGAAGACCGCGGAGGAACACGGGCTGCGGGTCGACGTGCTCTCGCCCGAACCGTCCGTCCACAAGCTCGCCGAAGCGCTCGCCGACTTCGGGGTGCGGCGGCGGGAGGCGGCGCGGGAGGCGGGGGATCCGGTGACGCGGCCGAGTGAGCGGAGGCCGGGGGCTCGGCGTCGGCGGACGACGTAGCGGTTTCCCTGGGTGCGGGTCCCTTTTTTGGGGCCCGCACCCTTTGCGTTTTCCGGGGCGGGGTTGGGGGGTGCGGTGGGGCGGTGTCCTCTCGTTGTGGGCGACTGTTCCGCTGGGGCGGGACGGGTGGGCACAACGGGCGGTGCCCCTGCCGGGCCAAGGCTTCCGCGCCTAACCCGCACCGGGTGCGCGGTGTCCTCTGGGTGCGGGTCCAGGCGCAGGGGGCGGAGGCGCCCGCCAAGGGCGCCGTCCCGTGTGCCCACCCGTCCCGCCCCAGCGGGACGATTGCCCACACGGGGGGTGGCCCGGCCGGTTGGTGTGGGGTCGCACGGGGGCGGGGGCGGCGCGGGGGGCGCACCGAGGGGCCGGTTGGCGTGTGGGGACGCACGGGGGGTGGGCGGCCGGTTGGGGTGCGGGCGAGTCCGGAGGGGGTGCCGGTTGGTGTGGGGGCACGCGCTGGGGTGGGGGCGGCCCGAAGGGGTCGGTTGGTTTGTGGGGGGCGTAGGGGGGTGGGGCAGGTGGGGGCGTATGCCCACAAGGTGTTGGTAAGGGGAGGGGGGTGGCGGGCGTAGCCTCGGGGGATGAACTCGTACGGATCGTTTCCCGGGGCGCGGCCGCGGCGGCTGCGGACGACGCCTGCTATGCGGCGGATGGTGGCGGAGACGCGGCTGGATCCCGCTGACTTGATCCTGCCCGCGTTCGTGCGGGAGGGGATCGCGGAGCCGGTGCCGATCCAGGCGATGCCGGGGGTCGTGCAGCACACGCGGGAGACGCTGCGGAGGGCCGCGGTGGAGGCGGTCGAGGCCGGGGTCTCGGGGATCATGCTCTTCGGCGTCCCGGAGGACGCGAAGAAGGACGCGGCGGGGACGGCGGGAACGGACCCGGACGGCATCCTCCAGGTCGCCATCCGCGACGTGCGGGCCGAGGTCGGCGACGAGCTGGTCATCATGTCGGACCTGTGTCTCGACGAGTACACGGACCACGGGCACTGCGGCGTCCTGGACGCCGACGGCCGGGTCGACAACGACGCCACGCTGGAACGTTACGCCGAGATGGCCCAGGTCCAGGCGGACGCGGGCGTCCACGTGGTGGGCCCCTCCGGGATGATGGACGGCCAGGTCGGCGTGATCCGTGACGCGCTGGACACCATCGGCAAGGAGGACGTGTCGATCCTCGCGTACACCGCGAAGTACTCCTCCGCCTTCTACGGTCCCTTCCGCGAGGCCGTCGGCTCCTCCCTCAAGGGCGACCGCAAGACCTACCAGCAGGACCCGGCCAACCTCCGCGAGTCCCTGCGGGAGCTCGCCCTGGACCTGGAGGAGGGCGCCGACATGGTGATGGTGAAGCCGGCCGGTCCCTACCTCGACGTCCTCGCCAAGGTCGCCGAGTCGGTGGACGTGCCGGTCGCCGCGTACCAGATCAGCGGTGAGTACGCGATGGTCGAGGCCGCCGCGGAGAAGGGCTGGATCGACCGGGACAGGGCGATCCTGGAGACCCTGACCGGCATCCGGCGCGCCGGAGCGCAGATGATCCTCACCTACTGGGCGACCGAGGTCGCGCAGAACCTGTCCGCCGGACGGCGATAGCCGGTCCGCCGGACGGCGATAGCCGGGTCGGTCGGCGCACTCCCTGCCCGGTAGGGGGCCCGACGGCCCGACGGCCCGGGACCTCAGCCGCCGGGGGCTAGTCCCACCAGAAGGTCCAGATGGGGCTGTCGAGGAGTGCGGTGCGGGCGTAGGCGCGCAGGGAGTCGTGGTGGCCCTGGGTGATGTTGTCCGGGCAGAACGCGAAGTGCTCGGCCGCCACCGCCTCGGCCTCCTGCACCGTGCGGGGCGGGGCTGCCACCGAGACCACCAGCTGGTCGAAGGTGAGCGCGACGACGCGGGCGCCGAAACGGTCCTCCCAGGAGCGCAGCACGGCGCACAGGCGGGCCACGTCGTTCTCGTGGTTCAGGGGCCCGGACCAGCCGATGACCGCCGGTATGTCGGCGCTGCGCCGGGCCGGGACGAGGGCCGGGCGGGCTTCCGCGAGCCAGGCGTCCGGCTCGGTCAGCAGCTCGGCGACGGCCGCCGCGGCCCGGTCGGGATCCGTACGGAGGCCCGGGGCCGGCGCCAGGCCCGGCCAGCCGGCGCCGAACGGGGCGACGACCTCCTCGTATCCCGGCTGCTCGCCGAACAGGTCCTCGACGGCGGCCCTCACCCGCGGGTCACAGGCTTCGTCGGGCACCTCGGAGGCCGCGTAGCAGGCCCAGAGGTCGGCGAGGACCTCGTCGGCGTCGTGGCCGGCCGGGTCGCTCATCCGCTCCGGCATCAGCTCCCACCGGTCCAGGCCCCACTCGCCGCCCAGCAGGACCGGCAGCAGCCCCGCCGTACGGGCCGCCGGGCGCAGCGCCGCCCAGGCGGCGGGCCCCGCCGGACCGCGGCCGGACCAGAGGTACGGGTCGTCCGCCGGGCCCGTGAGGGCGCCGGGCGGCAGGTCGAGGCCGAGGGAACGGCCGGTCGGATCGGACGCGAGTCCGGGCAGCTGGTTCGGGATCATCGCCATGACGGGAGAACGTACGGGGAGCCACTGACAGCGGACCCCCGACCACCTCCGGCGGCGACGGCGAGGCGACGGCGAGGGGACGGCGAGTGGTGGGGCGGCACGGGGCGGCGCACCCTGGAGAGGTAGCCGACAGGTACCTCGGTGGAGGTGGTCCTCATGATGCACACGCTTGTCGGATGGCATGTGGAGATGGAGTTCAAGGAGGAGGGCGACCGGACGCAGGCCGCGGCGATGGTCCGGCTCACGGACGGGACGGAGTTCCGCGCCCATGGCACGGCCAACCGGCACCCCTCCGACCCGGACCAGCTCCGGGTGGGCGAGGAGATCGCCGGGGCGCGGGCGCTGATGGATCTCGCCTCGCAGCTGCTCCAGAAGGCCCATACGGAGATCGACGAGGTGTCGGGCCGGACCTCGCGCAGCATTCGCTGACGACGAAGCCCCCGGCGCGGTCGTCCGCACCGGGGGCCGCGCCTCGGGACCTCAGAGACGCTCGGGCGTCCGGATGCCCAGCAGGGCCATGCCCTGGTGCAGCGTGCGGGCGGTCAGGTCGCAGAGGAAGAGGCGGTTCTCCGCGACCTCCCGCGCCGGCTCGGGCTTGATGACCGGGCACTGGTCGTAGAACGTCGTGTACAGCGAGGCGAGCTGGTACAGGTACGCCGTCAGCTTGTGCGGGGCGTACTCCGTCGCCGCCTCGGCCACCGTCTCGGCGAACCGGTCCAGGTGAAGGCCGAGCGCGCGCTCCGCCGGCGCCAGCTCCAGCTCCCGGTGAGCGGCGGGCGTCCGGTCCCCGGCCTTGCCGAAGATGGACTTGATCCGCGCGTACGCGTACTGGAGGTACACCGACGTGTCGCCGTTCAGCGACACCATCTGGTCCAGGTCGAACTTGTAGTCCCGCGCCGCCGACGTCGACAGGTCGGCGTACTTCACGGCGCCGATGCCGACGTACTGGCCGTTCTCGACGATCTCCGTCTCGGTCAGGCCCACCTTCTCGGCCTTCTCGCGGACGACCGTCGTCGCCCGGTCGACCGCCTCGTCGAGCAGGTCGACCAGCCGGACGGTCTCGCCCTCACGGGTCTTGAACGGCTTGCCGTCCTTGCCGAGGACCGTGCCGAAGGCCAGCTGGACGGCCTTGACCTCGTCGTTCAGCCAGCCGGCCCGGCGGGCCGTCTCGAAGACCATCTTGAAGTGCAGCGACTGGCGGGCGTCCACCACGTACAGCAGGGACGTCGCCTTGAGGTTCTGCACCCGGTCGCGGATCGCGGACAGGTCCGTCGCCGCGTAGCCGAAGCCGCCGTCGGACTTCTGGACGATCAGCGGGGTCGGGTTGCCGTCCGGACCCTTCACGTCGTCGAAGAAGACGCACAGCGCACCCTCGGAGCGGACCGCGACGCCCGACTCCTCGAGGATGCGGCAGGTCTCCACCAGCATGTCGTTGTAGCCGGACTCGCCGACGACGTCGCCGTCCCGGATGTCCATGTCGAGCTTGTCGAAGACCGAGTAGAAGTAGATCTTCGACTCGTCGACGAACCGCTGCCACAGCGCGAGCGTCTGCTCGTCGCCGGCCTGGAGGTCCACGACGCGCGCACGGGCCCGCGTCTTGAAGTCCTCGTCGGAGTCGAAGAGGGCGCGCGATGCCTTGTACAGCCGGTTCAGGTTCGACATGGCCTCCTCACCGGAGACCTCGCCACCGCCCTCGGCCTTGTGGTCGAGCTCGTGCGGGTGCTCGATGAGGAACTGGATGAGCATGCCGAACTGGGTGCCCCAGTCGCCGATGTGGTGGCGCCGGACCACCGTCTCGCCGGTGAACTCCAGGATCTCGACCATCGCCGCGCCGATCACGGCGGAGCGCAGGTGGCCGACGTGCATCTCCTTGGCCACGTTCGGCTGGGCGTAGTCGATCACCGTCGTGCCGGCCGACTCGTTGAACGGCACGCCCAGGCGCGCGTCGGCGGCCCGGGCCGCGAGGGTGTCGACGATCGCCGCGTCCGTCACCGTGATGTTCAGGAAGCCGGGGCCGGAGACCTCGATCTCCTTCAGCACGTCGTTCGCCGGGATCGCCTCGACGACCTTCGTCGCCAGCTCACGCGGATTGCCCTTGAGCTGCTTGGCCAGCGCCAGGATGCCGTTGGCCTGGAAGTCGGCCCGGTCGCTTCGTCGCAGCAGCGGGTCGGCGGACGCGGCGTCCGGCAGGGCTGCCGAGAGGCCGTCCGCGAGGCGCTGCTGCACGGTCGAAGCGAGGGAAGGGACCGAGGCCATGAGCTTCCGTTCCTGTTGAGTCCGTCAGGTCTAATTCGCTTGTCAAGTGTCCCATGGGAGCGCAACGTGATTTCCCCGCCTGTGGACGACGGCGGGCCGCACGAGATCCCGGCTGTGGACAACCACGGAGTGCGCTCTTCCGTCTGGGAGAATGGCTCGCGTAGGGCTGTCAGGCAGCACCCCTCAGGAAGAAGGACGTACCGACCGTGGCTCAGAGCAGCACCGAGACCGACTGGGTCTCCCGTTTCGCGGACGAGGTCATCGCCGAGTCGGAGCGACGTGCGCCTGGCAAACCGGTCGTCGTCGCCTCCGGCCTCTCCCCGTCCGGCCCGATCCACCTGGGCAACCTCCGCGAGGTCATGACCCCGCACCTGGTCGCCGACGAGATCCGCCGCCGCGGGCACGAGGTCAGGCACCTCATCTCCTGGGACGACTACGACCGCTACCGCAAGGTGCCGAACGGCATCGAGGGCATCGACGCGTCCTGGGCCGAGCACATCGGCAAGCCGCTGACCTCCGTCCCGGCCCCCGCCGGCTCGCCCCACCCCAACTGGGCCGAGCACTTCAAGGCCGCGATGGTCGAGGCGCTGGCCGAGCTGGGCGTCGAGTACGACCCCATCAGCCAGACCGAGCAGTACACCGCGGGCATCTACCGCGAGCAGATCCTGCACGCGATGAAGCACCGCGGCGACATCGACGCCATCCTCGACCAGTACCGGACGAAGAAGGCGCCGAAGAAGCAGTCGCAGAAGCCGGTCGACGAGGCCGAGCTGGAGGCCGAGGAGGGCTCCGGCGCGGCGAGCGAGGACGACGGCTCCGGCGGCTCCTCCGGCTACTTCCCGTACAAGCCTTACTGCGGCCGGTGCGAGAAGGACCTGACCACGGTCACCTCGTACGACGACGAGACGACCGAGCTGGCCTACACCTGCGCGAACTGCGGCTTCTCCGAGACCGTGAAGCTGAGCGAGTTCAACCGCGGCAAGCTGGTCTGGAAGGTCGACTGGCCGATGCGCTGGGCGTACGAGGGCGTCATCTTCGAGCCCTCCGGCGTCGACCACTCCTCGCCCGGCTCGTCCTTCGTCGTCGGCGGCCAGATCGTCCGCGAGATCTTCGACGGCGTCCAGCCGATCGGCCCGATGTACGCCTTCGTCGGCATCAGCGGCATGGCCAAGATGTCCTCCTCGCGCGGCGGCGTGCCCACGGCGGCCGACGCGCTGAAGATCATGGAGGCTCCGCTGCTGCGCTGGCTGTACGCCCGCCGGAAGCCGAACCAGTCCTTCAAGATCGCCTTCGACCAGGAGATCCAGCGGCTCTACGACGAGTGGGACAAGCTGGAGGCCAAGGTCGCCGACGGCACTGTGCTGCCCGCCGACGCCGCCGCGTACTCCCGCGCCGCCCGCACGGCCGCCGGCGAGCTCCCGCGCACCCCGCGCCCGCTCCCGTACCGGACGCTCGCCTCGGTCATGGACATCACCGCCGGCCACGACGAGCAGACCCTGCGGATCCTGACCGAGCTCGACCCGGAGAACCCGGTCACCTCGCTGGTCGAGGTCCGGCCGCGCCTCGACCGCGCCGAGAACTGGATCACCAGCCAGGTCCCGGCCGACCAGCGCACCATCGTCCGCGACGAGCCCGACGCCGAGCTCCTCGGCTCCCTCGACGACGAGGGCCGCGAGTCGCTCCGGCTGCTCCTGGCCGGCCTCGACACCCACTGGTCGCTCGACGGGCTCACCACGCTCGTCTACGGCGTCCCGAAGGTCATGGCCGGGCTCGACCCCGAGGCCAAGCCGACGCCCGAGCTGAAGCTCGCCCAGCGCGCCTTCTTCGCCCTGCTCTACAAGCTCCTCGTGAGCCGGGAGACGGGACCGCGTCTGCCCACGCTGCTCCTGGCCGTGGGCGCGGACCGGGTGAGGAAGCTCCTCGCCGCGTGAGCGCCTGACCGGCACGCGTGAAGGGCCGCCACCCGATGCGGGTGGCGGCCCTTTCACGTGCGGCGCGGCGCGGGGCCGGCGGGCGTCAGGCGGTGTCGAGCTCGGCCATGGCGTCCGAGACCCGCTGCTGGGTCGCGGGGATGATCCGGTAGAGCAGGTCCGTGTCCGCGGCCGGGAACTCCTGGAGGCCGTAGTGGGCGGCCACCAGCTGCGCCAGCTCGGCGTCCGCCGGGAAGCGGTCGTTGTCCTGCACGTACGACCACATGATCTTGAAGACGTCCTCGTCGAACTCGTTCACCGGAGGCTGTGGCTCCTCGACGTACTCGGGGTACTCGACGAACTCCTCGGGACCCGGCGGAGGCACGTCCTCCGGCCCCTGCGGGACCGGAACCGGCATGGGCTCCAGGCCATCGACGATCTGCGGGTTGTACGTGCCCTCGTACGACTGCGGGGAGACCGTCTGGGCCGCGAACCACTGGCTCTCGTGATTCACCGGCATCCCGGGGACCTGGCCCTCGACGGGGAACTGGCCCTGCACGGGCATCTGACCCTGGCCCGGGATCTGCATCTGACCCTGGCCCGGAATCTGCGGCCGGCCCTGCCCGGGGAGCTGCGGCTGGCCCTGGGCCGGGAGCTGCGGCTGCGCGGGGACCTGGCCCGGGACCTGGACCTGGCCCGGGACCTGCGCGATCGGGACCTGGCCGGGCACGGGGGCCTGCCCCGGGACCGGGATCGGGGCCGGGCCCTGGAGCGCCGCCGGCTCGCCCTGCACCAGTGCCGCCGGCTGGGGCTGCTGCGGAGGCAGCACCGCCGGTTCGATGCCGGCCGCCGCCAGACCCGCCGCGGCCGTCTCGGCCAAGGGGACGCCGTAACGGGCCAGCCGCAGCGGCATCAGCGCCTCCACGGGGGCCTTGCGCCGCCACGCACGGCCGTACCGGGCCTGGAGGCGGGCCTGGTAGATCAGCCGCTCCTGCTCCAGCTTGATGACCTGCTCGTACGAGCGGAGCTCCCAGAGCTTCATCCGGCGCCACAGCCGGAACGTGGGGACCGGGGAGAGCAGCCAACGGGTGATCCGCACACCCTCCATGTGCTTGTCGGCCGTGATGTCCGCGATCCGGCCGACGGCGTGCCGCGCGGCCTCGACGGCCACCACGAACAGGACCGGGATCACCGCGTGCATCCCGACACCCAGCGGATCCGGCCAGGCGGCCGCGCCGTTGAACGCGATCGTCGCCGCCGTCAGCACCCAGGCGGTCTGGCGCAGCAGCGGGAACGGGATCCGCAGCCACGTCAGCAGCAGGTCGAGGGCGAGCAGGACACAGATGCCCGCGTCGATGCCGATGGGGAAGAAGTACGAGAAGGTGCCGAAGCCCTTCTGCAGGGCAAGCTCACGCACGGCGGCGTACGAGCCCGCGAAACCGATTCCCGCGATGACCAGCGCACCGGCGATGACGAGGCCGATGAGTATTCGGTGTGTGCGTGTCAGCTGCATCGCGGCCACCCGCGATCCCCTCCCGTCAAACGACATCCGGCGCGCACAGAGTGGCACATGCGCGAGGAGCCCGGCCCTCGGGGGAGGGACGGGCTCCGCATGAATGTGCCACCCTGTGCTGGTTTGTGACTACTTGTTCGCCGCGGCGACCGCTGCCACGGCTTCCTTCGCCGCCCTCACGGCGCCGTCCACGATGGTCTTGTCCGTGGGAGCGGCGGCACCCGAGTAACCGGTGCCGTTGTACGAGAGCAGCACCAGCACGTTGCCCGTCCGCGCCACGATCGACGCGTACACGAAGTCCGCATCCGTCTTGCGCACCTTGTAGGCGACGGCCTGCGCCTCGTCGCCGACACCCGGCGCCGCCAGCGTACGGATGTTCTTGGCGCCCGGCGTCTCCTGGACCTTGGCGAGCTCCTTCGCCAGGTTCTCCTGCGCGCGCTCCTGGCCGCTGCCGAGGGCGGCGTCCGACTCGTACCGGTAGAAGGACACGTCCAGCCAGCGGTAGTGCGAACCCTTCACGCCCTTGTCTTCCAGACCGTTCCACGAGCAGCCGCCACGGCTGGCCAGGTCGCTCGACACGGCGGGCGTGCCGTTCTTCGTCTTCGCCTTCGGCACCAGGGCGGCCGTCGTCTTCGCCGTGACCGACTTGCAGACGTCCGGCAGCTTCGCGAACCTCGCGGGCTCGACCGCCTTCGTCGACTGCGAGGGCGAGGGGGTCGCCGCGGAGGCGGACGCCTTGTCCTGCCCCTGCGTCTTGCCGGAGTCGCCGGAGCCACCCGAATCCGAGGAGCAGCCGGCGGCGACGAGCATCACCGGGACGGCTGCGCAGGCGAGTATGCGGGTGAGTCGCGAGGCAGATCGCTGCATGGTTCCTTCAGTCGCTTGTCGTACGGTCCGGCCGGCCGTCCGGGGGTGCCGGCCGTGGCCGTGGCCACGGGGCGGTCACGGGTACGCCGACACGTTACGTGGTCGCCGTCCGCTCACGGAGCGGACGCGAACGGCTACTCCTCCAGCCGTTCGGCGAGCAGCCGGGCCAGATTCCGGGCCTTTTCCTGCAGTTCCCCGCTGTCGGGGGCCTCGGCGGAACCGGTCGTCTGCTCCCGGTAGGACACCGTCACGATGACGTTCGATGTGCGGAACACCACGCTGACGGCACGCTGATGGACGTTCGCGCCGACCTTGCTGAGCACGTCGTCGAGGTACGCGATGTCGCCGAGGCCGTCGAGGATGCGCGGTTCGAGACCGGTGGAGGTGGGATCGGCCGAGCCCGAGCCGGTCGGGGCCGGGCCGGTCGTCGTGCCGCCGGCGGGCGCACCGGTGGTCGTGCCCGTGGTGGCGCCGGTCGCCGGTGCCCTGGTGGCCGGGGCCTTGCCCGGGACCGAGAACGGAGCTCCCGCCGCGGCCGTCGTCGTGGGAGCGGCCGGCGTGGTGGCGGTGGGCGTGGGCGGGGCGGTCGGAGGCAGCGGGATGCCCGCGCCGAGCTGCTTCCCGGTGAACACCTCCTGCGCACGGTCGGCGTCGCTCACGGTGGTGTCGTACGAGACCACCCGCTCGATGTCCAGCGTGAGCCGGTGCGAGGTGTCGGGGGTGTCGGCCCGCCAGGTGCAGCCCACGCGCCGGTCGGTGTCGTACGTGACGGCGGCGATGCCCCGGTACGCCCTGCCCCGCTCGACGTCCGGCAGCGCGGCCGCGCCGGGGAGCAGGTCCTTGAGGGCGGCCGCCGGGACCGAGCCGCACGGTTCGAACAGGGTGCGGTAGCGGCCGGGTGGCGCGACGGGGGCCGCGGGGCCGGCCTTGGCGTCGACGACGATGTCGTCGGCCGGAGCGCCGGCGGAGCAGCCCGTGAGCCCGAGCCCGAGGCCCAGCCCCAGGACGCTGGTGAGGACGACGGCGGTACGGGCCGTGGGCCCGGTGCGGCCGGGGGCGTACCTCTTTCGCTGCACGGTCCCAGGCTCCCTTCTCCCGAAGTCTTTCCCGAAAACTGTTTGCCGCGCGAACCCGGCCGGTGGACACAATGTCTATCGCACACGCAGCTGTTGATGCCGGTCCGCTGTCACCTGTACGGGCTTTGGCTCCGGTTTTTGCGTTATCTGACTTTTCGGGGGAATCGAGGAAGTATGTCGTACGTAGAGGTGCCCGGCGCGAAGGTCCCGATCAGGATGTGGGCCGACCCCGCCACTGTCGAGGGCGGTGCCATGCAGCAGCTGCAGAACGTGGCGACGCTGCCGTGGATCAAGGGTCTCGCCGTCATGCCGGACGTCCACTACGGCAAGGGCGCCACCGTCGGCTCCGTGATCGCCATGGAGGGTGCGGTCTGTCCGGCCGCCGTCGGTGTGGACATCGGCTGCGGCATGTCCGCGGTCAAGACGTCCCTGACGGCGAACGACCTGCCGGGAGATCTGTCGCGGCTCCGCTCGAAGATCGAGCAGGCGATTCCGGTCGGCCGGGGGCTGCACCGCACGGAGGTGGACCCCGGACGGCTCTACCAGTTCCCGACGGCGGGGTGGGACGACTTCTGGTCGCGGTTCGACGGGGTGGCGGACGTGGTGAAGTTCCGCCGTGAACGGGCGCGGCAGCAGATGGGAACGCTCGGAGGGGGAAACCACTTCATCGAGTTCTGCCTCGACGAGTCGGGTGCGGTCTGGCTCATGCTCCACTCCGGCTCCCGGAACATCGGCAAGGAGCTCGCCGAGTACCACATCGGCGAGGCGCAGAAGCTGCCGCACAACCAAGGGATCGTCGACCGCGACCTGGCGGTGTTCGTCGCGGACACCCCACAGATGGCGGCCTACCGGAACGACCTCTTCTGGGCGCAGGAGTACGCGAAGTACAACCGCGCGATCATGATGGCGCTGTTCCAGGAGGTCGTCCGCCGGGAGTTCCGCAAGGCGAAGGTGACTTTCGACCAGGTGATCTCCTGCCACCACAACTACGTGGCGGAGGAGCGGTACGAGGGCATGGACATGCTGGTCACGCGGAAGGGCGCGATCCGGGCCGGCTCCGGGGAGTTCGGGATCATTCCGGGCTCGATGGGCACGGGCTCGTACATCGTGAAGGGTCTGGGCAACGCGGCGTCCTTCAACTCCGCCTCGCACGGAGCGGGCCGGAAGATGAGCCGCAGCGAGGCCAAGCGGCGCTTCTCCACGCGGGACCTGGAGGAGCAGACGCGGGGCGTGGAGTGCCGTAAGGACTCCGGCGTCGTGGACGAGATCCCGGGTGCCTACAAGCCGATCGAGAAGGTGATCGACCAGCAGCGGGACCTGGTGGAGGTCGTCGCGAAGCTGAAGCAGGTCATCTGCGTGAAGGGCTGATCCCGGTGGGGGCGCGTCGTGCCTTCGTCGGAGAGGAGGGGCCGGTGCACCGCACCGGCCCCTCCCGTGTTCCTAGAGCTCGCGGTGGACCTTGGTGTTGGATGCCTGGGCGCGGGGGCGGACGACGAGGAGGTCGATGTTGACGTGCGGGGGGCGGGTGCAGGCCCAGGTGATGGTGTCGGCCACGTCGTCGGCGGTGAGGGGCTCGGCTACGCCGGCGTAGACCTTGGCGGCCTTGTCGGTGTCGCCGCGGAAGCGGGTGGTGGCGAACTCGTCGGTCTTGACCATGCCGGGGGCGATCTCGATGACGCGGACGGGGGTGCCGACGATCTCGAGGCGGAGGGTCTCGGCGAGGACGCGGGCGCCGTTCTTGGCGGCGACGTAGCCGGCGCCGCCTTCGTAGGTGGAGTGGCCGGCGGTGGAGGAGAGGACGACGACCGTGCCGTCGCCGCTCGCGGTGAGGGCGGGGAGCAGGGCCTGCGTCACGTTCAGCGTGCCGATGACGTTGACCTCGTACATCTGGCGCCAGTCCGCGGGGTCGCCGGTGGCGACGGGGTCGGCGCCGAGGGCGCCGCCGGCGTTGTTGACGAGGACCGCGAGGCTGCGGAAGGCGGTGGCGAACTCGTCGACGGCGGTGCGGTCGGTGACGTCGAGGGCGTAGGCGGCGGCCTGGTGGCCGGCGTCGTTGATCTCGGCGGCCAGGGCCTCGATGCGGTCCTTGCGTCGGGCGGTGAGGACCACGCGGTAGCCGGCGGCGGCGAGCTGCCTGGCCGTGGCGGCGCCGATTCCGCTGCTCGCTCCGGTGATGACGGCGATGGGGGTACCGGGGCCGGTCATGACGTGCTCCTCGCGCAGGTGGTCGATTACGTCGATCGCCCGGTCAGGATAGGTGGGGGCGGGGGCAGGCGGTCTCACGGGGCGGGTGCGGCCGGGGGCGAGCGGGGGGACACGCGGACTGATGGGTTGTCAGAAGATGTGATGGTAGGTGGGTATTTTGGTGCTATGCGTGGATTGCGGAAGGGTGTGCTCGGGGTCGCTCTCGCGGCCGCGGCGGTGATGGGCGCGGGCGGCACCGCCGGCGCCGTGGGGCCGGTGGTCGGGCCCGAGGCGGATCTGTCCCACCACGGGCATGTCTCCCTCTGGGACGGGAGGGTCGGGGTCTGGCTGGTCAGCGAGAACCACGGGCCCTCCGACCTGTCGCAGGCGACGGTCCGGCTGGCCTTCTCCGAGCCGATGGCGGGTGGCCATGAACTGCCGCCGGCGTGTCTGTGGAGCAGTGACCGGGTGGTGTCCTGCCGGACCGGTGAGCTGCGGGCCGTGGGGGGCGCCGGGGAGCTGGCGCTCGATCTGAGGACGGCGGGGCTGCCGGACGAGATGACGGTGGAGATCACGACGGCGTGGCGGGACGGGGTGGCCGACCGGAACCCGAGGAACGACCGGCACCGGGTTCTGGTGCTCGCCACCGGGGACCCGTACGTCTTCTGAGTCTTCCGAGGGTGGAGGAGTCGCCGGGCCGGCCGGTCAGAGGCCGGTCCGGAGGACGTATCCGTCGGGGCGGACGAGCACCGTGGCGCGCTGCGCCGGGTCCGTCCAGGTGGCGCGTACGAGGTGGTCCGGGGTGACGGGGGCGGTGGGCGGCAGCTTCGGGGAGGCGCCCTCCGGGGTGATCAGGACGAACTCGCCCGCGCGCAGGAGTTCGTAGAGCCGCCCTTCGCGCAGTCGGACGTCGGGCGCGCGGCGGCCCGAGGGGCGGCCGGCTCCCGGTTCCGGCGCGTACGCGATGCCGATGCCGCTGATCCCGCCCATGACCCGGGAGGTGGCGGGCCGGAAGGCGCTCAGGAGGCGGACGGCGAGGGAGCGGGCGGCGCGGGTGAGCGGGGTGTGGGCCATGGCGAGGCGCACGATGGCGCCGCTGCTGCGGAGGACGGCGGCGCCGACCGGGTGGCGTTCGGACTGGTAGCTGTCGAGGAGGGCCTCGGGGTCCGGCGCCTCGCCGCGGAGGGCGGCGACGAGCTTCCAGGAGAGGTTGGCGGCGTCCTGGAGGCCGGTGTTCATGCCCTGGCCGCCGGCGGGGGAGTGGACGTGGGCGGCGTCTCCGGCGAGGAAGACCCGGCCGACGCGATAGGCGGGGACCTGGCGCTCGTCGCTGTGGAAGCGGGAGATCCAGCGGGCGTCGTGCATGCCGTGGTCGGTGCCGAGGGCGGTGCGGGCGATCCCGCGGAGTTCGTCGAGGTCGACGGGCTCGCTGTCGGGGACCTGGCGGGTGCGGTCCCAGCCCATGGCCCGGTACCAGCCGTCGCCGAAGGGGGCGAGGAAGACGAAGGCGTCCCCGGAGCCGCTGACGGTGAACGACTCGGCGGGCTCCCGGGTGAGGCGGACGTCGGCGAGGACGATGGAGCGGATCACGGAACGGCCGGGGAAGGGCAGGCCGAGGGCGGAGCGGACGGCGCTGCGGACGCCGTCGGTGCCGACCAGGTGGCGGGCGCGGAGGGTGAGGGGGCCGTCGGGGCCGGTGAGGTCGGCGGTGACGGTGTCGGCGTCCTGGCGCAGTCCGCTCAGCGCGGTGTCGTACCGGAAGGTGACGCCGGCGGTCACCGCCCGGCGCTCCAGGAGGCGTTCCACCTCGTACTGCGGGGTGACGAGCAGGTGGTTGAAGCGGCTGGGCAGCCGGGTCAGGTCGAGGTCGAGGCGGCCGAAGAGCCGGGCGTGGGCCAGGGTCGTGCCGGTGGCGAGGAGCTCGTCCGCGAGGCCGCGGGCGTCGAGCTGTTCCAGGGTGCGGGCGTGGACGCCGAAGGCCCGGGTGAGGTTGCCGAGGCCGTGCGCGCGGCGCTCGACGAGGGTGACGCGGATGCCGGCGGCGGCGAGGTCGCCGGCGAGGAGCAGGCCGGTGGGTCCGGCGCCGACGACGAGTACGTCCGTGTCCGTGGTGGTGCTCATGGCTGCCTCCAGGGTGCCCACGCTCGTTGGCCAACGTTTGTTTGCCAACGCTTGTTGGCAACGGTAGGGGTGGTTCGAATGACATGTCAACACCCGTTGGCCTACAGTCGTTGGTATGACGACCGTCCGCCGCTCCGACGCCACCCGGGCCGCCATCCTGGAGGCCGCCCGTGAGCGCTTCGCCTCCGACGGGTACGAGCGGGCCACCATCCGGGCCATCGCCCGCGACGCCGGGATCGACCCGTCGATGGTCATGCGCTACTACGGCAACAAGGAGGGGCTCTTCGCGGCCGCCTCCGAGATCGAACTCGACCTCCCCGAGCTGGGACTCCTGCCGGAGCGACACATCGGGGCCGTCCTCGTGACCCACTTCCTGGAGCGCTGGGAGCGGGACGACGTCCTGACCGGGATGCTGCGGGTGGGGGTCACCAACGAGGCGGGGGCGGCCCGGATGCAGGCGGTCTTCGCCCGGCAGCTCGGCCCCGTCACGCGGGGTGTGTGCCCCGACCCGGAGGAGGCCCCGCGCCGGGCGGCGCTGGTGGCCTCCCAGATCCTCGGGATGGCGCTCACCCGCTACGTGCTGCGGCTGCCGCCGGCGGTCGAGATGACCACCGACGAGATCGTCGCCTGGCTGGGGCCGACCGTGCAGCGCTATCTGACGGCGGAAGCCCCCTGAGCGGGCGGTTCCTGGGTCGTACAATCTCTGCATGACGCAGAAGAGTTCCGCCCGGCGCGACACCCTGATGACCGAGCTGTACGGGGAGGCCCGCCGCTACATGGCCGCCTACGCCCTGTTCAACCAGGCCGTCGCCGACCACCTGGGGCTCCATCCGACCGACGTGCAGTGCCTGAACCTGCTCAGCCTGGAGGAGGGCCCGGTGACCACCGGGCGGATCGCCGAGCTGACCGGGCTCACCACGGGATCGGCGACCCGGCTCGTCGACCGCCTGGAGCGGTCCGGATACGTGACGCGGGAGCGGGACACCGAGGACCGGCGGCGGGTGCTCGTGGCGCTCGTGCCCGCGCGGACGGCGGAGCTCGGCGCCCTGTGGCGGAAGCTGAACGCGACCTGGGGCACGATGTTCGACGTCTACAGCGACACCGAACTCGCCCTGCTCATCGCCCATATGCGGCGCACCGTCGAGGTGAGTGCCGCGCAGATCGAGCGGCTGCGCGGCGGCGACCTCGACTGAGTCAGGCGGTCGTCGCGCCGCCGAACTCGCGTACCGCGTCGGAGACGATCGCCTCCAGGCGGGCGTGGTGGGCGCCGCGCCAGTAGACCCGGCCGCAGGCCGCGCACTGGGCGAACACGTCGTACGTCTTCTCGGTGCCCTGTTCGAGGCGCTCGCGGACCTCGTCCTTGTCGGTGTCGGTCAGCTCCCCGTTGCACGCCGTGCAGCGGGTCCAGGGCGCGAGCCGCGGCGCGAACCGCCCCAGCACGTCACGGAGCTGGTCCTCGGGCCGGTCGCTGTAGACGTAGGCGCCCGCCCACAGCTCGCGGCGACGCAGCAGGCCGCGGTCCCGCGACAGCATGACCCGCCGCTCCCGCGCGGACAGCGTGGCGAGCGCGGGGTCGCCGATGTCCTCGCTCTCGTACGCCGCGTCCACGCCGAGCAGCCGCAGCCGCCGGGCCAGCGTGCCCAGGTGCACGTCGAGCAGGAACCGCAGCGGTGCGCCGGGGACCGGCTGCGGGCGGGTGACGCCCTCCACCTCGACCGTGTCGCCCGGGGCCGGGACGTACGAGGTGTCGACCGGCCGCCCGTCGACCAGGAGCCGTCCGGCCTCGGTGAGCGGCACCCCCAGCGACTCCACGACATGGCCGAGCGAGGAGCTGCCGTCGGTGGTCACCGGGGTGCGGCCCGAGCGCCGCTCCGAGGCGACGAAGACCCGCAGGCCGGGGGCGAAACTGATCTGGATCTCCGGTCCGTTCACGGGGACAGGATGGCACCGGGGCGAGGGCGGTGGCCAGGGAATTCGCCGTGAGGGCGGGCGGGGCGCCGGGCCGGAGCCCGGTCAGGGGCGGAACGCCCCGGCGTGGTCGGCGACCCAGGCGGCGAAGGGGCGGGCCGGGTGGCCGGTGAGGTCCTCGACGGTACGGGTCAGGGGCACCGGGCGGCCGTCGTGCGCGGACCAGTAGGAGAGCAGGGCGTCCGCGAACGCCTCGGGGAGGAAGCCCGCGACCGACTCCTTCCACTGCTCCGGGGTGACGACGGTGTGGGGCGCGGGCCGGCCCGTCACCTCGGCGACGATCACCAGCTGCTCGGTGAAGGCCAGCGACTCGGGACCGGTCAGCACATACGAGGAACCGCGCAGCCGGGGCTCGGTGAGCACCGCGAACGCGGCCTCGGCGACATCGCGCTCATGGATCGGATCGCCGTGCGTCCCGGGATGGGGGAGGGCGGGTCCCCGGCCGCCCCGGAGCGCCGGCGCCCACTGCAGGGCGTTGGTGGCGAAGGCGCCCGGCCGGAGGTGGGTGGTGTCGAACGCCCCGGCCTCCGCCGCGGCGGACAGGGCGCGCTCGACCGCGAGGTGGGAGGCGGCGATCGGGTTCTCGGCGGCGTCCGGGGCGAGGACGGAACTGGAGGAGAGAAGGACGACGTGCTCGACGCCGGCGTCGCGGGCCCGGGCCGCGAACGCCTCGGCGTGCGTGGCCTCGGCATAGAGGAAGACGGAGTCGACGCCGGCCAGGGCGGCGCCGAAGGTGGCCGGATCGGCGAGGTCGCAGCGCACGGTGTCGACGCCGCGGGGTGGCGAGAGACCGGCCGGGTCCTTGGAGCCGGCCCTGGCCTTGACGCCCGCGGCGTCGAGCAGGCCGAGGAGGGTGGCGGCGACGCGGCCGCGGCTGCCGGTGACGAGAACGGTCATGAGGGGGTGTCCTTCCGGAGGGCCGCGCGGCGCGGGATTGCTGCGCAGCGAATAATCTGCGTTGTGCAGATAAATATCCGTGAGGGTGCCTCTCCCGTCAACCCCGAAAAAACCTGGGGTACCGTCCCGGCATGAAGATCACCGACCTCGAGCCCGGCGACCCGCGACTGGAGAGCGACCTCCTGCCGGTCCTCTCCGAACTCCGCCCGCACCTCACCCCGGAGCTCTTCCGCGAGGTGTACGAGGCCGGGCACCCCCAGGGACTGCGGTTCAGCGCCGCCTACACCGACGAAGGCCGCTGCGTCGGCGCGGCCGGCTGGCGGATCGTCAACAACACCAGCTCCCTGCGCAAGCTCTACGTCGACGACCTGGTGACCGCCGCCGCCCAGCGGTCCACCGGCGTCGGCCACGCGCTCGTCGCCCACCTGGAGGCCCACGCCCGCGCGGCCGGCTGCCACGAGCTCAACCTGGACTCCGGCACCCACCGCACCGGAGCCCACCGCTTCTACCTGCGCGAGCGCTTCGACATCGTGGCCTTCCACTTCACCCGGCCGCTGACCGGGCAGGAAGACGCCGCCTAGGCCGTCCGACCCAGGTCGAACCGCCAGTCGTTGCAGCGCATCGGACGCCCCGGCGGGTACTCGAAGCCCCGCTCGCCGAGCAGCTCGAACCCCGCCTTGCGGCACACCGCGTTCGACGCGGCGTTGTCCGTCGACGGGAACGCGTGCAGATGGCGGCGGCCGCCCGCGGCCCGGGCCCGCTCCGCCACCGCGCGCGTGGCGGACGTCGCCAGGCCGCGGCCCTGGAAGCCCGGCAGCACCGCCCACCCCGTCTCGTACACCGGCTCGCCGTCCCACGTCTGCGCCCAGTAGCCGATGCTGCCGGCCACGACCTCCTCGGGCAGCAGCACGATCCGAAACATCCGTCCCGCGCCCGTGTCGTCGGCGCTCAGGTCCACGTACCGGCGGTGGCGCCGGACGAGCTGCTCCTCGGTCTCGGGACCACCGAGGTGGTGCGTCAACTCCGGTGCGTTCAGGGCGCGCAGCAGGCCGGCGTCCTCCTCGGACCAGGGCTCCAGGCGTACGCGTGCGGTGTCGTCGTCCATCTCCGTACGGTAGGTCAGGGCACTGACAGGCCGCGGGCGTACGCCGTCGGCGGCACCCCGACCGTCGCCGTGAAGTCCCGTACGAGATGGGCCTGATCGCTGTAGCCCAGCTCGGCCGCGAGCCCCGCCCAGTCCGCCGCCTCCGCCTCCTCGGCCCGCTCCAGGGCCTCGTGGATGCGGTAGCGCAGGATCACCCACTTCGGGCCGACGCCGACGTGAGAGGCGAAGAGCCGCTGCAGGGAGCGCGCCGACAGGCCGGACACGGCGGCCAGCCCGGACACCGTCCGGACCGTGCGGTCCCCGCGTACCAGGTCCACCAGCTCCATCGCCTGCGCGGCGGCCGGGTCGGGTGCAGGCCCATGGGCCAGGAGAAAGGCGTCGAGCGCCGCCACGCGCGCGGGGTCGCCGTCCGGGGAGAGGACGGCGGTGAGAACGGAGGGGAGGGCGCCGGATACGACCCCGGGGCCTGGTCCGGCGTCTCCGCCGGAGCCCTCGGCCGGGCTTGCGGAGGCGTCCCCTGCCCCGGCCGGGCCAGCGGAGGCGTCCGCCGTGTCCGGGAACACCTCGGCGAGCGGCACCCGGCGGCCCGTCCAGGCCGACACCGGCCACGCGGGCGCGAAGGGACGGAAACCGCCGGGCCGGAACTGGACCCCGCAGACCCGGCCCGTGCCGGTGAGCTTCTGCGTGAAGAGGCCGAGCCCGATCCCGGAGACCTCGGCGGACGACTCGGCGGCCTCCGGCGGGCCGTCGAGCGGACCGTACTGCTGGAAGACGACGTTCACCGAGGGGTGCGGGACGACGTGGGACGCGTACGGCTCCGGCAGATCCCAGTCGATCAGCCAGTAGTGCTCCAGATAGGGCCGCAGCTCCGGCGCCGGGGTGTGCCGGCGGAAGCGGACGCGGGCGAGCAGCTCGGCGGGGTCGACGATGCCCCGGGTGTCCCGGCGGGGAGCGGAGGCGGTCATGGTCCGCATGCTAGGGCCGAGCAGACCCGGCTCGCGGGCGATCCGGCACGCCGCCTGGCGCGTTTCTTCAAGACGGGGGCGGGCAGGTTCCCCTAGCGTCGCCTCCATGACGAACCAGGCCCCGCCCCGCATCGCCGACCTGCTGCACACCGCCGCCGCGCAGGCCGCTCCCCTGGTCGAGGGGATCGACGACGCCTCGCTCGGTGCGCCCACGCCCTGCTCCGCCTACGACGTGCGCGCCCTGCTGAACCACCTCTTCGCCGTCGTCGTGAACTTCCAGGCCCTCGCGGCGAAGCAGGATGCGGACTTCTCCGAGACCCCCGACCGGGTGGGGGAGGACGGCTGGCGGGACCGCTTCGGGGCGGAGGCCGGGAAGCTGGTCGCGGCCTGGGCGGCGCCCGGCGCGGAGGAGGGGACCACCGGGGCGATGGGGCTGCCCGCGCGGACCGTCGGGTCCATGGTGCTGCTCGACCTGACCGTGCACGCCTGGGACCTGGCGCGGGCCACCGGACGGGCCTTCGAGCCGGATCCGGCCGTGGTGGCGGGGCTCGTGGACGAGGTGGAGCGCATGGCGCCGATGGCGCGGAAGATGAGCGTCTTCGCGGAGGCCGTCGAGCTGTCCGAGGGAGCCACCGCCTTCGAGCGTCTCCTCGCGACGACCGGCCGCGACCCGCGCGTGTAGGGGCTGTCCGGCCGATCAGGCCGGGCTCGCGGTGTGATCGACAGGGTCCCAGGGGTCCCGGAACGCAGCCGCCCGGCTCTCCGGGCAGACGGCGCCGCCGCCGGACGGGACCGGGGGCCCGAGGCCGGGGTGCTCAGCGCAGGCGGCCGGGTGAGCCGGGGGTGAGGCGGGAGACGACCTGGCCGAACGCGTGCTCCTCGGCCGGTGTCAGGGCCACGGACTCCTGAGGGTGCCAGACGCGCTCCAGCGGGATGCCCGCCCGGTCGCGGCGGTCGCGGGCGCGGGCCCGCAGGCCCGCCGTCAGCCAGACCACCGTCGTGACGGCGAGCAGGCCGAAGAGCGTGAGGACCCGGGGGTCGGAGAACTGGCCGGGCAAGGACATGGCTTACTCCAGGACGTGCGGGCCGCCCGTGCGCGGCGCGCCCCGGCAGGTGGCGCGCGTGCACGTCGGCACTGGTGATTCGTACTGCTTCCTCCCGACCTGTTCAGTTAACACCACCTTGGGGGACTTTCGGCAGGGGGCCCGGGACCAAAGTCCCGGCCCCGCGCCCCGGGGCGTCCGGCGGGGGACCGCAGGCCCTCTTGTGCGGGCCGGGGAACCGCTTCAAGGTGGCGAAGAGGGAGATTCCGGCCGGGGAGGGAGCAGCCGCATGTCCGGAGCGAAGGCATGGGGATTCACGGACGACAGGGGTACGGAGCTCGGTGCGGGCCGGGTTCCGCGGCGGGTGGTCGCGTATGTGCGGGCCGGTGCGGCCCTCCACGACCTGGGGGTCACGCCGGTCGCCGTCTACGGCTCCGGGCACGACGGCGAGGTCCTCGATCCGGCGAAGGCGGGCGGACTCGCGGCCGCCGGGGTCCCGTACGTCGGGCCGGGGCGGGCCCTGGACGAGGGGCTGCTGCGGGAGCTGCGGCCGGACGTGGTCGTGGACGTCACCTACGACGGGAAGAGCCCGTACGCGCTGGACGAGGCGCTCCCCGAAGCGGTCGGGGTGCCCCTCGCCGCGCTGTCCGTCGGCAACGAGCTCACCCTGTCGGCGATCCTCGGCCGCTTCGGCGCGCTGGCCGCCTCCCTGGGTGCCGCCCCGCCGGAGGCCGTCGGACTGGGCGCGGCCGAGGCCGCGCTGCGGGAGGCCGCCGGCCGGACCGGGCTGGGGGTGCTGGCCCTCTCCGGCGCCGGTCCCGACCAGGTCCATCTGGCCCGCCCGCAGGCGTGGCCCGAGCTGGCGCGGCTCGCGGAGCTCGGGGTCCGGCTGCTCGACCCCGGCCCGGGGCCGGGGGCGAACTGGCTCACCGCCGACTGGGAGCGCGCCGCCGAACTCCGTCCCGGCCTGGTCCTCTTCGACAGCCGGGAGCACGCCACGCCGCCGCACGGGGCCGCGGCCGGCGCCCGGCTCGCCCCGTGGAACCCCGAGACCCCGCCCAGCCCGGCCGCCTATGCCCGCTTCTTCCGCGAGCTCGCCGCAGCGCTGGCGGAGTGACGGAGGGCGGACCTGCGGAGTGACGGAGGGCCGGACGGCGGAGTGACCGAGGGCGGGCCGGCGGGGTCCGCGGGTCAGGCCGGGGCCGCGGTGAGGCGGGTGCGGAGGGAGTCGGCGAACTCCTCGGCGCGGGCGAGCTGGGCCCGGAGTTCGGCGACCCGCTCCGCGGCGGCCTGCTCGTACCGGCGGACGCGGGCGGTGAGGGCTGCGCGTTCCTCCGGTTCGAGCTCGGCGACCGTGTCCGGGCGGTCGGCGGCGAGGCGGTCCACGGCGGTGAGGAGCTCGCGGGTCTCGTCGAGGGTGAAGCCGAGCGGCTTCATGCGGCGGACCACCATCAGCCGGGAGACGTCCGCGTCCGTGTAGAGGGGGAAGCCGCCCGGGGAGGCGGCGGACGGTACGACCAGGCCGCTGTCCTCGTACTGGCGGATGGTCCGCAGGGACAGCTCGGTCCGTGCGGCGACCTCGCCGATCTGCATGGGTTCGCCGGCCATTCGTACTCCGCTCACGCGTCAGGTCCTTCCTCGTACGGGGCTCCCACAGGGCGCGGCATCCGCGCATTACATACCATTCGTCCTAACTTCAGCACTTATGAGAGCTGGAAGTGCGGCGAAACGCCTGCTGGTCGGTCGTCCGCTCGACAGCGGCCGGCTCGGCGAGACGCTGCTGCCGAAGCGCGTCGCCCTGCCGGTCTTCTGCAGCGATCCGCTCTCCTCGGTCGCCTACGCCACCGAGGAGATCCTGCTGATCCTCGCCCTCGGCGGCCTCGCCGTGCTCCATCTGGCCTGGTACGCGGCGGTCGGCATCGTGATCCTGCTGCTCGTCGTCGTCGCCTCCTACCGGCAGACCTGCTACGCCTACCCGGGCGGCGGCGGGGCCTATGTCGTCTCCGCCGAGAACCTCGGGCAGCGCGCGGCGCTCACCGCCGCCTCCGCGCTGCTCATCGACTACGTGATGACCGTCGCCGTCTCCGTCGTCTCCGGGGTCGCCGCCATCACCTCCGCCGTCCCGTCGCTCGACGGGCACGCCGTGGCCCTGTCGGTGTTCTTCGTCGTGGTGCTCGCCTGGATGAACCTGCGCGGGGTGCGCGAGTCGGGCCGCTGGTTCGCCGTCCCCACGTACGCCTTCATCGGCGTCGTCTTCCTGATGTTCGCCGTGGCGGCGGTGCGGACGGCGACGGGGGCGACGATCCGTGCCGAGTCCGCCGCGCTGCCGGTGAACGCGGTCTCCTCCTATTCGGGGATCGCGCTCGTCCTGCTCGGCCTGCGCGCCTTCGCCTCCGGCTGCACCGCGCTGACCGGTGTCGAGGCGGTCAGCAACGGCGTACCGGCGTTCGCGAAGCCCAAGAGCCGCAACGCGGCCATGACGCTCGCGATCATGGGTGCGCTCTCCGCGACCATGTTCTTCGGGATCACCGTGCTCGCCATGGCCTACGAGGTCCACGTCGCCGAGGACCCCACCGAGCTCGGGCTCGCCCCCGGCACCCCGATGTCCACCGCGCTCGCCCAGATCGGGCGGGCCACCTTCGGCGACTGGCACGTCCTCTTCTACGCGCTCCAGGCCGTGACCGCGGGCGTCCTGATCCTGGCGGCCAACACCGCCTTCAACGGCTTTCCGATGCTCGCGTCCGTCCTCGGCCGCGACAGCTACGCGCCGCGCCAGCTCGCCCACCGCGGCGACCGGCTCGTCCACTCGAACGGCATCGTCCTCCTCGCGCTCGCCGCGATCGTCCTCATCGTCGCCTTCGACGCACAGCTGACCCGCCTCATCCAGCTCTACATCCTGGGCGTCTTCGTCTCCTTCACCCTTTCCCAGGCCGGCATGGTCAAGCACTGGCGGCGAGAACTCGCCACTCCCGCCGGGGCGGCGGACCGCCACGGCATCCGGCGGCGGCTCGCGATCAACGCCTTCGGCGCCTGCCTCACGGCGGTCGTCCTCGTCATCGTCCTCGTCACCAAGTTCACCCACGGCGCCTGGCTCGTCGTCATCGCGATGCCGGTGCTCTACGCCGGGATGAAGGGGGTGCGCAGGCACTACGAGACGGTCGCCGCCGAGGTCGCCGTCGGCCCGAGGGCGCGGGCCCGCGCCCTCGCCGAGAACCACGTCCTCGTCCTGGTGGCCTCCGTCGACGCGCCGAGCCTGCGGGCGCTGTCGTACGCGAAGACCCTGCGGCCCGACTCCCTCACGGCCGTCACGGTCGCCGAGGACCCGGCGGAGGCGGAGGTGCTCCGCGCGGCCTGGGAGGCGCACGGCATCGACGTACCGCTGCGGGTGCTCAGCTCCCCGTACCGCGCGGTGGTCCAGCCGCTGCTGCGGCACGTCCGGGAGGCGCCCGAACGGAAGGGGGACGCGGTCGTCTCGGTGGTCATCCCCGAATACGTGGTGGGGCACTGGTGGGAGCAGCCGCTGCACAACCAGAGCGCGCTGCGCCTCAAGAGCCGGCTGCATTTCATGAAGAACGTCGTGGTCATCGACGTGCCGTACCGGATCGCCTCGGCCCGCGAGCTCGCCGCCGAGCGCGCGCGGCAGGCGCCGCCGGCCCCGCGGCGTTGACGGGGCGGGGGGTCAGGGCCAGACGAGACAGTACGGCTGGTGGCCCGCCTCGTGGAGGCGGACGGAGAAGTCCTGCCACTCGTGGAGCAGCCGGTAGACGTCGAAGGCGTCGCGGGGGCCGCCGCGGTCGGGGACGGTGGACCAGATGAAGGCGGCGGCGCCGACCGACTCCTCGCCGATGCCGCGCAGCGGGTCGACCACGGTCATCGGCAGTTTCACCACGGCGTAGTCGGGGTGGAGCACGACCAGTTCCAGCGGGGGCACCTTGTTCAGGGGCATGCCCTGTATGCCGGTGAGGACCATGGCCGCTATGGTCTCGGGCTTGATCTTGGTGAACATGCCGCCCATGCCGAGCTCGTCACCGCCGAGCTCCTCGGGGCGCATCGAGATCGGGACCTGGGCCGCCGTCGCGCTGTTGGGCGCGCCGAAGTACTTGTACGTCACCCCCAAGCTCCGGCCCCCGGAGACAGGGGGCGGTTCCGCAGCGGGTTCCGGGGTCGCCCGGCCCTCCGACGCGGTCGGATCCTCCGTCCGCCGGCGCCGGTGCCGCCCCCGCCGGGCAGACTCCGGACCCAGGTCGTCCGTCCCCTCGCCCGGTCCGCCACCGCGATGCATATCTCCACCCGACTGCTTTTTCTCGGCAACACGACCCCGCCGCGCAACCCGATCATCGTGTCAGTGACCTCCCCCGCGTTCGTACGGTGAAACACCTGTCCGCAAGAACGCCGTGGCCTCTGACACCATGGATTCCGTGAGTCATCCCTATGACGCCCCAGTTTCGCAGACGCGGAGGGCGGGCGCCCCGGCGTAATACCCAGGATGTCCACGCCGTCCCTCCGTCCCCGATGTCGTGCCCGAAGTCGTTCTCGCAGGTCAGGATCACAGTGCCGTATTCATACGAAGCCCCAGTCTCACAGACGCTTTTCGACCGCGCTTCCCTCGTGACGCCCGGCGGCGTGAACTCACCGGTGCGTGCCTTCCGGGCCGTGGGCGGAACGCCCCGGTTCATGGTGTCCGGTTCCGGTCCGTACCTCACCGACGCGGACGGTCGTGAGTACGTCGACCTGGTCTGCTCGTGGGGGCCGATGATTCTCGGCCACGCACACCCCGAGGTCACCGCCGCGGTGCAGGCCGCCGTGGCCCGCGGTACCTCCTTCGGTACGCCCGGCGAGGGCGAGGTCGCGCTCGGCGAGGAGATCGTCGCGCGGATCGAGCCGGTCGAGCAGGTGCGTCTGGTCTCCTCCGGTACGGAGGCCACGATGTCCGCGATCCGGCTCGCCCGCGGGTTCACCGGGCGCGCCAAGGTCGTCAAGTTCGCGGGCTGCTACCACGGCCACGTGGACGCGCTGCTGGCCGCCGCCGGTTCCGGTGTGGCCACCCTCGGCCTCCCGGACACGCCCGGAGTGACCGGCGCGCAGGCCGGCGACACCATCGTGCTGCCCTACAACGACCTGGCCGCGGTCCGGGAGGCGTTCGCGGCGCACCCGGGCGAGATCGCCTGCGTCATCACCGAGGCGTCGCCCGGCAACATGGGCGTCGTCCCGCCGGCGGAGGGCTTCAACCAGGGCCTGGCGGACGTGTGCCGGGAGAACGGCGCGCTGTACATCTCCGACGAGGTGATGACCGGTTTCCGCACGAGCCGGGCCGGCTGGTACGGCGTGGACGGCGTGAAGCCCGACCTGATGACCTTCGGCAAGGTCATGGGCGGCGGCTTCCCGGCCGCCGCGTTCGGCGGTCGCGCCGACGTCATGGGGCACCTGGCGCCGGCCGGGCCGGTCTACCAGGCGGGCACCCTCTCCGGTAACCCGGTCGCGACGGCCGCCGGGCTCGCGCAGCTGCGGCTGCTGGACGAGGCCGCGTACGAGAAGGTGAACGCGGTCTCGGCGGAGATCCAGGGCCTGGTCACGGGCGCGCTGGCGAAGGAGGGCGTGGCGCACCGGCTGCAGACCGCGTCCAACATGTTCTCGGTGTTCTTCACCGCCGACGAGGTGCGGAACTACGACGACGCGAAGAAGCAGGAGGCGTTCCGCTTCAACTCCTTCTTCCACTCGATGCTGGCCGACGGCGTGTACCTGCCGCCGTCCGCGTTCGAGTCGTGGTTCGTGTCGGCCGCGCACGACGAGCGGGCGATCGAGCGGATCGCCGCCGCCCTGCCGGCCGCCGCCCGCGCCGCCGCGGAGGCGACGGCATGAGCGACGCCACGAGCCTTCCGAAGAGCGACCAGGACATCACCGTCGTCCACCTGATGCGCCACGGCGAGGTGCACAACCCGGACGGTGTCCTCTACGGCCGCCGCGCCGGCTACCACCTCTCCGAGCTGGGCCGGCAGATGGCGGACCGGGTCGCCGAGCACCTGGCCGACCGGGACGTCACGTACGTGGTCGCCTCCCCGCTGGAGCGGGCGCAGGAGACGGCGACGCCGGTCGCCAAGGCGCACGGCCTCGACCTGGCCAGCGACGAGCGGCTCATCGAGGCGGCGAACGTCTTCGAGGGCAAGACCTTCGGCGTCGGTGACGGGGCCCTGCGCAAGCCGGCGAACTGGAAGCACCTCACCAACCCGTTCCAGCCGTCCTGGGGCGAGCCGTACGTCGAGCAGGTCGTGCGGATGATGGGCGCGCTCGACGCGGCGAAGGACGCGGCCCGTGGGCACGAGGCGGTCTGCGTCAGCCACCAGCTGCCGATCTGGATCGTCCGCAGCTTCGTGGAGAAGCGGCGGCTGTGGCACGACCCGCGGCGGCGGCAGTGCACGCTGGCCTCGCTGACCTCGTTCACGTACCGGGGCGACAAGATCGTCTCGGTCGGGTACAGCGAGCCGGCCCGGGACCTCGTCCCGGCGCATCTGCTGGCGGGCGCGAAGCCGGTCAAGGGGAAGTCGAAGGCGTTCGGGGCGTAGGTCCCGGAGAAAGCTCTCCGGTGGGACGTGCTCCCCCTGGACAGCGCGGTGGCGAAGGTCCACAGTTCAGGGCGGTCGGTGATGTTCATGTCATCCGACCGCCCTGAAATTTTTGTGCTATTTCCCGGAACCTCCGTGTTCCTCCCTGCATCTCACTCATTGTCGGTTTGGATGACGTTCAGGTCATACGTCAGCGCGAATGGGGATGTCATGCGCGGGATCAGCGGGATCAGTCGAAGGGGGCTGCTCGGGGCGGGCGTTGGAGCTGCGGCGGCGATCGGTATCGCCGGCTGCACCACCAATAACCAGGACAAGCCGGGACGTTCCGGGCCCGGTAAGGGGGGAGACGTCACGACGGACCCGACGGCACCCACCCCGACCAAGGACGACGCCCGGCTCATCGGCGACGGTTCCACCGCCGACACCGGCAAGCAGCCGCACCAGCCCGACGCCCCCGTCCCGCTCGAACCCGGCCAGACCCCGCCCCAGTTCGTGATCTTCTCCTGGGACGGCGCCGGCGAGGTCGGCAACGGCCTCTTCCCGCGCTTCCTGGAACTCGCCAAGAACCACGACGCGGCGATGACCTTCTTCCTCTCCGGGATCTACCTCCTCCCCGAGTCGAAGAAGGACCTCTACCGCCCGCCGAACAACCGCGTCGGCGCCTCCGACATCGGCTACCTCACCGACGCCCACATCAAGGAGACCCTGAAGTACGTCCGGCAGGCGTGGCTGGAGGGCCACGAGATCGGCACCCACTTCAACGGGCACTTCTGCGGCGGCTCCGGCTCCGTCGGAAACTGGACCCCGGCCCAGTGGCAGAGCGAGATCGACCAGGCGGCGAAGTTCGTCACCGAGTGGAAGACCAACAGCGGCTGGACCGACCTCGACCCGCTCCCCTTCGACTACGCGAAGGAGCTCGTCGGCGGCCGTACCCCCTGCCTCCTCGGCCAGGACAACCTGCTGCCCACCGCCAAGCGGCTCAACTGGCGCTACGACGCCAGCTCGCCCGGCGGCCGCCAGACCTGGCCCGACAAGCGCCAGGGCATCTGGGACCTTCCGCTGCAGGCCGTGCCCTTCCCCGGGCACAGCTTCGAAGTCCTCTCCATGGACTACAACATGCTCGCCAACCAGTCGAACAACACGACGAAGGGCATGCCCTCCCGCTACCCGGGCTGGCGCAAGCAGGCCACCGACGCCCTCCTGGGCGGCTTCACGCGCGCGTACGAGTCGAACCGCGCGCCCTTCTTCATCGGCAACCACTTCGAGCAGTGGAACGGCGGCATCTACATGGACGCCGTCGAGGACGCGCTCAAGGACATGGCCGGAAAGAAGGACGTCAGGCTCGTCTCCTTCCGGCAGTTCGTGGACTGGCTCGACGTCCAGGACCCGCTGATCCTCGACCGGCTGCGCACGCTGGACGTGGGACAGCGGCCCACCGGCGGCTGGAACACCTTCCTCCGGGCCGCGCCGACCGCCTCGTCCACCCCTCCCGCTTAGACGATCTTGACAAGGGGCTTTACGGGCACGTAGGGGGGTGCCCAAGATCCCCCAAACGCCCATGCGAAACTTTTCACATGAGCCTTAGCCGTGCCCCTCGACGCACCCTGCTCGCCGTCGGAGTGCTGACCGCCGCCCTCACGCTCTCGGCCTGCAGCGGCGACAGCAACGGCAAGTCCGGCGGTGGCGGCAACACCAACTTCGTGACCAACACGGGCGGCATCTCCACCGTCGCCAAGGGGGAGCGCACGGCCCCCAACGAGATCGCCGGCGAGACCCTCGACGGCAAGCGGCTCGACGTCGCCGATCTCAAGGGGAAGGTCGTCGTCCTCAACGCCTGGGGCTCCTGGTGCGGCCCCTGCCGCGCGGAGGCCCCGCACTTCGCGAAGGTCGCCGCCGACCTGGAGGACCAGGGCGTCGCGTTCGTCGGCCTCAACACCCGGGACCCCAACAAGCAGCCCGCGATCGCCTTCGAAGAGGACTACGGGGTGCCCTACCCCAGCCTCTACGACCCGCAGGGCAAGCTCATCCTCTTCGGCTTCCCCAAGGGCACGCTCAACCCGCAGGCCATCCCCTCCACGGTCGTCCTCGACAAGGAGGGCAGGATCGCCGCCCGCTCCCTCATGGCGCTCGACGAGAAGAAGCTCCGGTCGATGATCGAGCCCCTCCTCAAGGAGAAGTGAGCCGGTGAACGACACCGTCACCAGCGGAGCCCTCCTGCTCGCCGTCCCCGTCGCGCTCCTGGCCGGCCTGGTCTCCTTCTTCTCGCCCTGTGTCCTGCCGCTCGTCCCCGGCTACCTGTCGTACGTGACCGGGGTCTCCGGCACCGACCTCGCCGAGAGCCGCCGCGGCCGGATGACCGCGGGCGCCGTCCTCTTCGTCCTCGGGTTCACCGCCGTGTTCGTCTCCGGCGGCGCGCTCTTCGGCTACTTCGGGTCGACCCTCCAGGAGTACCGCGAGACGCTCACCACGGTCCTCGGCGTGCTCATGATCCTCATGGGCGTGTTCTTCATGGGGCTGATGCCCTGGCTCACCCAGCGCGAGTTCCGCTTCCACCGGAAGCCCGTGGCCGGGCTGATCGGCGCCCCGCTGCTCGGCGCGCTCTTCGGCATCGGCTGGACCCCGTGCATCGGCCCGACCCTCGCCTCGGTGAACGCCCTCGCCTTCGAGCAGGCCAGCGCCGGCCGCGGCGCGATACTCGCCTTCGCGTACTGCATCGGTCTCGGCGTACCGTTCGTGCTCGCCGCCATCGCCTTCCGCAAGGCGCTCGGCGCCTTCGGATGGGTCAAGAAGCACTACGCGTGGGTCATGCGGATCGGCGGCGTCATGATGATCGTGACCGGTGTCCTGCTCCTCACGGGCGCGTGGGACAGCATGGTCGCGACGATGCAGGGCTGGTCCAGCGGTTTCACGGTGGGGATCTGAGTTCCATGAGCAAGACCGATACGTCGGAGCAGCAGGAGAACCTCGGCGAGGCCGGGGCCCAGCTCTCCACCGCACCCGTCGAGGACCGGGCCGATACCGTCATCGGCGGCCCCACCCTCGGCCCTCTCGGCTGGGTCCGCTGGTTCTGGCGGCAGCTGACCTCGATGCGGGTCGCGCTGATCCTCCTCTTCATGCTCTCCCTGGGCGCCGTCCCCGGCTCCCTCGTCCCGCAGACCAGCGCGGACGAGCTGAAGGTCCAGGCGTTCAAGGACGCCCACGAGACCCTCACCCCGCTCTACGAGAAGCTCCAGTTCTTCGACGTCTACAGCTCGGTGTGGTTCTCCGCGATCTACATCCTGCTGTTCGTCTCCCTCATCGGCTGCATCGTGCCGCGCACCTGGCAGTTCGTCGGCCAGCTCCGCAGCCGCCCGCCGGGCGCCCCCCGGCGCCTCACCCGGCTCCCCGCCTACACCACCTGGCGCACCGGGGCCGAGCCCGAGCAGGTCCGCGAAGCGGCGCTCACCCTCCTCAAGGGCCGCCGCTTCCGCGCCCATACGGCGGGCGACGCGGTCGCCGCCGAGAAGGGCTATCTGCGCGAGACCGGGAACCTTGCCTTCCACGTCGCCCTCATCGTGATGCTCGTCGCCTTCGCCTGGGGCCAGCTCTTCAAGTCCGAGGGCGGCAAGCTGATCGTCGAGGGCGACGGCTTCTCCAACACGCTCACCCAGTACGACGACTTCAAGTCCGGCTCCCAGTTCGGCACCGACGAGCTGGAGCCGTTCAGCTTCACCCTGAACTCCTTCAACGGCACGTACGAGAAGACCGGCCCGCAGCGCGGCACCCCGCGCACCTTCGAGGCGGACGTCACCTACTCGCAGGGCGGCGCGGAGAAGAAGGCGGTCATCCGGGTCAACGAGCCGCTGAAGGTCGGCGACTCCAAGGTCTACCTGATCGCCCACGGCTACGCGCCCGTCGTCACCGTCAAGGACGGCCGCGGCAAGGTCGTCTTCCACGGCGCCGTGCCGATGCTGCCCATCGACAACAACATCACGTCGACCGGTGCGATCAAGGTCATGGACGGCTACCGCGACAAGAACGGCAAGAAGGAGCAGCTCGGCTTCACCTCGCTGTTCGTGCCGACCTTCGCGGGCGCCGGCAGCGGCACGATGTTCTCGCAGTTCCCGGCGCTCGACTTCCCGGTCATGGCGCTCAGCGGCTACCACGGCGACCTGCGCGTGAACTCCGGTCTGCCGCAGAACGTGTACCAGCTCAACACGACCAAGATGAAGCAGTTCAAGATCGACAAGGGGACCGGGGTCGCGCAGCGCATGCTGCCCGGCGAGACCATGACGCTCCCCGACGGCGCCGGCTCGATCACCTTCGAGAAGGACATCAAGGAGTGGGCGAGCTTCCAGATCTCGCAGCAGCCGGGGAACGGTCTCGCCCTCGCGGGCGCGATCGCCGCGATCGCCGGTCTGACCGGTTCGCTCTTCATCCAGCGGCGCCGGGTCTGGGTCCGGGCCGTACGCGGTGAGGACGGCGTCACCGTCGTCGAGATGGCCGGCCTCGGCCGGAGCGAGTCCGCGAAGCTGCCGGAGGAGCTGGCCGACCTGGCCGTCGCCCTGACGGCACAGGCGCCGCCCACGGCGGAAGCCGCACCGCAAGCCGATCCGGAAGCCGTACCGGAACCCGCGGAAGAACCCGCAGAAGACCCTGCCCCTTCTGGAGAGGCCGACAAGTGATCCTCGCCGCCACGACCAACGAGAGCCTGGCGCGGATGAGCGACCTGCTCATCTACTCCTCGATGGCCGTCTACACCCTCGCGTTCTTCGCCCACATCGCCGAGTGGGTGTTCGGCAGCCGCAGCAAGGTCGGCCGTACCGCCGCCGCCCTCACGCAGCAGAACACGGCCGAGGGCGCGGCCGTGACCGTCCGGGTCCAGCAGGCCGGCGGCACCGCCGTGCTCGACAAGCCGCAGGTCGTCACCCGCTCCGCGGCCGGCACCCGGGACGTCCCGGACGGCCCCGGCGCGGCCGGCGGCACGGTCAAGGGCGACCTGTACGGCCGGATCGCCGTCTCGCTCACCGTCCTCGCCTTCGCGGTCGAGGCAGCGGGCGTGGTCGTCCGCGCGCTGTCCGTGCAGCGGGCCCCCTGGGGCAACATGTACGAGTTCTCCACCACCTTCTCCACGGTGGCGGTCGGCGCGTACCTCGGCTTCCTCCTGGCCAAGAAGAACATCCGCTGGATGGGTCTGCCGCTGATCACGACGGTCCTGCTGGACCTGGGCATGGCCACCACCTGGCTGAAGACCCCCAGCGACCAGCTGGTGCCGGCGCTCGACTCGTACTGGCTGTGGATCCACGTCTCCACCGCGATCTTCTGCGGCGCCGTCTTCTACATCGGCGCGGTCGGGACCCTGCTCTACCTCTTCCGCGACTCGTACGAGAACAAGCTCGCGACCGGCGGGAACCCGGGTGCCTTCGCCCGCTCGGTCATGGAGCGGCTGCCGTCCGCGGCCTCGCTCGACAAGTTCTCGTACCGGGTGAACGCGGCCGTCTTCCCGCTGTGGACGTTCACGATCATCGCGGGCGCGATCTGGGCCGGCGACGCGTGGGGCCGCTACTGGGGCTGGGACGCCAAGGAGGTCTGGTCCTTCATCACCTGGGTCGGCTACGCGGCGTACCTGCACGCGCGCGCGACGGCCGGCTGGAAGGGGCGGAAGGCCGCGTACATCGCGCTCATCGCCTTCGCCTGCTTCCTCTTCAACTACTACGGCGTCAACATCTTCGTCAGCAGCAAGCACTCCTACGCGGGCGTCTGAGCCGCTGCGCTAGCGGGTGACGGGCCCCGGGGCCACGCTTGAGGTATGAGCGAGATAACCCGGGGCAGGTGCGAGACCCATGACGGCGACACCCAGCTGCTGCGGTTCGTGGTCGACCTCCCGCACCCGGTGCCGGTGGTCTGGGCGGCGGTCGCCTCGCCCGAGGGCCTGCCGGGGTGGCTCTGCGAGGCGGACCCGCTGGAGCCCCGGCTCGGCGGGCGGGTCACCCTCCGCTGGCTCAACGGCGACACCGAGGTCTCGGGGCGGGTGACCGCCTGGGACCCCGACTTCGTGGCCGAGTACACGGTCGATCCGACGCACGGCCGGATCCGGTTCCATCTGGAGCCGGGATCCGGGGGCGACGGGTCGACCGTGCTGCGTTTCACCAACGAGTTCCAGGGCACGCGCGCGTACCGCCTCGACTGTCTGGCGGGGTGGCACGACCACCTGGAGCGGCTCGGCGCCGCGCTGGACGGGCGCCCGACCGACTGGCGGGACTGGACGCCCGAGCGGTGGCAGCACCTGCGGGAGCTGTACGCCCGGGACGACGAGCCCTGGCCCAAGTGGGTGCCGTAGGGGCGGGGAGCGGCGGGCTCAGCCCCGCTTCGGCGGCAGGCACTCCGCCGTCGGGGGCCTGCCCTCCGGCCAGGCCGTCTGGACGAAGCGCTGGGTGCCGTCCTGGGCGAGTTCCACGATGGGGACCGCCTTGTTGTACGGGTTGCCGTGGTTGTCGAGGCAGATCCAGCCGCTCGCGCCCTGCACCCGCAGAGAGCCCTTGACCTGCGGCCACTGCGTCCCCACGTCCTCCTTCGCGGGGTAGGCCGAGCCCTCGGGGGTGGCCTGGCGGATCGCGTGGACCGCCGTCGCCATCGCGTCGTAGGCGATGATCGCCTGGCCGTCCGCGAGCGCCACCGGCGCGTCCTTCGGGGCCGCGTGGGCGATGTCCTTCACGAAGTCCGCGTAGGCCCGCGCGGAACCGCCCGTCGCGGGGATCTTCCGTCCCGGTGCCGGCTGCCAGGCGTCGGGGTGGGCGAGGGCCGCGTACCGCACGGTCAGCCTCGTCTTCAGGGCGTTCCGGTCGAGCTTCTTGTCCGCGCCCAGGTACGAGCCCTCGTCGCCGGTCAGGACCGTGAAGGCGCGGTCGACGCAGCCGCGGTCGCCGAGCGCGTTGATGAACTGGCGCAGCTGGGTGTGGCGCCCGGCGAAGAAGACGGTCTCGGTGCGGGTGTCGCAGATCAGGTGGGTGATGTTGCGGAAGGTGTTGGCCGTGGTGCCCTCCTGGGTGGGGTCGGCGGAGGAGGTGAACTCCTGGGGCTCCAGGGGCGCCTTCTTGAGGGACGCGGCGAAGGCGGCCTTCAGGGTGTCGACGTAGTGGTCGCCGCCGCGGGTGTCCTGGACGAGGAGCGCCTTGGCGGCGTCGACCCGGCCGAAGTTCGCCAGCGCCCTGGCCTCGTCGCTGTTGGTGGGGGAGACGCGGGCGAGGCCGGGGAAGGGCTTGCGGCCGGGGCCGTTGGCGATGTCGTCGGCGGTGATCGTGGTGCCGACGACGGCGATTTTGGCCTTCGTCAGGGCGGTGACCGCCTCGCGCATCTCGGTGGAGGAGGTCGCGATGCCGGAGACGGCCCGCAGCCGCTCGGGTCCGTCGGCCATCGCGACGAGCCGGTCGACGGTGGTGCGCCAGTGGGCGTTGCCCTGGCCGGTGTTGGCGAGCACGAGCCGGATGGTGGGCCGCTGCCCGTTGGACTCCTGGTTGGCGCGGTACTGGTAGGCGTACGCGCCCTGCACCTCGTGCACGACCTTGGCCCGCATGCCGCCGTCGCCCGAGGTCAGCGGCAGGAGCACGGCGACCGTCACGTACTCGCCGGCCTTGAGCGTGCTGTTCTCCCGGCCGATGGCCTGCGCTATGCCGGTGAGTTCGGCGATGCCGAAGTCATGGCCGTCGCCGTTGACGCCGACGCACTCGGCGCTGCCGGCCGGGCGGTCGACGCCCGGCGCGCAGGAACGGTCCTCCGGGGCGGTGAGGCGGGCGATGCCGTAGCCGCCGAGGCCCAGGACGACGGCGGCCGTGACGAGCGAGGCGACGAGCTTCTGGCGGGGGGTGCGGACGCGGCGGCGCAGCCGGTCGGTCAGACGGTCGGGCATGGCGTCAGACTCCGTCCTCGCGGCCCGGCGGCAGCGACGGCTCCCGCCAGGCACGGATGTCGCGCGGCCAGTGGGTGGCCGCGTCCCAGAGCGAACCGCTGCCTGTCAGGTGGCGGCCGGAGAGCCGGCGCAGCTCGTGCGCCAGCCGGTCGGCCACCTCGTCGTCGGGCAGTGCGAGCGGATCGGTGAGCAGCCATACGGCGTGCAGCAACCGCCGTACGGAAAGGTGAAGTTCGACGGCGTCGGCGTCGAGTCCGGTCGGCAGGCTGTCGACCAGGTCCTGGCCGAGGGCGACGGCCCGGCGCGGGTCGTCTCCCGGCCGGTTCCGCTCGCGCGGATACGGGGCGGAGGCGATGAACCGCAGCCGGCCCAGCCAGCCGAGGACGTCCTGTTCGGGGAAGGTGTCCCGCAGGTGCGCGACGGCCTCCCCGGTGCGGCCGAGGGCGAGGTCGTGGTGGAGGCGGTACGGGCCGGGATCGGGCCCGTAGTGCCGGTGCAGGGTCTCGTGGACGGCGTGCCAGGCGGCGTAGCGCGGGTGGTCGCCGTCCTCGAAGCGCAGCCGGTGCAGGAGCAGGGCGCGCAGCAGGGGGTCGGCGACGAAGTGGCCGGGACCCTCGGGCCAGTCCTCGGCGCGCAGCCGGTCGCGGACGCGCAGCGCCACGTCCCCGTCGAGGGACTCGCCCTGGAGCCGGGCGTGGGACAGCATCCGGGCGGACTCCTCGTCGTGGGTGGCGGCGAGTACGGCGTACGGGCCGGGGCTGCGCACCGGGAGGAGTTCGGCGAGGAGGGCGGGGGCCACCGGCACCGGCGGGGTGTCCTCGCGGAGTTCCACCGTCAGGTCGAGCAGCCCGCCGGGGGTGAGGCGGGCCCGGACCGCCGCGGGCGCCTCGCCGGCGGCCCGGCCGAGGAGGGCCACGCCGAGGGGGCGGCCGCCGGTCAGCCGGTGGACGGCGCGGGCGAGTTCGGCGGGGGTGCGGCCGGCCGGGTCCTGGCGGTCGAAGGCGGTGCGGGTCTGGGCGGGGGAGAGCGGGGTGAGCGCGACGGCGAGGATGCCGGAGCCGACGCTCGTGCCGCGCGGGCAGGGCGCCCGGTGGGCGGTCTCCGGCAGCCGGGTCCTGGTGGCCTGGCGCAGCCCTTCGTGGTCGTGGACGCGGGAGGTGGCGAGGACGACGACCTTGTCGCGGCGGCCCTCGGCGGCGCGGGCGCGCAGGATCGGCTCGACGAGCTGTCGGCCGAGCGGTTCGTGGGCGTTGTCGAGGAGGAGCAGCGGTCTGCCGAGGCGGCTGCCGCGCCGGAGTCCGGTGTAGGCGTGCACCAGGTCCTCGGTGAGGGCGCCGACGAGGAAGTCCTCGGCCTCGCGGCGGCGCCGGCCGCCCTGCTCGAAGTCGATCGCGAGCTGCTGGAGTCCGGCCTTGCCGCGCCCGCCCGCGTTGCGGTAGCTGCCGTACCAGCTCTCGGAGGCGCGCTGGAGTCGGCCGAAGACCTCCTCCAGGACGGTTTCCACGGTCGCCTCGGCGAGCAGCCCGGCGAGCGGGACGGTGGCCTCGGCGAAGGTCGCGGCGAGTTTGGCGAGGACCTTGCCGACCCAGTTCGTGGCGGCGCCGCGGGTCGCGTCGACGGTCGCGAGCAGCGGCCCGAGCCGGTGGAGGTCGCGGCGGGCCCGCTCGTCGTCCTCCCGGGACCAGGCCAGCGAGGCGACGGCCACCAGGCCGAGCGACAGCCGGGGGAACCGCACGGGCCGGGCGCCGAGCACCTTCGGGGACAGCTGGACGGCGAGCTCGGCGAGCGCGCCGGTGACCGGGGTCCAGCCGGGGCCGTGGTCGGCGGGCGGCTCGACGTGGGCGCAGTCGAGCAGGGCGAGCGGCGTGTACCCCTTGTAGCGGTTGCGGACCTCTTTGAGCAGGGCGGTCTTCCCCATGCCGCGCCCGCCGGTGAAGACGGCGACCGGCGGGTCGTCGTCGTGTTCGTACGCCACCCGGGCGGCCCCGTACCGGGTGACCCCGCAGAGCCGGGCGACCAGCCCGCCGTCGTCCAGGACCGCCTCGCGGCCGTACAGTTCCCTGTCCACGCCCCGTCACCCCCGTCACAGTCAACTCAAGGATATCGACGGGGTGTTGGGAAAGCGGCCGGCTTTCGCCACTGCTTTCGACTCTGTTTCCGGTTTGTCGCGGGGACGTTGTCACTCCGTGGCGATGGCGTCGAGCTGGGCCCGCAGATACCCGTGCGACTCGATGCCGTGGATCGTCGTCCCCGGGGTGCACTCGTAGAAGTACACCAGCGACATCAGCTCCTCCGCGGGTGCGTCGGCCGGCGGCGGCAGCACCCGGTGGCGCCCCGAACGCCACCGTCCGCCGGTCCAGCCCGCCATCAGGTCACCGATGTTGACGGTGAAGGCGGCCGGGTCGTACGGCGCGTCCTGCCAGCCTCCGGCGTCCGTGTGCACCTGGAGCCCGCCCCTGCCCGCCTCCCGGTCCAGGAGGGTGACCGTGCCGAAGTCCGTGTGCGGGCCGATCCGGAACTGGCCGGGCTGCGGCTCGCCCGTCCGCTCCCGCCCCGGGTACCAGTTGACGTTGAAGCCGAACGTCGGGTGCCCGGTGTGCCGGGTGAAGAAGTCCCGCTCCTCGCCGAGCGCCACCCCGAGCAGGTCGAGGACCCGGTCCGACAGCGCCTTCATCTCCGCCAGGTACGCCTCCACCAGCGGCCGCAGCCCGGGGACCTCGGCGGGCCAGGTGTTCGGCAGGAACCACTCGGCGTCGACGGCCGGGTCCCCGGTCGGCTCCTCCGCCGCGAACGACAGCGACTCCTTCAGGTCGGGCGGGGTCGCCGTGCCCTCCGCGTACCCGTTCGCCTCCGCGCCCGGCCCCAGCCACCCCCGCCCGCCGACCCGCACCGCGTACGGCTCCTTGACGGCGGCCGGAAGGTGGAAGAAACGGCGGGCGGTCGCCCGGATCTCCGCCCGCAGCCCGGGGTCGACCCCGTGCCCGCGGACCAGCAGGAACCCGGCCTCGCGCAGGGCGCGGTCGACGGCGGGCAGCTGCGGGGCGGGATCGTGGGCCAGGTCGATCGTCGGGAGGGCCGCCTCAGTCGTCACCGATGTCCTCGTTCCACAGGGCCGGGTTCCGTGCGATGAACTCCCGCATCAGGGCGACGCAGGCGGGGTCGTCGAGCACCACGACCTCCACCCCGTGCTCCGCCAGCCAGTCGTGGCCGCCGTGGAACGTCTCCGCCTCCCCGACGACCACACGCGAGATCCCGAACTGCCGCACGAGCCCGGAGCAGTACCAGCACGGCGACAGCGTCGTCACCATCGTCGTCCCCCGGTACGAGCGCTGCCGCCCCGCCGCCCGGAACGCGGCCGTCTCCGCGTGCGTGGACGGGTCCCCGTCCTGCACCCGCCGGTTGTGCCCGCGCCCGAGCAGCGTCCCGTCCGCGCCGTACAGCGCCGCCCCGATCGGAATCCCGCCCTCGGCGAGCCCTGCGCGGGCCTCGTCGAGGGCGGTGGCGAGCCACCGCCTGGCTGTCTGGTCGTCCATGGGGGAACTCTTCCCCGGCGAGGCGCCGGCCTCACCCCTGGGAGGGCGGACGGGCTACTCCTCCGTCGAGGGGGCGCTCTTTCCGGCGTCGGGTGTGACGTAGGAGCCCTTGCCGGACACGGTGTAGATCAGTCCGCGCTCACGGAGTTCACGCATGGCCCGTCGGCCGGTCAGCACGGCGATGCCGTACTCCTCGGCGAACCGGCCGGGCGTGGGGATCACCCGGTCAGGGGCGTACTCGCCGGTCGCGATCTTCGCTGCGATCACGTCGGCGAGCTGCATGTACAGCGGGCGTCCCGACTTCGGGTCAAGGCTCATGACTCAACGCTAGATAGTCATACTAAGGCACGTATGGGTGGCTCTAGCTACATCGTGATGCATCACGGTGCATCACGCACTACGGTGTGGGCACGAACGAAGACCCCGGCGAGGTGGCTAGACCTCCCGGGGCATGGCCACCAACTACCAACGGAGTTGATGACGTGCGGAACCCTATCGCGCGCGTACTGGGCAGGGCACTGATCCCCGTACTCCTGGGCCTGCTCATGCTGGCCCTGCCACCCAGCGGCAGGCACCGCCCCCGCCCGGTCACGCACCCGCGCCCGGCATCCCCGACCCCGGCCCCCGCACCCCGCCATCGCGCCCCCACCCGGCGGTCCCCCTACGCCCGGGAACAGACCGCGCCCCTCGACGGCTCCCGGTCCCCGCTGGCACGCCCCTACCTGTCCGGGCCCGGCACGCGGGCGGTGCAGCGGAAACGCCGACGGGCGCTCTGGCTCGCCACGGTCGGTCTTGACGTCGACCACCGCGACATCCACGCCGTCGGGAGCGCCCGATGAGCCGCTGCGGGGTGCGACGGTCCGTGCTCTCCGTGGCGGAGACGGTCCGTCCGGTGTGGGGCGGCTCGGTCTGCGTGCTCGCCGTGGGGCACGACGGCGCGCACCGCGACCGCGCGGGAGACGGCTGGTGGGTGACGCCGGAGATCGCCGACGCGGTGACCGTGTCCCTGCTGGCCCACGCCCTCACGGCCACTCCCGAGCCGGAGTTCCGGTCGCCGCGCTGCATCGTCGGCCGCCATGACCGCTGCCGGGACCACGCGCCCCGCGACAGCGGCGTACCGGGGGTCCGGCATCTCGTGTGCGGGTGCCTGTGCCATGCCCCGGCGCCGCACCGGAACCCGTCCGCGACGGGCTAGCGGGGTCTCACGCGGCGGCGCCGGCCTCCTGCTCGTAGGGGAAGCGGGCGAGCGGGGCCTCGCGCAGGAAGAAGGTCTCGGCGGAGGCCATCGCCCGCTCGTCGGCGCGTACCCGGCCGGGGCGGGAGCCCGTCCCGGTCAGGACGCCGCCGAAGCGCATCCGCAGGTAGGCCGCCGAGTGGCTCAGGCCGGTCGTCAGGCCGTCGGCGACGACGTGGTCGTCGTCCGCCATGGCGGTCACCCCCCACAGGGTGCCGCCGGCCATGCGCTCCTTGAAGTCCGAGCCGGGCACGTTCAGCCAGCCCGACCAGTAGTCGAGGTAGCGCTTGGTCTGCGCGGAGAGGCTGTACCAGTAGAGGGGCGAGACGATGACGATGTCGGTGGCCTCGACCGTGGCCTGGCGCAGCAGTTCCTCGGTCTCCCCGGCCCGGTGGCCGGCGGCCTCGTGGCGGCCGTCCTGGAAGTCGGGCAGGGAGAGCCGGTTGAGGTCCACCCAGTGCCGCGGGACGTCGGCGGGCAGATGCGCGGCGGCGGCGCGGGCCAAGGTCTCGGAGTTGCCGTCGGAGCGGGAGCTGCCGAGGACGAAGAGGAACGAACGGTCCGGGCGGTGCGGGCCGGACGCGGCGTCGGGGGTCATGTCTGCTCCGGTCTGGTCGGGTACCGGTTGCCAACTACCCGTCCACCGAAGGTATTCCGCGCACGCGTCCATCCGCGGCCGGGCGCCCATCGGCCCGGCCGATCGCCCATCGGCTCCGCCGATCGCCCCCATCGGCAGGACTCCCCACTGGCCCGTGGACCGGCCGGGGCCCCGCTCGTAGCGTCAAAGCCATGAGAAACGAGACCAGGGGAACCGTCGAACTCACCCTCGCCATGGTGCTCTCCGGCACGCTGGGCGTCTTCGTCGTCGAGTCGGGGGCGTCACCCTTCGAGGTGGTGTTCTTCCGGTGCCTGTTCGGGGCCGCCGCGCTCGGGGCGTACAGCCTGGCCCGGGGCTTCTTCACCGGTCACGGGTTCACCGCGCGGAAGCTGGGGCTCGCCGCGCTCGGCGGGGTGTTCATCGTCTTCAACTGGGTGTTCCTGTTCGAGGCGTACGAGGCGAGCTCGATCTCCCTGGCGACGGTCGTCTACCACACGCAGCCGTTCTTCCTGGTGCTGCTGGGGGCGGTGTTCGCGAGGGAGCGGATCTCCGCCGGGAAGCCGGCATGGCTGGCCGTCGCGTTCGCCGGGCTCGTGCTCGTGTCCGGGGTGCGGCCGGGGGACACCGCGTCGCTCAAGGGGCTCGGGTTCGCGCTCGCCGCGGCCGTGCTCTACGCCCTGTCGACCTTCCTCACCAAGCGGATCACCGGCGTACGGCCCCATCTGATCGCGCTCGTGCAGGTCCTCGTCGGCATCCCGCTGCTGCTGCCCTTCACCGACCTGGGGGCGACGGCGGGGCTCGGCGCCGGGTGGGCCTGGCTCGTCGGGCTCGGGCTGATCCACACCGGGCTGATGTACGTGCTGATGTACGCGGCCTACGCCAAGCTGCCGACCGCCAAGATCGCGGTGCTCGCCTTCACCTACCCGGCGGTCGCCATGGGGGTCGACTGGGCGGTGTACGGGCACCACATCGGGCTCGTGCAGGCGCTCGGGGTCCCGCTGATCGTCCTGGCGAGCCTCAAGGTCACCCTCGCTGCTCGGACACGAGACGCCGCGCCTGCTCCACGAACAGCCGGACGTGCGCCGGAAGCCGCTTCCCCCGCCGCCACGCGAGCTGCGTGAAGAGGGTGAAGGGCGTCTCCCAGTCCAGCGCGACCAGCGCCCCGGACGCCAGCTCCCCGGAGACGGCGACCCGGGGCAGCAGGGCGACCCCGAGGCCCGAGGCCACGCCGCGCTTGGTCGCCTCGATCGTGCCGAACTCCATGAACGGCGGGGCCCACTCCCGCAGCTCCCGCTCGAAGAGGTCGCGGTACGGGCAGCCGGGCTCGGTGCCCACCAGCTGGGCCCCGGCGAGGTCGGCGCCGGTCAGCCCCGTACGGCCGGCCAGCGGGTGCCCGGGGCCGGCGACCAGGACCAGGGGCTCGGGGGCGAGGACCTCCGACTCCAGGCCCTCGTGCTCCGTGTCCGGCTCCATGAGGAAGCCCACGTCGTACGTGCCCTGCCGCAGGGCCTGGCGGGTCTCGTCGCCGAGGGTGGGCCGCAGGGTCAGCCGGACCTTCGGGTAGCGGTGGTGGAAGTACTCCAGGAGCGGCGGCAGCCGGTAGGAGGTGAGCGACTCCATGGTGCCGACGGCTATCGGACCCGAGGGCTCCGCGGTGACCGCGACGGCCGTACGGGCCTCCTCCGCCAGGTCGGCCATGCGGCGGGCGTACGGCAGGAGGCGTTCCCCGGCCTCGGTGAGCCGGATACGGCTGCCGAGCCGCTCGAAGAGCTCCACGCCGAGCGAGGACTCCAGGGTGCGGATCTGGCCGGTGACGCTGGACTGGGCATAGCCCAGGTCGGCGGCGGCCCGGGTGAAGGAGAGGACGTCGGCCACCTTCTCGAAGGTGGCGAGGAGCCGCAGCTCCATCAGCTCTCGGTCTCCTCGCCGCGGGCCTTCCCGCGGTCCGTGTCGTCGCCGTCCTCGCGCTTCCTCAGCTCCTCCTCGCGGCGGCGCAGGTCCGCCTCCCAGTCCCGGAGGGCCGCGTCGTCGCGTCCGCCCTCCGCGGACCGGTCCGCGTCGTCGCCGTCCTCGGAACCGTCCTTGGAGCCGCTCTTGAGGGACTTCAGGAACTCGGGGTTGTCGTCGGGGGCCACCCAGCCGCCCGCGGCGCCCCGGTCGCGCGGCCGCCGTTCCTTGCCCGCGACGATCCAGCCGATCGCGCCGACCACGGAGAACAGCAGGACGACGATCGCCCAGACCGGCTTCGGGAGGTGCCTGACCTCTTCCTCCTGGGTGTTCAGGCAGTCGATGAAGGCGTAGATCATCAGCGCCAGCGGCAGGATGAACAGCAGCGCCCTGAGCATGTGGGACAGCCCCCTGGAAGCGGTGGCGGGGGCGCGTTTCGGCGGCCCCGGTGACAGGTCCAGGGTAGCCGGTGACCGATACTGGCCCTTATGGCTTACGACGATCTCCGCTCGCTGCTCAGGGCCCTGGAGCGCGAAGGCGACCTCAAGCGCATCAAGGCCGAAGTCGACCCGTACCTGGAGGTCGGGGAGATCGTCGACCGGGTGAACAAGGCGGGAGGCCCGGCGCTCCTCTTCGAGAACGTCAAGGGCTCCGCCATGCCGCTCGCGATGAACGTCTTCGGGACGGACCGCCGGCTGCTCAAGGCGCTGGGCCTGAAGTCGTACGGCGAGATCAGCGAGAAGATCGGCGGGCTGCTCAAGCCCGAGCTCCCGCACGGTTTCGTCGGTGTCCGGGAAGCCTTCGGGAAGCTCGGCTCGATGGTCCACGTGCCGCCGAAGAAGGTGAAGTCCGACGGGGCGCCGGTGCACGAGGTCGTGCTCACCGGCGACGACGTCGACCTGGACATGCTCCCGGCGCTGTTCACCTGGCCGAAGGACGGCGGCTCCTTCTTCAACCTGGGGCTCACCCACACCAAGCACCCCGAGACCGGTGTGCGGAACCTGGGCCTCTACCGGCTCCAGCGGCACGACAAGCGCACCATCGGCATGCACTGGCAGATCCACAAGGACAGCCGCAACCACTATGCGGTGGCCGCCGCGAAGGGCGAGCGGCTGCCGGTCGCGATCGCCTTCGGCTGCCCGCCGGCCGTCACGTACGCCTCGACGGCCCCGCTGCCGGGCGACATCGACGAGTACCTCTTCGCCGGATTCGTGCAGGGCAAGCGGATCGAGATGGTCGACTGCAAGACCGTCCCGCTCCAGGTCCCCGCGCAGGCCGAGGTCGTCGTCGAGGGCTGGCTGGAGCCGGGCGAGATGCTCCCGGAGGGTCCCTTCGGCGACCACACCGGCTTCTACACGCCCCAGGAGCCGTTCCCGGCGCTGAAGATCGACTGCGTGACGATGCGGAAGCGCCCGCTGCTCCAGTCGATCGTCGTCGGCCGGCCGCCGACCGAGGACGGGCCGCTGGGCCGCGCGACGGAGCGGTTCTTCCTGCCGCTACTCAAGATCATCGTGCCGGACATCGTCGACTACCACCTGCCGGAGTCCGGCGGCTTCCACAACTGCGCGATCGTCTCGATCGACAAGAAGTACCCGAAGCACGCGCAGAAGGTCATGCACGCCATCTGGGGCGCGCACATGATGTCGCTGACCAAGCTGATCATCGTGGTCGACAAGGACTGCGACGTGCACGACCTGCACGAGGTCTCCTGGCGGGCCCTCGGCAACACCGACTACGCCCGCGACCTCACGGTCGTCGAGGGCCCCGTCGACCACCTCGACCACGCCTCCTACCAGCAGTTCTGGGGCGGCAAGGCGGGCATCGACGCCACGAAGAAGCTGCCCGAGGAGGGCTACACCCGGGACGGCGGCTGGCCGGACATGGTGGAGTCGGACCCGGCGACGGCGGCCCTGGTGGACCGCCGCTGGAAGGAGTACGGGCTGTGACCACGGCCGCCGTACCGGGCGCCACACCGGGGCGTACCAAGTCGTTCCTGCGCCTCGTGATGATCGAGCACTCGGTCTTCGCGCTGCCCTTCGCGTACATCGCCACCCTCACCGCGATGTTCCGGCTCGACCGGAACGTCCACTGGTGGACGCTCTTCCTCGTCACCGTCTGCATGGTGGGGCTTCGCACCTTCGCCATGGCCTGCAACCGGATCATCGACCGCGAGATCGACGCCCGCAATCCGCGCACCGCCCACCGCGAGCTGGTGACGGGCGCGGTGTCCGTGCGGTCCGCGTGGACCGGGGCCGGGATCGCCGTCGTCGTCTTCCTCGGCGCCGCCGCCCTGCTCAACCCGCTGTGCCTGGCGCTCGCGCCGCTCGCCGTGATCCCGATGGTCGTCTACCCGTACGGCAAGCGGTTCACGAACTTCCCGCACGCCATCCTGGGGCTCGCCCAGGCCATCGGACCCGTCGGGGCCTGGCTCGCGGTGACCGGGGAGTGGTCCTGGGACGCGGTCATCCTGGGTCTCGCGGTCGGCGTCTGGATCGGCGGCTTCGACCTGATCTTCGCCTGCCAGGACGTGCAGGCGGACCGGGCGCACGGCGTGATGTCCGTACCGGCCCGCTTCGGCGTGCCGGCCGCGCTGTGGGGCGCCCGCGCCTCCGCGGTCGTCACCACGGGGCTCCTCGTCTGGTACGCGCTGGCGACGGACGCCGGGCTCTTCTTCTGGATCGGCCTGGTGGTCGTGGTGGCCGCCTTCGGCTACGAGCACACGATCGTGAAGCCGCACGACCTGTCCCGGCTGAACCGGGCGTTCTTCACGACGAACGGCTTCATCGGCATCAGCCTCTTCGGGTGCGCCCTGCTGGACCTGCTGGTCCGAGGGCTGTCGCTCTGACGGACGGCACCCGGGGCCGGCAGGCTCCGCCGGCCCGGGCGGCCGTCAGGCTCCGCCGGTGAACCTGTCCAGGAGCGCGTCCAGGCCGGCGGCCAGGCCCTCGGGGCCGCCGTGCCGGGCGAGCGTGGGAGCGGCCGCGCGCAGCCGGGGCAGCTCGCCGGCCGGCATGCGGTGCAGGCCGAGACGGAAGGCGGGTTCCGGCTCGTCCGGGTTGTCGACCATGGCCCGCAGGTCCCCGAGGACATAGCCGAGGACCCAGCCGCTCACGGCCCGGAAGGCCATCACGGTGGCGTCCTCGTCCAGCCCCGCCCGGCCCAGCAGGGCCAGGACGCGTTCCTGCGCCCGGAGGACGGGCAGCGGGCGGCGGGCGAGCGGCACCGCCAGCATGCGGGTGGCCAGGAGCGGGGCCACCTGGGGGTGGGCGAGGGCGACCCGGTAGGTCGCGAGGGCGGTCCGGTGGAGCTCGTCCCGCCATCCGGGTGCCTCGGCGGAGGCGGCGAGCCGTTCCTCCAGTTCCGTGTAGAGGGCCTCGACCAGACCGTCGAGCAGGGCGTCCTTCCCGGCGGCGTACCGGTACAGCGCCATGGCCTCCACCCCGAGCTCGGCGCCGGTCCGGCGCATGCTCAGCGCGGACAGCCCCTCGCGGTCGACCAGCTCCAGGGCCGTGGCGAGCACCCGCTCGCGGCTCAGGCGGCCGTAGCGCCCGTGGTCGCCGGCGCGCCGACCCGGTGCCCGGCGCCCCTGCGGGGGGTCCTTCTCGGTCGGCATGCGCCCGCCTTCGTCGTGCGGTCCCGTGCGGTTCCGCGTCGCCTCGCGGCCCCGCACCGGCGGCCGGGAACGAGCTCGTCTTGACCGCTGAACATCCAGGGATAAAGTGTACATATACGTCGTAAACGTACGGTGCAGGCAGCAGGTGAACACGCCGCGCACCACGTTCCGGCGGACGGCCTCCGCAGCACGGAAACCACCGTGCACCGATTCGATCCGGAGCCATCATGACCACTCACCAGACCGTGCCGCAGAGCACCGGCTCCCGGCCCGCCGACCACCACCCCGTCAGCCGCTCCACCGACCCACCGCCGCACCCGATGCGGCGCGCCGAGGACAAAGTGCCGACCCGGCCCGCCGTGAGTCTGGTGGTCCCGGCCCTCAACGAGGCCCGCAACATCCCCTGGGTCTTCGAACAGATCCCGGACTGCGTCGGCGAGGTCCTCCTGGTCGACGGCGACTCCCACGACGCCACCGTCCGCGTGGCGACCCAGATCCTGCCCACGGTCCGCAGCATCAAGCAGCGCGGCAAGGGCAAGGGGAACGCCCTGCGCACCGGCTTCCTCGAAGCGCGCGGCGACTACATCGTCATGATCGACGCCGACGGCAGCATGTCCCCCGCGGAGATCCCGCACTTCGTGCACTTCCTCGAGAACGGGTACGACTTCGTCAAGGGCTCCCGCTTCGTCGAGGGCGGCGGCTCCCTCGACATCACCCGCTTCCGCAAGCTCGGCAACCACGCCCTGCTCGCCCTGGTGAACCGGCTCTACGACGCCTCGCTGACCGACCTGTGCTACGGCTTCTGCGCGTTCCGGCGCACCTTCCTCGACCAACTGGACCTGCACGCCACCGGGTTCGAGATCGAGGCCGAGATGATCGTGCACGCCCTGCGCTCCGGACTCCGGATCGCCGAGGTCCCCAGCCTCGAACTGCCCCGGCGCAACGGCCGCTCCAACCTGCACGCGATCTCCGACGGCCGACGGGTGCTCCGGACGCTGCTGTCCGAGCGGCCCGGCGCGATGGCGGCGTCCGTCCCCCGGGAGGGGAGCACACCGTGACCCCGGTGCCGTCCGGGCCGGCCGCGCCCATGCCCGTGGTGGACATCGACCTCGCCGAGCCCGGTGCCTTCCGGCGCCCCGGCGGCCGGACACGGAACGCGCCCTCCGGCCGCGCGCTCGGTCTCGTACGGCTCCACGGGCGCCCGCTGGGCATGACCGAGGCGTCCGGACGCGGGCCCGGTGAACTCTGGCAGGCGTTCGCGGCCGCGGCGCTCCGCGAGTTCCCGGGCGCCGCGGCGGTCGCGGGACCCGGCCCCGGCGAGGGGCGCCCGACACCCGGCGCGGCGCCGGAGATCAGCGTGATCGTGGCGACGAGGAACCGCGCCGGAATGCTGCGCGACTGCCTGGACTCGCTCCTGGCCCTGGAGTACCCGCGCTTCGAGGTCATCGTCGTGGACAACGCCCCGGCGGACGCCTCCACACGGGACCTGATCCGGCGCGAGTACGCCGGCGCCCGGCCCGGCGGCCCCGCGGTCCGCTACCTGCGCGAGCCCGTGCCCGGCCTGGCCCGCGCCCACAACCACGGCCTCGCCGCCGCCCGCGGCCGTATCGTCGCCTTCACCGACGACGACACGCTCGTCGACCCGCGGTGGCTGACCGCGCTCGCCACGCCCTTCCTCGCCGACCCCAGGACCGGCTGCGTCACCGGCCTCATCGTCCCCGCCGAACTGGACACCGAGGCACAGGTCGCGCTGGAGCGGCACGGCGCGTTCGCGAAGGGATACACCCCGCGGACCTGGTCGTTGCGGGCCCCGCCCGCGGACCCGCTGTTCCCGTTCACCGCGGGCCGGTTCGGCTCCGGCGCGAACATGGCCTTCCGCACGGAACTGCTGCGCGAGCTCGGCGGCTTCGACCCCGCCACCGGCGTCGGCACCCCCGCGCGCGGCGGCGACGACCTGCTGTCGTTCTTCCGGGTGCTGGCCCGCGGCCGCTCCCTCGCCTACGAACCGGGCGCGATCGTCTGGCACCGCCACCGGCGGACCCGGGAGGCACTCGAAGCGCAGGCGTTCGGCTACGGCGCGGGCTTTGGCGCCTACCTGGCCGGCGCGCTCGTCCACGAACCGCGCATGCTGCCGGCGCTGCTGCGACGGCTGCCCGGCGGCGTGCGGTACGCCCTCGCCAGAAGCCGGGAACGCGCCGGACCGGGCACCGGGACCGGCGGCACGCCGACCAGGATCGCCCGGCTGGAGCTGCGCGGCCTGCTCTACGGCCCGTTCGGCTACCTGCGCAGCCGCCACGAGGAGCGGCTGCTGCGCCGGCGGTCCGCACCCCGCCCCGGCGTCCGCACCCACCCCGACACCCGGAGGCGGGGCGGAGCACGATGACCGAGCGGCCACCGCGGCACGGGCCCGCCGGGCCCGCCTTCCGCGTCACCCAGGCCACCCGTCCCGCCCACGCCGCCCGTCCCGCCGGTCCCGCCGGTCCCGCCCGCAGCGCCCCCGTCGAGCGGCGGGCCGGGACTCCGCCGACCGCCGGGGAGGACCGGCCTCCCCCCGCCGCGCGGCGCTCCCTCGGCACGATCGTCAGGTCCGGCGCCCGCACCGTGTTCTCCCGCGACCCGCTGCTGCGCAACGGGCACCTCCTCGCGATCAGCTCCGTCGTCAACGCCGGTCTCGGATCGGTCTTCTGGGTCCTCGCCACCCACTGGTACGACGACGAGGTGGTCGGCGTCAGCTTCTCCGCCCTCTCCATGGCCCTGCTGCTCGCGGGCATCGGCCAGCTCAACCTCTCCGACTTCCTCGTCCGGTTCGTGCCGACCGCCGGCCACCACACCCGCCGGCTGATCCTGATCTGCTACGCCGTGAGCGCCGGCGTCAGCACCCTGGCGGCCCTCGGGTTCCTGCTGCTCGTGCCCGTCGCCGCACCCGACCTCGACTTCCTGCTGGACCCGGTGGCCGCCGTGCTGTTCGTCGCCGCCACCGCCGGATACGCCGTCTTCGTGCTGCAGGACGGCGCGCTGACCGCGGTGCGCCGGCCCGGCTGGGTGGTGGCCGAGAACACGGTCTTCGCCTGCGTCAAGATCGGGCTGCTCGGCATGGGGGCGGCGCTGGCCCTCTCCTCCGGCATCCTGCTCTCCTGGGCGGGGGCGCTCGCGGTCTCCCTCGTCGTCACCAACTACGTGCTGCTGCGCCGGGCCGTGCCCCGCCACGTGCGGGCGTCGACGACGGGGCAGCGCCCCGACCGGGCACTGCGGTACGCGGCCGCCGACTACCTCGGCTCCCTGTTCCGGATGGCGGCGTACGCGCTGGTCCCGCTGATCGTCCTGAACGACCTGGGCGCAAAGCAGAGCGCGTACTTCTCCCTCGCCTGGATCGTCGGCTACGTGCTCTTCCTGGTGGTCCGCAACCTGGGCAGCTCCCTGGTGGTGGAGGCCGTGCGCAGCCCCTCGCAGCTGGTCGAGCACGCCCAGCGGGTCATGCGCCACGCGGTGCTCCTCCTCGGGGCGGCGGTCGTCGTCGTCGTGGCACTGGCGCCGCAGATCCTCTCCTTCTTCGGGCCCGAGTACGCCGCGGAAGGCACCACGCTGCTGCGGCTCCTGGCCCTGTCCGCGCTGCCGAACATCGTCGTCGGCGTCGCCATCGACGTGTCGCGGGCCCGCCGCCGGCTGCGCTGGGCCGTCGGTCTGCAGCTCGCGGAGTGCGTGCTGGTCCTCGGGCTGACCAAGCTGCTGCTGCCGGTCATCGGGATCGCCGGGGCCGGCGTCGCCTGGCTTGCGGCCATGTCCCTGCTCGCCGCCGTCCTGCTGATCCGGCGTACGCGCTGGCTCACGACCACCGAACCCGGGAGGTCCTCGTGAACACCCTGCCGAGCGTGACCGTCGTCGTCTGCGCCTACACCCTGGACCGCTGGGACGACCTCCGGGCGGCGATCGGCTCCCTGCGCGCACAGCGGCACCCCGTGGACGAGATCGTCCTCGTCGTCGACCACTGCCCCGAGCTGCACGCGCGGTCGTCCACCGCCTTCCCCGGGGTGCGGGTGCTCGCGAACACCGGGCGCCGCGGCCTTTCGGGAGCCCGCAACACCGGGGTCGGGGCCGCCCGCAGCGAGGTCGTGGCCTTCCTCGACGACGACGCGGCCGCCGAACCCGACTGGTCCGAGGGACTGCTCGCCCGCTACACCGGCCCCGACGTCGCCGGAGTCGGCGGCCTGGTCCGGCCGCGGTGGGCCACCGGCCGACCGGCGTGGTTCCCGCCCGAGTTCGACTGGGTGGTCGGCTGCTCGTACCACGGCCTGCCCGAACACCTCGCGCCCGTACGGAACTTCATCGGCGCCAACATGTCCTTCCGGCGCGCCGAGGTGCTCGCCGCCGGAGGCTTCCGCGCCGACCTGGGGCGGGTCGGCACCCGCCCGCTCGGCTGCGAGGAGACCGAGCTCTGTCTGCGCATCGCGGCCCGCCGCCCGGACGCCGTCCTGCTCCACGAACCCGCCGCGGCGGTCCGCCACCACGTCCCCGCCCCCCGCGCCACCTGGGCCTACTTCGTCTCCCGGTGCTACGCCGAGGGACTGTCCAAAGCGCAGGTCGCCCGGCTCGGCGGCACCCACGCGGCCCTGGCCAGCGAGCGCGCCTACCTGAGGTCCACCGTGCCCCGCGCGTTCGCCCGGGCACTGCGGCCCGGCCGCCCGGCCGGCCTGCGCACGGCCGGCGCGCTCGCGGGCGGCGTCGGTGTGACGGTCGCGGGCTACGCGATGGGCCGCGCCCGGCGCCTCGCCCCCGGCACGGGGACCACCACCGGTGCGGAAGGACCGGCGGTGCGCCGGCCGGCCGTGGCGGGCGGGGGACGGCCATGAGCGCGAACACGGCGACGGAGGCCCGGAGGAGTCCCGTGCCCGTCTTCCTCTACCACTCGGTGTCGGTCGACCCGCCGTCGTGGATCGCGCCGTTCACGGTGAGCCCCCGCACCTTCGCCGAGCACCTGGGCCTGATCGCCGACAGCGGTCTGCGGGTCGTGCCCCTGCGGCGCCTCGTGGCGGCGCAGCGCGGGGGAGCGCCGCTGCCGGACCGGTCGGCCGTCCTGACCTTCGACGACGGCTTCGCCGACTTCTCCGCGACCGTGCTGCCGCTGCTGGCGCGGTGGGGACTGCCCGCCACGCTGTACGTGACCACGGGCGTGCTCGGCGGTCCGGCCGGCGGGCCCTTCCCGCCGGGTTCGCGGATGCTCAGCCGGGCCCAGCTCGGTGAAGTGGACGCGCTCGGCGTCGAGATCGGCGGCCACACCCTGACGCATCCGCAGCTCGACGTCCTCCCGGCCGACCGGGTGCGGGACGAAGTGGCGGGCTGCGGACGTCATCTGGAGGACGTGCTGGGACACCCGGTGGACTCGTTCGCCTACCCGCACGGGTACTCGAGCCGCGCGGTGCGCGCCCAGGTGCGCGAGGCGGGGTGGGCGTCGGCCGCCGCGGTCCGCGACGCGTTCAGCTCGGCGGGCGACGATCCGCTGCGGTTCGCCCGGCTGATGGTGCGCGCCGACACGGACCGGGACCGGTTCCGGCAGTGGACCCTGGGGGCCTCGGCGCCGGTCGCGCCGTTCCCCGAGGGGGCCCGGACCCGGGGCTGGCGTGCCTACCGGCGGATGAGGGAACGGCTGAACGTGCCCTACCGGGCGCTCTCCTGACGGCCACTGCCGGCGGACCCCCGAGGGGCACCGCTGCCCGCCAGCTGCCGCAGGTCAGTGCTGCCAGACCCGAACCCAGTCCACCTGCATCCGGGCCTCGTCGACCGCCGCGGGCGGTGCCTTGGGCACGCCGACCGCCAGGTTGAGCAGCACCTCCATGGGCACGTCCGGGATCCGCTCCGGATCCGTCACCCGGAGCCGCTCGACCCCGTCGACGTACCAGACCAGCGCGTCGGGCTCCCACAGCAGTCCGAAGACGTGGAACCGCCCGGAGAAGTCGGCGGGGCCGAACGTGCCGCGCTGCCGGGCCCGTTCGCCGTCGGGCTCGGTCCAGTGCACGTACATGTGGACCACGCTCGTGGAGCCGAGGAACTCCATGACGTCGATCTCCGGCGGGGTGAAGCGGGACGCCGGCATCATCCAGAACGCCGGGAACATGCCCGCCTCGGCCGGGATGCGGACCGACGCCTCGACGTACCCGTACGTGAAGGTCCGGCGGGGCTCGCCGTACCACTGGTCCCGCCCGGTGGAGATCATGCCGGACCGCCAGGGGTAGGTCTTGCCGTCGCTCCCGCGCGTCTCGTGGCGCTGGGCGGTGAGCGTGAGCTCGCCGTCCCGTACGGAGACCTGCCCCGGCAGGTACCACTGGAGCTCGTTGTTGGCGCTGTTGGTGCAGCCCTCCCGGTTCCAGTCGTAGCAGGTGGCCCACCGCGCGGTGTCCAGGGCCGTGCCGTCGAACTCCTCGTCCAGCACGAGCCGCCAGGGCCCCGGGGGCACCGGATCGAACGCGGCGGGCAGGGGCGTGGCGGGGTCCCCGCCGGATCCGGCCGGGCCGCCGCAGGCGCTGAGCGCCAGCAGGGCGGAGGCCAGGGCCAGCGCCGCCGTCCGCCGGCGGGACCGGGTCGTGTGGCTCCGGGTCACCGCGCCCTGCCCGCGACGGACCCGGCGACCCGGCGGGCCGCGAAGTCCGTACCGCAGACGAAGCGCATGATGGGGCCGAAGGTGGGGGCCGCGGCCAGGCTGGTGAAGTACAGGCCGGGTACGGACGACTCGAACCCCGCCGACAGCACCGGCGCGCCGCCGGGCAGGGTGCGCACCGACCGCCGCAGGGACGGCTCCAGGAGGGCGAGCCGGTCCACGTCCACGCGGTAGCCCGTGGCCGCCAGGACGTGGTCGGCGTCCACGACCTCCGTCCGGCCCGCGCGGTCCGCCAGCTCCAGCCGGACCGTCCCGTCGTCCTCCCGCCCCTGGGCCGAGACCACCCGGTGGCCGCACATCACCGGGAAGCGCCCGTCCACCCGGTCCCGCAGCCACCAGGCGCCCGACGGTCCGAGAACGGTCCGCAGGAAGTGGTTGCGCAGGGGGAGCGGCAGCCGGCGGTAGGGGCCCGCGCCGCGGCTGACGACGGCGTGGGACCAGCCGGGGCCCAGCGGGGAGGCCGGTTTCAGCAGCCGGGTCGACCGGGGGCGGGACGACGGCAGGTCCGTCTCCGGGGGCACGCCGAACAGGAGGGACCCGGTACGCGCGATCACCGTGGGCCGGGCACCGGCCTCGTACAGCAGCGCCGCGCTCTCCAGCGCGGACTGGCCCGCCCCGACGACCGCGACCCGGCGGCCGGCGAACCGGGTGAGGTCGCCGTGCTCGCACGGATGGGACGCGAGGCCCGCGGGGAAGAGCGGGGCGAGCCCGGCGGGCCGGTGGGCGAACGGCACGAGACCGCTGGCCACCACCACGGAGCCCGCGGTGATCTCCTCACCGGAGTCCAGGGTGACGGCGAACGTGCCGTCCTCGGCCCGCACGTCGCGGACCGTCGTCCGCTCCACCGCCGGCACCCGGCACTCCTGGAACCAGCGGCCGTACGCGATGAACTCGTCGACCGGGATCGGGTACGTGTCGCCCACCGGCGGTCTGCCGTGGACGGCGCGGAAGTCGGCGAACCGGTGGTTCCTCTCGGGGGCGGAGATCGACGAGGCCGTCGGGACGGACTTGAGGTACATGCCGTCGGGCATGTGCGCTTCCCAGCTCTTCATCGGCTCGCCGAAGACACGGGTGGGGACGCCGGCCGTTCCCAGCCAGGCGGCCGTGGCCAGTCCGTACGGACCGGCTCCGACGACGACTGCGGGCAGCGGCCCGCGGCCGGTGCTGCCAGGCTCCGGGGCCATCACAGAACTCCTTTCGCCCCCCGCATCCCCCTCAACCAGATTGCACCCCGCCGTCCCGTTCCCGCGCGCGGTGGCGCAGGGGCAGCAGCGCCAGTACGGAGGTCAGCGCGGCGAGCACGAGCAGGGCCCGGGTGGCGGTGAAGAACCCCGCGAGGAACAGCCCCACGGCCACGAGGGTGGCCAGGGCGAGGCCGAGCGTCAGGGTGAGCAGGGCGCCCTCCAGGACCGCGTACCGGTGCGCGTCGCGCCCCGCGGCGGCCGGGCGCAGCACGAGGACGGCCGCCAGGCCGGGGCAGACGAGCAGGAACGCGGCCACGGCCGTCACCCGCGCCGGTGACGCCTCCGGCAGCAGGGTGGCGAGCAGGGCGAGCCACCCCGAGGCGGCCAGCCCCAGCCGGGGGAGCTCCCCGGCCGCGGGGAGCCTCGGGCGGGGGAGTGTCCCGGTCACCGCGCGCCTCCGGATCGCGGGGTCACATAGCGGTAGACCACGGCGTCCTCGTCGGCGTAGACCCGCGTGAAGCCCGGCGCGTCCGCCAGCGCGGACCGCAGCCGCTCCGAGGTGTCGGCCGGCAACGAGCCGGTGAGGTAGCCGTTCATGTCCTGGGCCCGGCTGAGCACGAGGTACGCGGGCCGCTCCTCGGTGGCGCCGTAGGCGAAGGCGGTCACCCCGGCCACCGGGTGGTCCACCAGCCTCCGGGTGTCGTGGGGGTCCTGGTAGGCCAGCTCGATCCTGGGGTGCTGGTCGTAGTCCATGTCGATGCCGGGGACGTCCGAGGTGAGCATGATGATCGTCGAGTCCGGCGGGGCGTGTTCGGTCACGTAGCGGGCGGCGGCCACCTCGCCGGGGGTGAAGCGGTTCACGGCCTCCTTGCCGTAGTAGCCGAAGACCAGGCCGCCCAGCAGGGCCAGGAACACGGGGTAGACGACGAGCGCGCGCGGGGCGTACCGCCGGGCGTCCGAGGGCAGCAGGAGGGCGGCCACCAGGAACGCGGCGGCGGGCAGCGCGAACAGGTAGGCCCGGAAGAGCATCTCGCCGCCGTAGGCGTTGACGGCGAGCAGCGGGATCGGGGCGACGGCCAGCAGCGGCAGGCCGGTGCGCCGGGTCCACCGGCGGACCAGGAATCCGGCCATGGCCAGGACGACGACCGTCGCGGACAGCCCGCGGTCGACCCAGGACAGCAGGATCTGCCCCGACGCGGCGTCCCCCAGCGGGGCCAGCCCGGCCGTGACGTTCCGGTCGGGCTGGACGAGGGACTGCGTCAGGTTGCCGATGTGGACGGAGATGTACGAGCGGGCCACGGTGGTGTCCCAGACGGCGGTGAGGGCGACCGTGGCGGCGAGCAGGGGCAGGACCACCGGGCGGTTCCTGCGCGGCAGCGACAGCGCCACCAGGGCGCTGATCAGCATCAGCGGGGTGAGCGGATGGGAGACCACGACCGCGGCCACGAGCACCACGACGGCCGCGAGCAGCGCCGGCGGCCAGCCGCCCCGGCGGCGCGGATCGGGCCGCGGCAGCGCCGACGACGGCAGCTGCCGGAAGACCAGGGCCGTCACGGCCATGAAGAGCAGGAAGGCGAAGGTCTGCGGCGCGAAGTAGTCCTGGCCCACCCAGGAGCAGCTGTAGAAGATCCAGACCGCGCCCCACACGAGCCGCCGGTCGCGGGTCACGCACCGGTACAGCAGGAGCAGCGGGACGAGCAGCAGGGCGTTGGCGAACGCGGGCGTCCAGGCGGCGTAGCCGACGGCCGATTCCAGGCCGGTGGCCCGCAGGAACAACGCGTTGAGCTGGAAGAAGCCCGGCCAGTCGTTGTAGACGGAGAACTTGTTCGCGTTCGGCACCTCGCCGCCGTGGCGCACCATCGCGTCGACGACCGCCAGGTGTTTCCAGGCCCAGGAATAGCGCAGCGTCGGGTACAGCAGCGTGGGGGTGGCGTGGATCAGGGCGATCAGACCGAGCACGTAGCCGGTCAGCCAGGCGCCGTGCGTGCGGCGGTCGCTCAGCGCGAGGCAGAAGCCCAGGGTGAGCAGGACGGCCGCGGCCCAGAAGAGCGGGGGCAGTACCTGGAGCAGTCCGAGGTCGCGCATCTCGTCGAGCGGGACCGAGCGCAGGGACAGCAGCCACAGGACGAGGGAGAGGGGGAGCAGTCCGCGCACGGCCCACTGGGCGGCACGGGAGCGGGGGCCGGGCCGTTCCCCGGCGGGCGCCCCGGTGCGAGCGCGCGGTCCGTCCGGCGCGGCGGCCACCCGGGCGTCGTCGCGCTCCCGGTCCCGGCCGGCGGCCACTCCGGTGCTGTCGCGCGGTCCGTCCCGCATGCCCGTCATGGCGCGCCCGGACGCCGGGCGGTCGCGCGCGGGGCGGGCGCGACGGTGACGTCCGGCCGACGGAGGGTCCGGCCGAACTGCCGTGTGCCGCGCGGGATTCCCGGCACGTGGCGCGGCCGGGAAGGGCTGTGGGGGGCCCGGTGCTTCGCAGGACGCACGGCGCTCGCGGCCTGCTGGGCGCGAGCGTACCGATCGGCGATCCACAAGACGGACATAGCGGTATCAACTTTAGAACACCCCCTATTTCCCCGCCTTATGGGACAATAAGTGTGGCGAAGGGGAGTCGTCGGCCCGCTGCCTCCCCCGTGGACGCGGGCGAAGGGAGAACCGTGAGGCGCGTGTCGGACGGACCGCCTCTCGACCCGGCGGTACCCGCGCTGCTCGCCAAGGTCGGAAGGTACCCGCAGCACCACGGCGGGCTGGGTGTCGTACGCACCCTCGGCCGGTCGGGCGTCACCGTGCACGCCGTCGTCGAGGACCGCCTCACCCCGGTCGCGCTCTCCCGCCACCTGTCCCGCGCGTTCGTCCGGCCGACCACCGGCCTGGAGGAACCGGACGCGCTCGTCGCCGTCCTGCTCGCCATCGGCCGGTCCGTCGCCGCACCCTGCGTCCCGGTACCCACCGACGACGAGGCCGCGATCCTGTTCGCCGAACACGCCGACGTCCTCTCCGAATGCTTCCTGCTGCCCCCGGTGCCCCCCGGGCTGCCGCGGCTCCTGGCCGGAAAGGCGACCCTGCACGCGATCTGCGAGGAACTGGGTGTCGGCTCGCCCCGCAGCCGGGCGCCCGCCGACCGCGACGAACTCGTGGACGCGGGCCGGGAACTGGGCTTCCCCGTCGTCCTCAAGAACCGCGACGCGTGGACCAGGCTGCGCACCCCCGCCGTGGGCAGCACCACCGCGATCCGCGACGAGCACACCCTCCTGGCCCGGTTCCCGCCGGGCGCGCTGCCCCCCGTCCTGGTCCAGGAGTACATCCCCCGGGAGGACGCCGAGGACTGGATCACCCACCTGTACTGCGGCGCCGGCGGCGCGCCCCGGGTCGTGTTCACCGGCCTGAAGCTGCGGTCCTGGCCGCCGCACGCCGGGGTCACGACCCGGGCCGTGGCCATGGACAACCCCGCCCTCGGGACGCTGGCGGCGGACCTGTGCCGCCGGATCGGCTACTGCGGTGTGGCGGACCTCGACTGGCGTTACGACGGCCGCGACCGGCGCTACAAGCTGGTGGACTTCAACCCGCGGACCGGCGCCCAGTTCCGGCTGTTCGAGAACGTGCACGCGGTGGACGTCGTCCAGGCCCTGCACCTCGACCTGACGGGCCGTGACGTGCCGGCGGGCCCCCAGGCCGACGGGCGGGTGTTCGTGGCCGGCCAGCTCGACCTGCCGTCGGCGGTGGCCTCCCTGCGCGAGGAGCACCGGGTGCCGGCGGGCCTGCTGCCGGCGGCGGGGACCGAGCGCGCCTGGCTCAGCGGCGACGACCCGCTGCCGGCCGTGGCCGAGGCGGTCCGCTTCCTCGGCACGGTCGCCCGCCGGGTCGGCCGTGACGTGCGGGCCAAGGCCGTGGGCGGCCGCGTCTGACGGCGCGGACGGGCTCCGGGGGAGCCGGCTGTCCGCCCTTGCCCCGGCCTGGCTTTTCGCGGCCGGATAGGCTCACCATCGTGGAGTCGCAGGAGATGAAGAGTCGTCGGCCCTGGGTGGTGGGGGTTTCGGGGGCGTCGGGTACGCCGTACGCCGCCGCCGTGCTGAGGGGGCTGCTCGACGCGGGGGAGAGCGTCGACCTCGTCGTGTCACGGGCCTCGCGGCTCACGCTGCTCGACGAGACGGGGATCTCCTTCCGGGACGCCCACTGGCGCGAGGACCTGGCGGCCTGGCTGGCGCGGGGCGCCGACGGGAAGCCGGACACCTTCGTCGTCTCCGGCGCGCTGGACGACGTGCGGTACTGGGCGGCCGGGGACCTGGCCGCGGGGCCGTCCTCCGGTTCGTACCCGGCGAAGGGGATGCTGGTGGTCCCGGCCTCGACCGCCGCGGTGGCGGGAATGGCGCTCGGACTCTCGAAGGACCTGCTCCAGCGGGTCGCGAGCGTGACGCTGAAGGAACGGCGGCCGCTGGTGGTCGCCGTGCGGGAGACCCCGCTGAACGGCCAGACGCTGCGGCACATGGTGACGCTGGACGAGGCGGGCGCCGTGGTGCTGCCCGCCTCTCCGGCGTTCTATGCGGGGGCGACGCACATCCAGGATCTGGTGGACTTCGTCGCCGGGCGGGTGCTGGACGCGGCAGGGGTGCCGCACCGGCTGTACCGCCGTTGGGAGGGAGAACTCGGTCGTGGGAGTGCTTCCCAGCGGAACGAGGGGGACTCCCGTTCTGATTAGCGCTTCTTGGCGTGCTTCTTCGCGGCGCGCTTCGAGGCGGCGGACGGCTGGTGGGCACGCGAGCGGTTGGCCAGGTCCTGAAGCTCGCGCATGCGTGCGTAGGCCATCTCGATCGTGTACACGGTGAACACCACTCCTGAAAGATCGTCTTTGATCTGCTGAAAGATTCACAGGGCGTCTCCCCTGTGTACCTTAGATTCTATACCTAAACTCGCGGTATCGCTGGACAATGGAAGGTTCTTCTCTATGGACGCCGTGGACAGGCAGCTCATCCAGGCCCTGCGTGAGAACGGCCGTGCCTCGTACGCCGAGCTCGGCCGGCTCGTCGGGCTCTCCGGCCCCTCGGTCACCGACCGCATCAACCGCCTCGAGGCGGCGGGGGTCATCACCGGCTACCGCGCCACCGTCGACGCCGCCTCGCTCGGCCTCGGCGTCACCGCCCTGATCGGCATCTCCCTCTCCGACGCCGCCGACCACGAGGACGTGGCCCGCCGGCTCAAGGACCTCGCCGAGATCGAGGACTGCTGGTTCATCGCCGGCGACGACTCGTTCATGCTCAAGGTGCGCGTCAACGACGTCGACGGCCTGGAGAAGACGATCCGCCGGCTCTCCGGCACCAAGGGCGTCTCCCGCACCCGTACGACGATCGTGCTCTCCACCAAGTGGGAGAACCGGGTCGGAGAGCTCCCCGAGGAGGACTGACGCGCAGCGGCGATGGGGGTACCTCCCGCCCTGAAGACAGGGGAGTACGGTGGTCAAGCTTGAATGACGGAGACAAAGGGAGGCGGCCGTATGGACGCGGGGCTCAAGCGTGAGCTGGAGCAGAAGGTCCGGGACGGTGAGCGGCTGAGCCGTGAGGACGGCATCGCCCTGTACGAGTCCGACGACCTCGCCTGGCTCGGCGGTCTGGCCCACGAGGTCCGGACCCGCAAGAACGGCGACGTGGTCCATTTCAATGTCAACCGGCATCTGAACATGACCAACGTCTGCACCGCCTCCTGCGCCTACTGCTCCTTCCAGCGCAAGCCGGGTGAGAAGGACGCGTACACCATGCGCATCGAAGAGGCCGTGCGCCTCGCGAAGGCGATGGAGAACGAGAACCTCACCGAGCTCCACATCGTCAACGGGCTCCACCCCAACCTGCCCTGGCGCTACTACCCGCGCTCCCTCTCCGAGCTCAAGAAGGCCCTGCCGAACGTCTCCCTCAAGGCGTTCACGGCCACCGAGATCCACCACTTCGAGACGATCTCCGGGATGTCCGCCTCCGACATCCTCGACGAGCTCATCGAGGCCGGTCTGGAGTCGCTGACCGGCGGCGGCGCCGAGATCTTCGACTGGGAGGTCCGCCAGCACATCGTGGACCACCGCACCCACTGGGAAGACTGGTCCCGGATCCACCGGCTCGCCCACTCGAAGGGCCTCAAGACCCCCTCGACCATGCTGTACGGGCACATCGAGGAGCCGCGCCACCGCGTGGACCACGTGCTGCGGCTGCGCGAGCTCCAGGACGAGACCGGCGGCTTCCAGGTCTTCATCCCGCTGCGCTACCAGCACGACTTCGTGGACATGCAGGACGGCAAGGTCCGCAACAGGCTCCAGGCGCGCACCACGATGGCCACCGGCGCCGAGGCGCTGAAGACCTTCGCGGTCTCCCGGCTGCTCTTCGACAACGTCCCGCACGTCAAGGTCTTCTGGGTCATGCACGGCGTCCAGACGGCGCAGCTCGCGCTCCAGCACGGCGCCGACGACATGGACGGCTCGGTCGTCGAGTACAAGATCACGCACGACGCCGACAACTACGGCACCCCGAACAAGCTGGGCCGCGAGGACCTGCTCGAACTGATCCGGGACGCCGGCTTCCGCCCCGTCGAGCGGAACACCCGCTACGAGATCATCCGCGAGTACCCGGGCCCCGACCCGGACCGCCGGGAGACGCCGCAGGCGATGCGGTTCTGACGCAGGACGAGGAGGGGCCGGCGGGAACACCCGCCGGCCCCTCTTCTCACGCCCTGCTCAGGCCCTGATCAGCGCGATGGCGCCCCGCCCGTGCCCCGCTCACGCCTCCGAGTGCTCCACCGGGATCCACAGCTCCGCGCGAGCCGTCGTCCAGTCCTCCGAGGGACGGACGCTCAGCAGCTCGGGGCCGGGCCGGCTCGCGTACGGGTTGGACGGGAACCACTGGGTGAAGACGTCCCGCCACAGGTACTGGAGCGCCTCCGGATACGGGCCGTCGTTCTCGAAGACCGCCCAGGTGCCGGCGGGCACGTCGAGCGCCTCGAACTCCTCCGGGACCGCGCCGCCGCCGACCACCCCGTGCCAGTAGTCCAGCTCGGCGCCCTCCTCCCGGCTGTCGCTCAGGTGCGTGACCGCCGAGACGACGCCCTCCGGCCGCCCGTCCGACAGGCGGGCGAGCCGGTCCAGGGCCTCCTGCCCGATGGACCTGATGTGCGCGGCGATCGCCGGGTTCTCCCCCTCGTGGACCAGGGGGACCCGGGCCCCCCGTCCGATGATCCGGAAGGCGTCCTTCTCCACGATCCTGTACCGCATGGTGCTGTTCCCTTCGACGACGAGGCGGAAGGACATCCGCGGCTGGGAGCGCAGCGCCGCGCCGCTCCGGCGGGCCTCCCCGGGGCCGACGCCGTGCACCGCGCGGAACGCGCGGGCGAACGCCTCCCCGGAGCCGTAGCCGTAGCGGACCGCGACCTCCAGCAGCGTCCGCTCCCCGGCGAGCACCTCGGCGCCCGCGACGGTGAGCCGCCGGCGCCGTACGTACTCCGACAGGGGCATCCCCGCCAGCGCCGAGAAAAGCCGCCGGAAGTGGTACTCCGAGGTCGTCGCGATCCGGGCGAGCTCGGCCGGGTCGAGGTCGCCGCGGAGGCGCTCCTCGATGTGGTCGAGTGCCTGGTTCAGCCGCTCCAGCACGTGGTCCGTCCTTCCTTTTCCGTGTCCTCACCGTAGGAAGGGCGGGCCGTCGGGGACCCGGCAATCCGTGCCCGTTCCGGTCGGGTCACCTCAGGGGCAGCAGCATGATGATGTCGTCGCGGTCGTCGCCGGGGGCGACACGGATGGCGTCGGGGACGCGGCCGACCTCCTTGTAGCCGCACTTGGCGTAGAAGGCGTCGACACCGATGCCGCCGCGGCAGGTGAGGCGGATGGCCTCGACCTGCGAGAAGCCGTCCGCGGTGCGGGCGGTGTGCTCGACGGCGGCCATGAGGTCGGCGCCGTAGCCCTTGCCCTGGTGGGCGGGGTGGACCATGACGGTGTAGACCCACACCCAGTGCGTCATGAGGCGGTGGGTGTTGAAGGTGAAGAACGCGGTGGCGGCGACCCTGCCGTCCTCGTCACGGCCGACGAGCAGGCGGGTGCCGCCGCGCTCCATCGCGACGAGGTGCTGGAGCAGCGCGGGGCGGATCTCGTCGGGGGTCACGGGAGGGACGAAGCCGACCGCTCCGCCGGCGTTGGAGACATCGGCCCACAGGGCGAGGACGCCGTCGCGCAGAGCGGCGTCGACGGCCGGGTCCACCTCGAAGGTAAGGGTCATAGCTCAAGCTTATCTATTACGAAGTGGGACGCTCAAGGGCTCACGGCCCCCTGGATCGCGCCCCGGTCCCCGCATCCCGGCCCCCGCGCCCCGGTGGCCCCGGCGGCATGGGGGTCCAACCCCGCTCCCGGCGGACACCCCTCCCCGTGCTTCACTGGGGGGACGCTCGTCCCGTATGGGATCTTTTTGGAACGGAAGAGTGGACTGACATGTTCCGCTACACCCTGATGCGGCTCGGGATCTTCGCCGGGTGCTTCCTCGCCCTGTGGGGCCTCGTCTACGTCGGCGTGCTGCCGCGCGGCCTCGGCGACTCGAACCTGTTCTGGGTCCTCGTCCTCTCCATCGTCATCTCCGCCCCCCTCAGCTTCGTCCTCCTGCGCAAGGTGCGGGACGAGGCGAGCGCCGAGGTCGTGGCGCGGGTCGACCGGGCCAAGGACCGCCTCGCCGCGAACCGCTCCCAGGAGGACGCGCTCTAGCGCTCCAGTGCCGTAGCGCCGCAGTGCCGCTCTGGTGCCGCGGCGCCCGCGTAAAGGCTGCGTAAGCTTCATCACAGACCCGTACCAACCCGGACACCCCAGCCGGAGCTTCCAAGGCTCCCGCCTGGGGTGTTCTGCGTTTCAGAGGCGGCGAGCGGCTTTCACGACCCAAAGAATGGCTTTGAGGTTCTCAAAGTTCAAGTGTTAACGTGTTCGACATGACGACAGCAGTGCGCCCCTCTCATGCCGCGAGCACCCCGCTCGTGGCGCGCCTGCACGTCGATCTCTGCCGCTGTATGTCCGCGGTCTGTTGCCGCGAGCTCTGACCTCCCCGGCATCATGCAGCGGCCCGCGCCCGAGCGCGTGCGAGCCGCACCCCCGTCCCCGTATTGCCCCGATACGCACCTGTGGAGTGTGTCTGTGTCCGCGTCCGCGACGCCCGAGACGAAGTCCCCGGCTTCCTCCCGCATACCGAAGGTCCCGTTCTGGGCCCAGATCATCGCCGGTCTCGCCCTCGGCGCCCTGCTCGGCTGGATCGCCCGCAGCCAGGACGTCTCCTGGCTCAAGGAGACCCTCGGCCAGATCGGCGACATCTTCGTCCAGCTGCTCAAGCTGGCCGTCGCTCCGCTCGTGTTCTTCGCGATCCTGGTCTCGATCACCAACCTGCGGAAGGTGAACAACGCCGCCCGGCTCGCCACCCGCACCCTGCTCTGGTTCATGATCACCTCGCTGATCGCGGTCGGCATCGGCCTCGCGATCGGCCTGATCACCAACCCGGGCTCCGGCACCGGCCTCACCCCGCAGGACGGCAAGCTGCCGAAGCGCGAGGGCTCCTGGATCGACTTCCTCACCGGCATCATCCCGACGGACGTCATCACGCCCTTCACCGAGCTGAACGTCCTCCAGATCGTCTTCATGGCCGCCGTCGCCGGCATCGCCGCCCTCAAGCTCGGCGACCGCGCCAAGCCGATCCTCACCCTCTCCGAGTCGATCCTGGAGCTGCTCCAGAAGGCCCTGTGGTGGGTCATCCGCCTCGCCCCGCTCGGCACCGTCGGCCTCATCGGCTTCGCCATCGCCGACTACGGCTGGGACCTGATCGGCAAGTACGCGACCTTCACCGCCGACATCTACGTCGGCTGCGCCCTGGTCCTCTTCGGCGTCTACCCGCTGCTGCTCGCCACGGTCGCCAAGGTCAACCCGCTCCACTTCTTCAAGGGCGCCTGGCCGGCCATCCAGCTGGCCTTCGTCTCCCGCTCCTCGGTCGGCACCATGCCGGTCACCCAGAAGGTCACCGAGCGCCTCGGCGTCCCGAAGGAGTACGCCTCCTTCGCCGTCCCGTTCGGCGCCACCACCAAGATGGACGGCTGCGCCGCGATCTACCCGGCGCTCGCCGCGATCTTCATCGCGCAGATCTTCGACGTGCAGCTCGGCATCGGCGACTACCTGCTCATCGCCTTCGTCTCCGTCATCGGCTCGGCGGCCACCGCCGGCCTCACCGGCGCGACGGTCATGCTCACCCTCACCCTCTCCACCCTCGGCCTCCCCCTGGAAGGCGTCGGCCTCCTCATGGCGATCGACCCCATCCTCGACATGATGCGCACCGCCACCAACGTCGCAGGCCAAGCGCTGATCCCGGTGATCGTCTCCGCCCGCGAGAAGATCCTCGACCACACCGCGTACGAGAACGCCTCGGCCTCCCCGATCGACGACCTCGTCGAGATCGGCGAGACCGACCAGAAGGTCGCGGTCACGGCAGCCGCCTGACCCGTCCGACGCGTACGGCCCCGTACGCCCGCGTGCCCTCTGCCCCTCGTCCGGGCAGGGGGCACGTACGCTTTCGCGGGGCATCCGGTGGATCTTGGGACAGGGGTGGTCGCCATGGCCGAGGGGGCGAGGGCGCGGCGGTTGCCGCGGGCCGTGCGGGAGCGGCAGATGGTGGACGCGGCGGTGCGGTGCTTCGCGCGGCACGGGTACCAGACGGCGTCGATGGACGAGATCGCCGAGTTGGCGGGGGTGTCGAAGCCGCTGGTGTACCTGTATCTGAACTCGAAGGAGGAGCTGTTCACCGCGTGCATCCGGCGGGAGGCGGGGGCGCTGCTGGCGGCGGTGGCCGCGGGGGTCGAGGACCGGAGCGTGCCGGTGGACGTGCGGCTGTGGGCGGGGCTGCTCGCGTTCTTCACGTACGCGGCGGAGAACCCGGACTCGTGGGTGGTGCTGAGCCGGCAGGCGCGGACGCAGGGGGAGCCGTTCGCGACGGAGGCGGCGCGGATGCGGGACGAGATCGCGGACTTCGTGGCCGGGCTGATCGGGGAGGCGGCCCGGGAGGCGGAGGGCGGCGCGGAGATCACCGGGCGGGACGTGGACGCGCTGGCGCAGGCGCTGGTCGGGTCCGCCGAGTCGCTGGCGAGCTGGGCGAACGAGACGCCGGGGGTGTCGGCGCGGGAGGCCGCCGCGACGCTGATGAACTTCGCCTGGGCCGGGCTGGGAAACCTCATGAAAAGCGAGCGCTGGTCTCCCCGTTGAGCCTTACCGCACAGTAAGGTTACCGGCTAGTCAGGGCATCGCAGGGCGCAACGTACCGACGCACGACCTCAGTTCATCGCGATAACCGAGGAGCCGCACGTGTCCGTCGTCACCGCCGCATCCGGGACCGAACCCGTCGAGCCGCACAAGACGCTGGTGGACGGGCGGGTGCGGGAGGTGTCCCTCCCCGCGCTCGTCCCCCTCGTGCGGCGCGGCTCCCTCGCCGACCTGCCGTACGACAACGCCCGCCAGGAGCCCGGGGCCCCGCTCTTCTCCCGCAAGGGGCCCGATGGGGAGTGGTGCGACGTGACGGCCTCCGCCTTCGCCGCCGAGGTCCACTCCGTCGCGAAGGGGCTCATCGCCCACGGCCTGCGGCCCGGCGACCGGCTCGCCCTCATGGCCAGGACCACCTACGAGTGGACCCTGCTCGACTTCGCCGCCTGGGCCGCCGGACTCGTCACCGTCCCCGTCTACCCGACCTCCTCCGCCTTCCAGACCCGCTGGATCCTCCAGGACTCCGGCGCCGCCGCCTGTGTCGTCGAGGATCCCGCGCAGGCCCGGCTCGTCTCCGCCGAGCGGCGGCAGCTCCCCGGCCTCGCCCACCTGTGGGTGCTGGACTCCGGGGCCGTCGACCAGCTGCGCGCGGCCGGGGCGCGGGTCGCCGACGAGGCCGTCACCGCCCGCCGGGGCCTGCTCACCCCGGAGACCCTCGCCACCCTCATCTACACCTCCGGCACCACCGGCCGGCCCAAGGGCTGCGCCCTCACCCACGCCAACTTCTTCGCCGAGGTCGACAACGCCGTCCGGCTGCTGCACCCCGTCTTCGTCTCGGAGAGCAAGGAGCCCGCCGCCACCCTGCTCTTCCTGCCGCTCTCCCACGTCTTCGGGCGGATGGTGTCCGTCGGCTGCGTGCGCGCCCGGGTCCGGGTCGGGCACGCCCCCTCGGTCGAGGGCGAGGAGCTCCTCGCCGACCTGGCGGGCTTCCGGCCGACGTTCCTCCTGGCCATCCCGTACGTCCTGGAGAAGGTCTTCAACACCGCCCGCGCCACGGCCGAACGCGGCGGGAAGGCCGCCGCCTTCGACCGCGCCGCGCGGGTCGCCCGCCGGTACGGGCAGGCGGCGTCGCCCTCGCTCGGCCTGCGGGCCGCCCGGGCGCTGTACGACCCGCTGGTCTACCGCCGGATCCGGAACGCGCTCGGCGGCCGGGTGAAGTACGTGATCTGCGGCGGCTCCCCGCTCGGCGCCCGGCTGGCCGAGTTCTTCGCGGGCGCCGGCGTCGAGGTCTTCGAGGGGTACGGCCTGACGGAGACCACGGCCGCCTCCACGGTCACCCCGCCGCAGCGGCCGCGCACCGGCACCGTCGGCTGGCCGCTGCCCGGGACGGCCGTCCGGATCGCCGACGACGGCGAGGTGTGGCTGAAGGGCGGTCATGTCTTCGCCGGGTACTGGGACGCCCAGCGCGGGGTGGCCCTGCCGTACACCGACGACGGCTGGTTCCCCACCGGGGACCTCGGCTCGCTCGACGACGACGGCTATCTGCGGATCACCGGCCGCAAGAAGGACATCGTCATCACCTCGGCGGGGAAGAACGTGGCTCCGGCCCCGCTGGAGGACTGGCTGCGCGCCCATCCGCTGGTGGCCCAGTGCATCGTCCTCGGTGACAACCGGCCGTACGTCTCGGCCCTCGTCACCCTGGACCACGAGGGTCTGGCGCACTGGCGGCGGATGCGCCGCAAGGACCATCTGGCGCTCTGGGAGCTGACCCGGGACGAGGAGCTGCTCGGCGCGCTCCAGCGGGCGGTCGACGACGCCAACCGGCTGGTGTCGCGGGCCGAGTCCATCCGCGCCTTCCGGGTCCTGTCCACCGAGTTCTCCGAGTCCTCCGGCCATCTGACGCCGTCCTTGAAGCTCAAACGGCGGGCGGTGCTGCGGGACTTCGCCCGCGAGATCGAGGAGATGTACGGCGCCGGTGCCGAATAGGCGTCAGGGCCAGAGGAGTTCGCTGGTCCAGCCGTCGGTCGTGCGGCGGTAGCGGAGGCGGAGGTGGCGGCGGCGGGCGTCGCCCTGGAAGAACTCGACCTCGGCGGGTTCGAGGACGTACAGCGTCCAGGTGGGGGCGGTGGCGTCCGGTTCGGCCTCGGCGCGGCGCCAGGCCGCCTCGCTCGCCGCGGCGAGGGTCCCGGGGGAGTCGAGGACCTCGCTCTGGCGGCCGACGAGGGCCGAGGCGAGGGCGCCGGTGGTGCGGGCGTGGAGGTCCTCGTACGCCTCTTCGGGGGTGCCGGTGGTGACGTGGCCGCGGACGCGGACCTGGCGGCCCCGGACCGGCCAGTAGAAGCCGAGCGCGGCCTCGGGTCGGGCGGCGAGCTGGCGGCCCTTGGCGCTGGTGGCGTGGGAGGCGAAGTGCCAGCCGCGCTCGTCGGCGTCGTGCAGCATCACCGTGCGGACGTCGGGCCTGCCGTCCTCGTCCACGGTGGCCAGGGAGAGGGTGTGCGGCTCGGTCTGGCCGGCCGCGACCGCCTCCGTGAACCACTCGTGGAAGAGGGCGAGGGGCTCGGGCGGGGCGCCCGCCGGGTCGAAGGAGGGGAGTTCGGTGTCCCAGACCCGCAGGGAGCGGAGGGCGGCGTGGAAGTCGGTCATGCCGCAACGGTAGGGCGCGGGGCGGCGGCGCCGGCGGTGGGCACGGTGTAGTCCTCGATCGGGACGGCGTTCGCGGCCGCCTGGATGCCGTCGCGGATCTTCTTGGCGATGAGGTTCTTCCACGGGGTCTTCGGCAGGGTCCGCACCATGAACATGCGCAGGGCGATCTTCCACTTGGAGCCGACGGTCATCTCCTTGACGAAGCCCTCGGCCATCCGCTGGTTCTGCTCGACGCCGGGCCGCATCCGCTCCTCGTAGCGGGCGAAGGCCACCGTGTGGTCGCCGTGGGCCCTGGCCAGTTCGCCGGCGAGGACGTACGCGCCGGTGAGGGCGAGTCCGGTGCCCTGGCCGGAGGCGGGGGAGGAGCAGTGGGCGGCGTCGCCGAGCAGGACGACGCGACCCTTCGACCAGCGGTCCATCTCGACGAGGGACATGGAGTCGAGGTAGAAGTCGTCGGCGTCGGCCGCGTGCCCGAGGAGGCGGGGGATCTCCCAGCCGTCGCCGGTGAACCGGTCGGTGAGGGCGCGCTTCTGGGCGGTGACGTCGCGGGGGTCGTGGGGGAGTTCCTGGGGCGAGGAGAAGATGAAGAGGTTCTTGGCGTCGCTCTCGCCGGCGGAGCTGTAGACGCAGACGAGCTTTCCGGGGAGTGCGTGGTACGTCTCCCAGCGGTCCAGGCCCAGGTGGTTGGGGGCCGTGAAGATGGAGATGTACGCGCCGAGGTGGCGCTTGAACCGCTCCTCGGGGCCGAAGGCGATCTTCCGGGTGTGGGAGTGGAGTCCGTCGGCGCCGACGACCAGGTCGAAGCGGCGGACGGTGCCGCTGTCGAAGGTGACGGTGACGCCGTCGGCGTCCTCCGCGAGGGCGGCGATCGAGTCGTCGAAGAGGTATTCGACGTCGTCGCGGGTCCGGTCGTGGAGGATGCGGGCGAGTTCGCCGCGCATGATCTCGTCGTCCTCCTCGACGCGTCCGCCGAAGATGTCGGCGGGCAGTTCGCCGATGGTGCGGCCGCTGGAGTCGACGTACGAACCGCCGCGCATGTCGGTGGACTCGGCCCGGATCTCGTCGAGGATGCCCATCCGGCGGCAGACCTCGATGGCGGTGCCGCGGATGTCGACCTTGTAGCCGCCGGTGCGGAGTTCGGGGGCGCGCTCGACGACGGTGGGGACGAAGCCGTAGCGGTGGAGCCAGAGGGCGAGGGCGGGGCCGGCGATCGAGGCGCCGGAGATCAGGACGGTCTTGGCGGCGGTCGGCGCGGTGCGGTTCTCGGTGCTGTTCACGGCGGGACTCCTTGTCGGGTGTCTGCGGGCTGTCTCCCTGCCCGCAGACATGACTATACGGATGTCCTACACGGTTGTCTATGACGCTTGTATAGATTCTTCGGAGGGAGCGGGCGTGCTCAGCCGCGCCCCAGCACCACCGTCCCCGAGGAGCAGAACCAGCCCCCCGTCCCCGAGGCCACCGCCAGCTCCGGCAGCGAGCCGTCCGGGCGTCGCACCTGAAGTCCCGGTGCCTCCCCGCGCAGCTGCCGGACCGCCTCCACCAGCAGGAACAGCCCGCGCATCCCCGGGTGGCAGGCCGAGAGCCCGCCGCCGTCCGTGTTCACCGGCAGCCGGTCCTTCTCCGCGAAGAAGGCGCCGCCCTCGCCCTTCGCGCAGAACCCCAGGTCCTCCAGGGTCACCAGGGTCATGTAGGTGAAGGCGTCGTAGACCTCGGCGACGTCGATGTCCGCCGGGGTCACCCCGGCCCGCTCGAACGCCAGCCGGCCGCTCACCGCCGCCGGGGAGACGGTGAAGTCCTCCCACTCCGACATCGTGGTGTGCGAGGCGTGCTCGCCCGTGCCCAGCACCCAGACCGGGGCCGTACGGCAGTCCTGGACGTACTCCTCGGCGACCAGCAGCACCGCGCAGCCGCCGTCGCTGCGCAGGCAGCAGTGCAGCTTGGTGAACGGGTCCGCGATCATCGGCCCGTCGAGCACCTCGTCCACGGTGACCGGGTCCCGGAACATCGCCTCCGGGTTGAGCGCCGCGTTCGCGCGCGCCTGGACGGCCACCTCGGCGAGCTGCTCCAGGGTGGTCCCGTACTGGTGCATGTGGCGGCGGGCCGCCATCGCGTACTTGGCGATCAGGGTGTGCCCGTACGGGACCTCGAACTGGAGCGGGCCGCGTGCGCCGAACGAGAGGTTCGCGGTGCGGCGCCGGGCCCGGATGTCGGCGCGGGCGGTGGAGCCGTAGACGAGCAGGACCGCGTTCGCGTGGCCCGCGGCGATCGCGTCGGCGGCGTGCGCCGCCATCACCTCCCAGGTGGCGCCGCCGACGGCGGTCGAGTCCACCCAGCGGGGGCGCAGGCCCAGGTACTCGGCGACCTCCACCGGGGCGAGGGTGCCGAGCCCCGCCGAGGCCAGGCCGTCGATCAGCGAGCGGTCGAGGCCGCTGTCCGCGAGGGCGCGGCGGGCGGCCTGGGCGTGCAGGGCGTAGGGGGTGGCCTCGTCGACGCGGCCGCAGTCGGAGAGGGCGACCCCGGCGACGGCGACGCGGCGCGGGCCGCAGGGGGTGCTGGAGGCGGTGGACATGAATCTGACGGTACATCAGATTCTGTGAATCCGGACCGGCGCTTCTCTGGGCAACCCACCCCGCACACGCCTAGCATGACGCACCGTCAGATACGGAGGGAGCCCCATGGACGCGCCCGACAGCACCTCGCCCGACAGCAGCCCGCCCGCCGCCAAGGCCGCCGCCCCGCTCTCGGCCCCGCTCACCGAGGAGCAGCAGGAGATCCGCCGCACCCTGCGGGACCTCCTCGCCGAACGGGCCGGGCCGCACGAGAACCGCGCGGCCACCGCCACCCCCGAGGGGTACGACACCGCGCTCTGGGCCCGGATGTCCGGCACCCTCGGCCTCGCCGGCCTCGCCCTCCCCGAGGAGTACGGAGGCGTCGGCTGCGGCCCCGCCGAACTCGCCCTCGCCTGCGAGGAGACCGGCCGCGCCCTCGCCCCCTCCCCGCTCCTCGCCACCACCGTCCTCGCCGCCCCGCTCCTCGCCGCCCTCGGCACCCCCGCCCAGCGCGCCGCACTCCTCCCGTCCCTCGCCGACGGCAGCCTGACCTGCGCCCTCGCCGTCCCCGGCGGCTCCCTCGCCCTCGCCCTCGGCCTGACCGGCGACAACACCGCGGACGACTGGTCCGGCGGCGGCCGGGCCGGCGGCATCCAGGCCCGCCCCGCCGACGACGGCTGGCGGCTGTACGGCGAGGCCGCCCAGGTCGTCGACGGCCACAGTGCCGGACTGCTCCTCGTCGCCGCCCACACCGGCGGCTTCGCCCGCAGCCGCACCCTGCTCTTCCTCGTCCGGGCCGAGCCCGGCACCCCCGGACTCGTCCGCACCCGGCAGCCCACCCTGGACCTCACCCGCACGCAGGCCACCGTCCAGTTCCGGGACACCGCCGCCGAACTCCTCGGCGAGGAACCCGCCGACGTCCTCGGCGCCCTCGCCGCCGCGGGCCGGGCCGCCGCCGTGATGCTGGCCGCCGAGGCCGTCGGCGCGGCCCGGGAGGCCCTGGACCGCACGGTCGCCCACGTCGGCTCCCGCGAGCAGTTCGGCCGGCCCGTCGGCTCCTTCCAGGCGGTCAAGCACCGGCTCGCCGACCTCTACGTCCAGGTCGAGGCGGCCCGCTCGCTGACCCACTGCGCGGCGCGCGAACCGGGCCCCGGGCCGGAGAGCGGGCCCCTCGCCCTCGCCCACGCCCTGGAGGCGCTGCGCGCCACCGCCGGGGAGAGCCTCCAGCTGCACGGCGGCATCGGCTTCACCTGGGAACACGAGGCGCACCTCTACTTCAAGCGGGCCGCCTCCGACGAACTGCTCTTCGGGCCGGTCCGGCGGCTGCGCGCCCGGGCCGCGGAACGGACCGGACTCTTCGGAGAGGTGGCGGCGTAGATGCCCGTCGGAGTGAGACTGATGCAGAAGGTGTCCTCGACCAGGGCCTTCGCCAAGGTCGCCCCGCACGTCATCCCGGCGATGGACCGGACCGTGCACCGGCTGACGCGGGGCAAGGTGCTCCTCAGCGCGCGGATGCTGCCCGGGGTGATCCTGACCGCCCGCGGCGCCAGGACCGGACAGCCCCGGGTGACCCCGCTGGCCTGCATGCCGGAGCCGGCCGGCGGCTGGCTCCTGATCGGCTCCAACTTCGGCCGCCCCGGCCACCCGGCGTGGACCGCGAACCTGCTCGCCCATCCGGAGGCGGAGGTGAACTGGCGGGGCGAGGACGTGCCCGTCCGGGCGGAGCTGCTCACCGGGGCGGAGCGGGCGGCCGCCTGGCGGTCGGCGCTGGAGTTCTGGCCGCCGTACGCCACGTACCAGGCGCGGGTGGAGCGCGAGATCCGGCTCTTCCGGCTCACCCGGAGGTGAGGCCCGGCGGGTCCTCGCCGGCTCCGGACGGCTCCGCGGCCCGCTCGGGGGCTGCTCCGGACGGGGCTCCGGGACGGCTCTGCGGCCCTGCTCCGCACCCGCTCCGGACACGGCGACGCCGACGGCGGTCCGTGGGGGCGGGCCGCCGTCGGCGTCGACGACAGGACGGGTGAAGGGGTGGGTGGGGCTATCTGGTCGGCTTCTTGCCGGTGATGCCCAGATGGACCAACAGGGCGAGGTTCGGCTTGAGTTCGGCCTGCTTGACGCCCCAGGTCTGGAAGCCCTTCTGGTGGCCGGCGACCGCGGCCAGCATCGCCACCAGGGAGCCGGCCATGGCGGCGGGGCTGACGTCCTTGTCGACCTTGCCCTTGGCCTGGAGCTCCTTCACCGCGTCCGTGAGGGAGTTGGTGACCGAGTTCAGGATCTTCATGCGGATCTTGTAGAACCGCTTGTCCCCCTCGGCGGCGCCGAGGTCCACGACCCGCAGGATCGCGTCGTGCTTGCGCCAGAAGTCGAGGAAGCCTTCGACGAGTTCCTCGGAGGTCTGCCAGCCGGCCTTGCCGACCCAGGAGCGGCCGGAGACCAGTTCGGTCAACCCGGCGCCCTCCTTGGCCATTTCCTCTGCGATCTCGAGGACCGCTCCCTCGACGTCCGGGAAGTACTGATAGAACGTCGCGGGTGAAGTACCCGCCTTCCGGGCCACATCGATGACCTTGACGTCCCGGTAGGGCGAGGAGCTGAGCATCTCACCGAGGCAGTCGAGCAGCTTCTGCCGCGTCGCCTGGCCGCGTCGTCCGGCCACGCGGCCGTCGACGGTGCGTACTTGTCCTGTCATGCCGTCAGCTTACCGAGGGGCGATCGGCGCGCGATTCGGCCGAGTGCAAATGGGGTGCGGGCCTGTTCCGGCAGCGTTCTGCGAGGTCGGCACGGGTGTGCGGGCCGGGGCGGAGGGGCGGGTTCAAGCCAGCTTGCGGGCGTTCTCGAGCGGGCCGGGGGAGTCCCGCACCCGAATAGGCTTATGAACAGCCTGTGGACAACTTCGGTGGACAACCCAGGTATCCCAAGGGCCGCGGGGCCGTAAAGAGCCGATAAATCGCCACTCTGTTCGCATTTCGATGCGTGCGGGCCGTGCGGGGGTGCCCCCGCCGTCCTAGCGTGGAGGCATGGCCGTACGCACTGAGGGCACCCCCTGCTGGGTGGACGCACAGCTCCCCGACCTGGAAGCGGGCAAGCGCTTCTACGGCGAGCTCTTCGGCTGGACCTTCGACCCCGACCGCGACGAGGCCCTCCTCGACGGGCGCCGGGCCGCCGGACTCGTCCCGAAGCGGGACGGCCGCATGCCCACCACCTGGACCCTCTACCTCGCCACCCAGAACGCCGGCACCCTCTCCAGCCGGATCAAGGCCGCCGGCGGGCAGATGGTCATGGAGCCCTACCCCGTGGGTCCCTTCGGCGTCCTGGCCCTCGCCGCCGACCCCGGCGGCGCCGTCTTCGGCCTCCGCCAGGCCGGCGACGACGACGGCTTCGCCGTCACGAACGAACCGGGCGCCTTCTGCTGGATGGAGGTGTACACCCGCAGGCCGGACGCCGTCGACACCTTCTACGCCACCGTCTTCGGCTACCTCGGCCGCCAGGCCGACGCCGCCGAGGAAGGCAGGGACGCCTCCTTCGACTACCGCGTCTGGTCGCCCCCCGGCTCCCGCCCCGGCGACGACAGCGCCTTCGGCGGCCGCGCCGTCATCACCGACGACTTCCCCGCCGAGATGCCCGGTCACGTCCTCGTCTACTTCGCCGTCCACGACTGCGACGAGGCGTGCGCCGTCACCGAACGCCTCGGCGGCCGGGTCGCCACCCCGCCCTTCGACACCCCCCACGGCCGCATCGCCGTCCTCCACGACAACCAGGGCGCCCGTTTCGCGGTTCTCGCCGAGCCGAGAACCCCCGCGGAACCCGCTCACGAGAGCTGACCGTTCGCCGCCGAAATGACCTGTGACACCCCGATCCGCCCCCGGGTTCGCAACCGGGGCCCCGGACAGGAAGAATCAGGGCCACGGGGCCGTACCCTCATGGCCCGTACGGGGAGGTGGCAGGCAAGTGGAACAGCTGACGCAGCACGACCCGAGACGTATCGGGCCCTTCGAGGTGCTGGGCCGGCTCGGCGCGGGTGGCATGGGCCTGGTCTATCTGGCGCGGTCGGCCTCGGGTCGGCGCGTGGCGATCAAGACCGTGCGCACGGAGCTCGCGGAGGACCAGCTGTTCCGGGTCCGCTTCACCCGGGAGGTGGAGGCCGCCCGGGCGGTCTCCGGCTTCTATACGGCGGCGGTCGTCGACGCCGACCCGCGTGCGGCGGTGCCCTGGCTGGCGACGGCGTACGTGCCGGCGCCCTCCCTCGAAGAGATAGTGAACGAGTGCGGGCCGCTGCCGGCCCAGGCCGTCCGCTGGCTGGCCGCCGGTGTGGCCGAGGCCCTGCAGTCCATCCACGGCGCGGGTCTGGTCCACCGCGACCTGAAGCCCTCCAACGTCCTCGTCGTCGAGGACGGCCCCCGGGTGATCGACTTCGGCATCGCGTCGGGCGTCTCCAACACGCGCCTGACCATGACCAATGTCGCCGTCGGCACCCCGGCCTACATGTCGCCCGAGCAGGCCAGGGACTCGCGCAGCGTCACCGGCGCCAGCGACGTCTTCTCGCTGGGCTCGATGCTGGTGTTCGCCGCCACCGGCCACGCGCCGTTCCACGGCGCCAACCCGGTCGAGACGGTGTTCATGCTGCTCCGCGAGGGCCCCGACCTGGAGGGCCTGCCCGACGAGCTGCGGCCGCTCATCGACTCCTGCATGCAGACGGACGTCACCCGCCGGCCCACCCCGGCGGACCTCCAGGCGCAGCTGGCCCCGCACCTCTTCGGCCCCGGCAGCGACGACAGCGGTACGGCCTCGGCGTGGCTGCCGCACAGCGCCACCGCCATGATCGAGCGGCGCCGGGGCGGCGGCCGTACGCCGCTGCCGCCGGTTCCCGCGGACCCGCCGGACGGGTTCGCCGACCCGCGCTTCCCGGACCGGTCGCCGGGCGGCGCCCGTCCGCCGGCTCCCGTCGGCGGCGGCCGTCACCCCGAGCCGGTCGGCGGCCCGGGCGGCCGGCACGCGGGTCCCGCCGAGAGCGCGGGCGGTCCCGTGCGGCTCGGCGGCGCGACGGTGCCCATCGGCCCCGGCCCCCGGGTCGCCGACACCCGTGCCGCGCTCGCCCTCGGCCGGGGTGCCGACGCGGGCCCGGCGACCGGCTGGATCCGTCCGCCCGGCGGCGGCCCGCACGGCGCCGAGCCCGGCCCGGCGCCCGGCTCCCGTCCGCTGAACGTCCCCGCGCAGGGCACCGACCAGGCCGCCGCCCCGCAGCCGCCGCCGGAGCCGGGCCACTGGCGGCCGTGGCGCTTCCGCATGTCGAACGACGTGTGGGGCACGCCGGTCGTCGACGGCGACCTGCTGTACGTGACCTCCTTCGAGGTGCACGCCCTGGACACGGGCAGCGGCCGGCGTCAGTTCAAGACGCGGGACGTGGCCTGGTCGATGGCGGTGTCCTCGGGCCGTATCCACGCCTCCGACGGCCCCACGCTGTACGCGCTGGACGCCACCGACGGCGGCGAGCGGTGGCGGCTGCACACGGACGCCTGGGTGTACTCGCTCCAGGTCGACCGGGGCACGGTCGTCACCGGTACCCGCGGCGGCGGCGTGCAGGGCTGGGAGGCGTCCAACGGCGCCAAGCTGTGGGAGATCACCGGCGCGCAGACCGACTTCGAGACCCCGGAGGCGGGGCCCGCCGTGCACGGCGACACCGTGTACGTGTGGCGGGAGGCCCGGCTCCAGGCGCTCGACGCCCGGACGGGCGTGGAGCGCTGGTCGTACCCGATCGGCGACGCGGCCTCCTGCGCCAACGTGCCGGTCCGGGTGGCTCCGGCCGAGGACGGCTGCGTGTACGTCTCCGCGGGCACCCGGGTGCTGTCGATCGACATCGCCGCCGGGCACGTCCGCTGGCACTTCGAGGCGCCCGCCGTCTTCCTCTCGCCGCCGGCGTTCGCGCCGGGACCCGCGGTCACGGGCGGCGGGGTGTACCTCTCGGACCACCTCGGCACGGTGTACGCGCTCGACGCGACCACCGGGCAGGACCGCTGGCGGATCGCGACCGAGCCGCGCCAGTCGGCGGAGCCGGTGCTGGTCGCCGACGGCAACGTCCACGTCGGCAGCGGCAGCGCGCTGTACACGCTCGACGCGGTCACCGGCACCCCCCGGTGGCGGTTCGCGGCGGGCGGGGAGCTCGTGGGCTCGCCGGTCGTCGCCGACGGCCGGATCCACTTCGGATCGGCCGACCACGTCCTCTACACGCTGGACGCGAACGGCGGACAGCTCCGCTGGAAGCTCGCCACCGGCGGCGAGATCACCGGCTCGCCGGTGGCGAAGGGCGGGGTCGTGTACGCGTGCAGCAAGGACCGCTGTGTGTACGCGCTCGACGCGGTGAAGGGCACGGCCACGGGCCGGGGATCCGCCGGGCGCTAGGGCGGGAGGAACGGACCGGGGGAACCCGTCGCCCGTGGGGTCTAGCCCCGCGGCGGCGGGTTCTCGCGTTCGGGGTCCGGCGTCGGCACGTCGAAGGTGCGGGTCTCCGCGTAGGGGGTCGACGCCTGCGGAGGGCGGCTCGGCGCGTCCGGGTCGCCGCCGGCCACGGGCGGCGGGCCGTCGAGCGTGGGGTGGGTGGGCCGGTACTCCTGGTCCACCCGGTGCGGAGGGGCCCGGCGGCCCGACATGACGAGCGCGCCGAGGAGCAGCAGGATCCCGCCGCCGAAGGCGTTCGCGACGCCGTCGCCGAGTCCCCTGCCGTCACCGGCGATCACGAGGCTGCCCTCGGCCTGCCCGACCCGCACCATCCAGAAGACCGTGAAGCCGAGGACGACGAGTCCGGCGAGGGCGACCAGGAGCCGGGAGCGGAACACCACGCCGACGAGCGTGAGGAGGGCGGCGAAGGCGAACGGCAGCAGGATCGAACCGAGCACGTCGGACTTCGTGCCGGTGATGCCGGTGAAGAGCTCGTCGATGGCGTAGTCGCGTCCGTGACGGCCGTCGTACCAGGCACGGAAGGGGCTCCAGACGGCGGCCGTCGCTCCGGCGAGAGCCAGGACCGAGCCGATGACGTTGCGGATCATCGATGCGGCCTCCCGTCCGTTCGGCTCTCGTTCCCGACGCTACGCCCGGTGCGGGGGGCCCGCCACGCGGCACCGGGGCATCCCCTAGGGTGGCGCGGACACGACAGAAAGACGGGGCGGCGATGGTACGGACACGCCTGAAGCTCGCGGCGACACTGACGGTGGTGGTGCTCGCGCTGACCGGCTTCCACACCGGGAAGGGCGGCCACGGCAGCGGCGGTGGCAGCGGGAAGAGCAAGAGCGGCAAGAGCCGGAGCCACTCGGGCTCCGACGACGACTCGGGCGGCGGCTGCTCCAGCGACGAGAAGAGCAACGACGACTACGACGGCTCGGGCGGCTCCACGGCCACGGCGAGTCCGTCGCCGTCGCGAGCCGGGGCGGAGGTCGTGGTCGTCGACTGCGTGAAGCCGGGCCGGCGGAAGGGCAAGGGCAAGCCGGCCCGTGCCGCCGACACCACGGCGACCCTGCGCATCACCTCGAAGGGCGCGTACACGGGGACGTACCGGGTCACCCTGGAGTTCAAGGGCGCCACGGGTTCGGCGGTGGACTCGGCCGAGACCGTCGTCACCGTCGGCGGCGGGGAGACGAAGACCTTCGAGATCGCGATGAAGACCCCGAAGGCCGTCGACAAGGTCCGGAACTGCTGGGTGTACGACGTCCGCGAGCAGGACGCCACCGCGACCCCTACCGCGTCCGGTGGCCCTTCGTCCGCGCCGTGAACAGGCCGGCCTGCCGGTCCGCCGGCAGGTTCCCGAGCGTCACCAGGTGCGGGGCGTGCGCGAGGGCCTGGGCGCGGGCCGCCTCCCTGGTGGACCACAGCGCCCGGACCGTCCCCTGTACGGCCTCCGTCGGATGGGAGGCGATGACGGCGGCCGCCCGGCGGGCCGCGGCCAGCGCCCCACCGGCCGCGGTGACCTCGCTGACCAGGCCCGTCTCGTACGCCCGCCGGGCCGAGATCCGTTCCGCGCTGCCCATCAGGGCCATCCGGGCGACCTCCCCGAACGGCATCCGCTGCGCCATGTGGACGGTCTCGAAGGCGCTGACCATCCCGTAGGTGGTGTGCGGGTCGAAGAACTCGGCCCCCTCGCCGGCGATCAGGAACTCGGCCTCGCCGAGGAGGTAGAAGGCCCCGCCGCAGGCCATGCCCTCGACGGCGGCGATCACCGGTTTCCAGAGGTCGTTCGCCTTGGGGCCGATCGTGAGGAGCGGGTCGTCGATCGTGTACGGCGACGAGGGCTGCGGCACGTTCCCGGCGTCCGCCCGGTCGATCCCGGTGCAGAAGGCCCGCCCGCCGGCGCCGGTGACGACGATCGCGCGGACGTCGTCCTCGTAGCGGAATCCGCGCCAGACGGAGCCGAGTCCGCGGGCCATGTCCAGCGTGAGGGCGTTGTGCTTCGCGGCCCGGTCGAGGGTGACGACCGCGACCCCGGACTCCTTGTCGTGCTCGACCCGGATGCTCACCCGCGCTCCAGGAGCCAGCGCGGGACGGTGACGCCGTCGATCTCGGTGAAGGCCACCCGTACCGGGGCGCCGATGCGCAGCCGGGCGGGGTCGACCGAGTTCAGGGGCGCGTCCGGGTCCGCCACGACGTTGCCGACGAGGCGGATGTGCGGGGCGTCGGCGAGTTCGACGAGCACCGCGTTGTACGGGGCCTGGGCGGCGTACTCGGGCAGCAGGGGCGGGTGGGGCAGCACGTACGACCAGATCCGGCCCCTGCCGGACATCAGCCGCCACTCGCTGTCGAAGGAGCGGCAGTGCGGGCAGCAGGGGCGGGGCGGGAAGCGCAGCGCGCCGCAGTCGGGGGCCGCGCAGCCCTGGACGCGGAGCTCGCCCCGGGCGGTGTACTCCCAGAAGGGAGCGCCGTCCTCGTCGGTGACCGGTGTCAGCATCTGGAGTCAGCTCCTCAGCAGGATGGCCGATGTGGGGACGCCCTCGCCCGCCGTGACCAGGCAGGTGGCGGCGTCGGGTACCTGGGCGGTGGAGGTGCCGCGGAGCTGCTTCACGCCCTCGGTGATGAGGTTGAAGCCGTGGACGTACGCCTCCGAGAGGCCGCCGCCGCCGGTGTTGAGGGGCAGCCGGCCGCCGATCTCCAGGGCCCCGCCCTCGGTGAAGGCGGCTCCCTCGCCGCGTCCGCAGAAGCCGTAGCCCTCCAGGGAGAGCGGTACGAGCGGGGTGAAGGCGTCGTAGATCTGGGCGACGTCGACGTCCTGGGGGCCGAAGTCGGCCTGCTTCCACAGGTGCCGGGCGGCGGTCCAGGCGGGTCCGGAGAGCGGGTCGTCGTTCCAGTAGTTGACCATGCCGTGGTGCTGGGCGGGCAGGCCCTGGGCGGCGGAGTGGACGTACACGGGCTTCTGCCGGCAGTCGCGGGCCCGCTCGGCGGAGACGACGACGCAGGCCAGTGCCCCGTCGGTCTCCAGGCAGTTGTCGAAGAGGCAGAGGGGTTCGCTGATCCAGCGGGCGGTCATGTACATCTCGCGGGTCAGCGGGCGGTCGTACATGATCGCCGCGGGGTTCTGGTTGGCGCGGTTGCGGCAGGCGAGGGCGACGTTGAAGAGGTGGTCGCGGGTGGCGCCGTACTCGTGCATGTAGCGGCGGGCGAGCATGCCGATCTCGTCGGCGGGGCGGAGCAGCCCGTAGGGGCGGGTCCACTGGCCGGGGGTGGGCAGCTGGACGGCGGTGTTCTTCCAGGGGCGGGGGCCCGAGCCCCGTTTCCTGGACCGCCAGGCGACGCCGACGCTCGCCTGTCCGGTGGCGACGGCCGCGGCGAGGTGGCCGACGGTGGCGCAGGAGCCGCCTCCGCCGTAGCCGATCTTGGAGAAGAAGGTGACGTCGCCGGCGCCGATGGACTTGGCGACCTCGACCTCGTCGGTCTCCTCCATCGTGTAGGAGGCGAAGGCGTCGACCTCGTCAGGGGCGATCCCGGCGTCGTCGAGGGCGGCGAGGATCGCCCGGCAGGCGAGGGTCTTCTCGGTCTCGGGCAGGTGTTTGGCGAAGGCGGTCTGTCCGATTCCGACGATCGCTGTGGCGTCCTTGAGCACGTCGACCTCCGCGTACGACAGCAACGACAGGCAGGGGCAGTACTACTGACAGCGCGTCAGGCTACCTCTAATCTGACGGATAGTCAGCTAAAGGGAGGGTGCTATGCGCGGCGACCTGGAGTGGGGCACGATCCCCGGTCTCGTACGGGCGGCGGCCGAGCGGTACGGAGCTCGGGAGGCCGTCGTCGACGGCCGTGTCCGCGTCGGATACGCCGAACTCGGCGAGCGCGTCGAACGCGCCGCCGCGGCCTGTCTCGCCACCGGCATCAGGGCCGGCGACCGGGTCGCGATCTGGGCCCCCAACACCCTCGACTGGATCGTCGCGGCCCTCGGCGCCGTCACCGCCGGCGCCGTCCTCGTCCCCCTGAACACCCGCTTCAAGGGCACCGAGGCGGCCTACGTCCTCCAGCGCTCCCGGGCCCGCCTGCTCTTCGTCACCGGCACCTTCCTCGGCACCTCCTACGTGGCCTCCCTGCGCCGCTCCGGCGTCGACCTCCCGCACCTGGAGAAGGCCGTCGTCCTCGGCGACACCGCGCCCGACGAGCCGGAGTGGACGACCTGGAAGGCGTTCCTCGCCGAGGGCGACCGGGTCCCGGCCGCCCGGGTCCGCGCCCGCGCCGACGCCGTCGACCCCGAGGCCCCCTCCGACATCATCTACACGTCGGGCACCACCGGCCGCCCCAAGGGCGCCGTCATCAGCCACGCCCAGAGCCTGCGCTGCTACGCGGTCTGGTCCGAGCTCGCCGGCCTCCGGGAGGGCGACCGCTATCTGGTGGTCAACCCCTTCTTCCACACCTTCGGCTACAAGGCGGGCATCCTCGCCTGCCTGATGCGCGGCGCGGTGATCGTCCCCCAGCCCGTCTTCACCGTCGACACCGTCCTCGCCAACATCGCCGCCGAGCGGATCACCGTCCTGCCCGGCCCGCCCACCCTGCACCAGTCCCTCCTCGACCACCCCGCCCGCCCGGCCCACGACCTCTCCTCGCTCCGGCTGGTCGTCACCGGCGCCGCCGTGGTCCCGCTCCGGCTCGTCGAACGCCTCCGCGCCGACCTCGGCGTCGGCACGGTCCTCACGGCGTACGGCCTCTCCGAGGCGAGCGGCATCGTCACCATGTGCCGCCGCGACGACCCGGACGGGACCGTCGCCACCACCTCCGGCCGCCCCATCCCCGACACCGAACTCCGGCTCTCCCCGGGCGGGGAGGTCCTCGTCCGCGGCCACCACGTGATGAGCGGCTACTTCGAGGACGACGAGGCGACGGCCGCCGCGATCGACGCGGACGGCTGGCTCCACACCGGCGACGTCGGCGTCCTCGACGAGGCCGGGAACCTGCGCATCACCGACCGGCTCAAGGACATGTTCATCGTCGGCGGCTTCAACGCCTACCCGGCCGAGATCGAGCAGCTCCTCGGCCTCCACCCCGACATCGCGGACGTCGCCGTCATAGGGATCCCCGATCCGCGGCTCGGCGAGGTCGGCAAGGCGTTCGCCGTCCGGCGGCCGGGGGCCCGGGTGACGGCGGACGACCTGATCGCCTGGTCGCGGCGCGAGATGGCGAACTACAAGGTCCCCAGGGAGGTCGAGTTCGTCGCGGAACTCCCGAGGAACGCCGGCGGGAAGGTGGTGAAGGGGGAGCTGCGGGCCCGGACGGCCCGCTGACGGGCGCCCGCCGGGCGAACGGGAGGAGGGGCCGGGCAGATGCCCGGCCCCTCCTCGTGCGGTGGTCCGACCGCGTCGCGCACGGGCCCTGCCCGGACGGATCCCCCCTGGTTCCGCCGGGCGTCCCCCGAGCCCGTGTGCTCCCCCGTCGGCCGGACCTCCCCGGTCGGCCCCGGCGGCTCCCCCGATGGCGCCGCCGCGACCTCTCCCCGTCGGGAATGGCTCAGTTGGCCGGCTCGGACGTGGCGTGCAGGTCGTCGGTCGTGGCGACCGGCGGCTTCTCCCGGGCGAGGACCTTGTCCGCGATCGCGTTCGCGGGCTCGGACGTGGCGTGCAGGTCCTTGCTGACGATCTGCTCGCTTCCGCTGCCCGTGGCGTGCAGGTCCTGCGGCGTGTTGATCGGGTCCGTGGCGTTGATGTCGCCCATGGCGATCCCCTCCTGATCGTGGTGTCGCGTGCTGGTGGGTGGAGCCCGCCCGGCTGTTCCCCCGTGGACGGTCGGGCGGGCTCCGCTGGGCCGCTCACCCTAATGCCCCTGGGTGTGGACCTCACCGGCGACCCGCCTGCCCCCCGACGCGACGGATCGATGAGGAGAAGTCTGCCGGGAGGCGATAAACGAATGATGAACGCCCTCCGGACGGGCCCGGGTTCAGGCCGCCGCCCGGGCGGCCAGCAGCGCCCTGACCTCGGACGCCTCCGGCACCGACAGCTCCTCGTAGATGTCCAGCGCCTCCTGCCAGCAGACCTGGGCGCGGCCCGACTGGCCGATTCCCGCGAGGGCCCGGCCGAGCACCGTGAGGACCTGGCCCCTGCGCCAGTCGCCGCCGATGCCCCGGAGCACGGTCAGCGCCTTCTCCGCGCACGCCGCCGCGGCCCCGTAGCGCCGGGCCGCGATGTCGACCTCGGCGATACGGAAGAGGCTCATGCCCTCCCACAGCCTCTGGCGGCAGTCCATGAAGACGGCGAGCGCCTCGCGCAGCCGCTCGCCCGCCGCCGCGAGCTGCCCGCTCTGGGTGAGCGCGAGGCCCAGCGCGTAGCGCCCGTTCGCGCCTCGCAGGGCGTGGCCCATCTCGTCGTACATGTCGACGCCCTGCTGGGCCATGCGGGCGGCGTCCTCCTGCCGGCCCGTCGCCAGCCGGATGCGGGACAGGTTGCAGAGGGCCGCGGCCTCGCCGGCGCGGTCCCCGGCCCTGCGGAACTCCGCTATGGCCAGGGTGAGATGCCGGTCGCCGTCCTCGTAGCGCGTCTGGTAGAGCGCGATGGCACCGCGGGCGTTCGAGGCCCAGCAGGTGGGCAGCGGGTCGTCGACGGACCGGGCCATGCGGACGACGTCCTCCGCCTCCCGCTCGGCCTGGTCGAAGCGGCCCTGGTGGTGGTGGACGTAGGCCAGGGTCAGCGCCGCGCGGCCCTCCGCGCGGACGTCCCCGGCGCCGGCCGCGGCCTCCCGCAGCGCCGTGGCCACCGCCTCGTACTCCCGTGAGTTGGCGCCCGACTCCGCCAGGTCGAGGGAGGCCCACAGCAGGTCGACCCCGCGGCGCAGGGTGGCCGGGGTGGACGCGGACTGGCGGACGGCGGCCAGGAGGCAGTTGGCCTCGGCATAGAGCCAGTCCTCGGCGGCGTGGCGGTCGGTGAGGGCGAGGCCCTGGTGCGCGGTGGGTTCGAGGTGGTCGACGAGCCGGTCGCCGGGGCGCTCGATGGCGTACACGCGGGCGGCCGTCGAGAGGTAGAAGTCGAGGAGGCGGGAGAGCGCGGCCTCCTTCTCCGAGGGGGGCTGTTCGTCGCGGTCGGCGCACGCACGCGCGTAGAGGCGGACCAGGTCGTGGTAGCGGTAGCGGCCCGGGGCGGCGGATTCGACGAGGGAGGTGTCGACGAGGGCCTCCAGGAGGTCCTCGGTGTCCCAGAGGGGGAGGTCGAGGACGGCGGCCGCGGCGGCGAGGGAGATGTCGGGCCCGTCGGCGAGGCCGAGGAGGCGGAAGGCGCGGGCCTGGGCCGGTTCGAGCTGGCCGTAGCCGAGCTCGAAGGTGGCCTTGACGGCGAGGTCGCCCGCCTGGAGTTCGTCCAGGCGGCGGCGCTCGTCGGCGAGCTTGGCGGCGAGGACGGATACCGTCCAGGTGCGGCGGGCCGCCAGTCGGGACGCGGCGATGCGGATCGCGAGGGGGAGGAAGCCGCAGGCGGCGACGACGTCGAGGGCGGCCTCCCGCTCGGAGTGGACCCGCTCCTCGCCGACGATCCTGGTGAAGAGCTGGAGTGCCTCCTCGGGGGACATCACGTCGAGGTCCACCAGGTGGGCGCCCGCCAGGTCGACCATCCGGATCCGGCTGGTGACCAGGGCGGCGCAGCCCGCCGTGCCGGGGAGCAGCGGGCGGATCTGGGCGGCGTCGCGGGCGTTGTCCAGGAGGACCAGGACGCGGCGCCCGTCGAGGGTGGAGCGGTAGAGCGCGGCCCGGTCGTCGAGGGAGTCGGGGATGGCCGAGTCCGGTGTGCCGAGGGCGCGGAGGAAGGAGCCGAGGACCGTCTCGGGGGCGGCGGCGCGGTTGCCGGCGCCCTGGAGGTCCACGTAGAGCTGGCCGTCCGGGAAGTGCGGCCGGGCCTCGTGGGCGACGTGCACGGCGAGCGTGGTCTTGCCGACGCCGCCGATGCCGGCGAGGGCCGAGACCGCCATGACGTGGCCCTCCGCCGTGGCGAGCCGGCCGCCGAGCTCTCGTACGAAGGCGGCGCGGCCGGTGAAGTCGGGCACGGTCGCGGGCAGTTGGGCGGGGCGGGCGACGGGTGCGGCGGCCGGGGCGGCCTCCTCGACGGGGCGGGCGAGTTCGGCGTCGGCCTGGAGGATGCGCTGCTGGAGCCGGGAGAGTTCGGGGGTGGGGTCGACGCCGAGTTCGTCGGCGAGGAGCCGGCGCGTGTCCGCGTACACGGCGAGCGCCTCGGCCTGCCGGCCGCTGCGGTAGAGGGCGAGCATGAGCAGCTCGCGGAGCCGTTCGCGCAGCGGGTGCGCGGCGGTGAGCGCGGTCAGTTCGGCGACGGCCTCGGCGTGGGCGCCGACCTCCAGGTCGATGTCGAGGCGGGTTTCGAGGAGGGTGAGCCGCCATTCCTCCAGGCGGGTGCGCTGCGTCTCGGCGTACGGGCCCGGCACGGAGGCCAGCACCTCGCCGTCCCACAGGTCCAGCGCCTCGGCCAGCCGGGCCCGGGCGCCGGTCCGGTCGCCGCCGGCCCGGAGCTTCTCGGCCTCGGCGGCGAGCTCCTGGGCGGTGGTGACGTCGAGCGCGCCGGCGGGGGTGCGCAGGGCGTATCCGCCGGACTCGCTGACCAGGACGTCGGGGTCCAGCGCCTTGCGGAGGCGCGAGGCGTAGGTGCGGACCGCCGCGAGCGCCTGCGAGGGGGGTTCCTCTCCCCAGAGCGCGTCGATGAGTTCGTGGGCGGTGGCGGTCCGGCCGCCGCGCAGGAGGAGGGCCGCGAGCAGGGCGCGCTGCTGGGGTGATCCGGTGGGTACGGGCTTGCCGTCCCGCCATGCCCGTACGGGCCCGAGCACGCCGAAGCGGAGTGGTCCGGGCGCGGCCGCGGGGGCCGCGTGCGGGGCTGTCGTGGTGGTGGCCGCCGTCGTCCCGGCGGCAGGTGTGGTCGTACCCGGGGACGCTTCCGCGTCCGCGGTGGCCGCGTCCGTGGCGTCCGGGCCCGTCTTCGGAGCCCGCTGCACCGGAACTCGCGGCCCGTTCTCACGGTCCATCGCTCCCCCTGCCCGTACCGCTGGTTTCGCCCAGGACAGTCTGCCTTGTCCGGAGGGAGTCCGTCAGCATCGGGTCGGCCGCAGTCCGGCCGCCGGGGAAGCCGAGGGCGCCCCGATAGCTGACGGGCCGTCAGATCAACGCTACCGTGAAGGCCATGGAGACCTTCCCGAAGATCATCTCGGTGGACGACCACACCGTGGAGCCCCCGCACGTCTGGCGGGACCGCCTCCCGTCCCGGTACCACGACACCGGCCCCCGGATCGTCCGCGCCCCGCTGAAGGAAATGACCTTCCTCGGCGGCAAGTTCGCCCCGGTCATGGGGGCCAAGGGCGACGACGGGCCCATCGGCGACTGGTGGGTGTACGAGAACCTGCACCGGCCCCTCACCCGGCTCGACACCGCCGTCGGCTACGACCGCGACGAGATACGGCTCGAAGTCATCACGTACGAGCAGATGCGGCCCGGCTCCCACTCCGTGCCCGACCGGCTCGCCGACATGGACGTCAACCACGTCCAGTCCGCGCTCTGCTTCCCCACCTTCCCCCGCTTCTGCGGGCAGACCTTCACCGAGGCGTCCGACCGGGAACTCGGGCTGCTCTGCGTCCGCGCCTACAACGACTGGATGGTCGAGGAGTGGTGCGGGCCCGAGGCGCACGGCCGGCTGATCCCGCTCACCCTCATCCCGCTTTGGGACCCCGAGCTGGCCGCCGCCGAGGTCCGCCGCAACGCCGCGCGCGGGGTCCGGGCCGTCGCCTTCTCGGAGATCCCGCCGCACCTCGGGCTTCCCTCGGTCCACACGGACCACTGGGACCCGTTCTTCCGTGCCTGCGACGAGACCGGCACGGTCATCGCCATGCACATCGGCTCCTCCAGCCGGATGCCGTCCACCTCCGCCGACGCCCCGCCCGCGGTCGGCTCCACCATCACCTTCGCCAACTGCTGCTTCTCGATGGTCGACTGGCTGATGAGCGGCAAGTTCGAGCGCTTCCCGAACCTCCGGATCATGTACGCGGAGGGCCAGATCGGCTGGATCCCGTACATCCTGGAGCGCGCCGACGTCGTCTGGGAGGAGAACCGCGGCTGGGGCGGCGTCGCCGACAAGGTGCTGCGCCCGCCGTCCGAGCTGTTCGCCGGCCACGTCTTCGGCTGCTTCTTCGACGACGCCTTCGGGCTGCGCAACCTCGACGCGATCGGGGCGGCGAACGTCCTGTACGAGACGGACTACCCGCACTCGGACTCGACCTGGCCGAAGTCCCGGGAGGTGGGCGAGGCGCAGATGGGCCATCTGCCGGCGGACGTCGTCGAGCGGATCGTGCGCGGCAACGCGATCGAACTGCTCGGTCTGACGGAGGACGGTCTCTGGCGGCCGTGACCGGTGGCACGGCCCGTGTCCCGTCCCGGCGGATCAGGTCCTCCGTTCCTGATCCGCCGGTCGCACGTCAGCCCCTGGCCCGGACCGTCCACATCTGGTTGGTGCCCCCGGTGCAGTCCCACTGCTGCGCCCGGGCGCCGTTGGCCGTGCTCCAGCCGCTGATCTCCAGGCACTTACCGCTGTGCTTGTTGATCAGGTAGAAGACATCGTCGTTGATGAAGTGCTCGTCCCACATCTGGTTGGCGCCTCCGTGGCAGTCCCACTGGCGGACGGTCGCGCCGTTGGCCGTGCTCCAGTCGGCGACCTCCAGGCACTTGCCGCTGTTGGCGTTCCTCTCGGTGCCCCACCAGCGGCCGTTCACCCAGCTGCCGGTGGAGGCCCAGCCCTGGTTCGAGCCGCCGTGGTAGTCCCACTGGTTCACGAGGGCGCCGTTGGCGGTGGACCAGCCGCCGACCTCCAGGTACCGCTGGCTGTTGAGGTTCTTGTAGGCGAGGCCGCCCAGGTCCTGTGCGCCGGCGGGCGACGCCTGGACGCCGGCCACCAGGCCGAGGGCCGCGACGACCGTCCCGAGTGCGCGCAGCGCGGTGATCTTCCTGCTCGTGTGCATGGGTTCCCCTGTGAGTGCTGTCCGATCGGCACCGCGGCCGGGTGCGGCGCCGGTGTCCGGCCGTGAGCGTAGAGCCGGGTCTCCGCCGCGCCGCGCGGAAAAGGGGGGATCCGCGTCCCGGGACGGCCGCGAGCCTGTCCCGGGACGGCCGGGACGGGCGGGGCATCCGGCAGCCCGCGACGCGCGAGCCTTGCCTGATGGACCGTCAGGTACGAGCATGGGCCCCGCTCACTCAAATGACGGATCGTCAAATCCGGGTCGCACGGGCCAGAACTCAAGGGGGTTCCTCATGGTGGTCTACGGGATGCAGCTGCCGATCCAGTCGCAGAGCGCGATCTACGCCGAGCCCTGGGAGGCCACCGCCGGGCCCGCCGATCTCCTCACGATCGCCCGCGCCGCCGAATCGCACGGCTTCGACTACCTCGCGAGCTGCGACCACGTCGCCATCCCCCGGCGCCTCGCCGGGGCGATGAGCACCGTCTGGTACGACCCGGTCGCCACGCTCTCCTTCCTGGCCGCCGCCACCGAGCGGATCCGGCTCCTCTCGCACGTCGCCGTCGTCGGGCTGCGCCATCCGCTCGTCACGGCCAAGGCGTACGCGACGCTCGACCACCTCTCGGGCGGGCGGCTGGTGCTCGGGGTCGGGGCGGGGCACGTCCAGGAGGAGTTCGAGGTGCTGGGGGTGGACTTCGCGCGCCGGGGCGCCGTGCTCGACGAGACCGTCGACGCGCTGCGGGCGGCGCTCGGGCCGGAGGAGTACCCCGAGCACCTGGGGGAGCGGTTCGCGTTCAAGGAGCTGGGCCAGCTGCCCCGGCCCGCGCAGGAGCGCGTCCCGCTCTGGGTCGGCGGCTCCTCCCCGGCCGCCGTGCGCCGCGCCGCGCTCAAGGGCGACGGCTGGCTCCCGCAGGGCGACCCGCGCGCGCAGCTCGCCGTACAGATCCAGAAGCTGCTGCGGCTGCGCGCCGAGGCCGGGATCGGCGCGCCGATCACCGTCGGCGCGATCGCCGAGCCGCTGTACGTCGGCACGCCCGGCTGGTCCGTCGGCCGCCGCACCCTGAGCGGCCCGGCGGAGGAGATCGCGGCCTCCCTGCGGGCGTACGGGGAGATGGGCGTGCACCAGATCCAGGTGCGGTTCCGGTCCCGGAGCCGCACCGAACTCATCGACCAGATGGCGGCCTTCGGCACGGAGGTCGCACCCCACCTGAACTGAGGAGCGTGGCAGGCATGGGCAAGCTGGACGGGCGGGTCGTCCTCGTCACCGGCGCGGCGCGCGGGCAGGGCGAGCAGGAGGCGCGGCTCTTCGCCGCCGAGGGGGCGAAGGTGGTCCTCGGGGACGTCCTCGACGACGCCGGCGAGGCGCTGGCCAAGGAGCTGGGGGAGGAGCGGGCGGCCTTCGTCCACCTGGACGTGACCCGCCAGGAGGAGTGGGAGGCGGCGGTGGCCGTCGCCACGGAGCGGTTCGGGAAGATCGACGGGCTGGTGAACAACGCCGGCATCCTCCGCTTCAACGAGCTGCTCTCCACCCCGCTGGAGGAGTTCCAGGCGATCGTGTCGGTGAACCAGACCGGCTGCTTCCTCGGCATCCGCACGGTCGCCCCGGAGATCGCGGCGGCCGGGGGCGGGACCATCGTCAACACCGCCTCGTACACGGGGCTCACCGGCATGGCCGGGGTCGGCGCGTACGCGGCCTCCAAGCACGCCGTCCTCGGGCTCACCCGGGTCGCGGCGCTGGAGCTGGCGGCGCGGAACATCCGGGTGAACGCGGTCTGCCCGGGGGCGATCGACACGGCGATGAGCAATCCGGAGGGCGTGGACCCGGCGGCCACGGCGGAGCTGTACCGCAAACTCGTGCCGCTCGGGCGGATCGGGCGCCCGGAGGAGGTGGCGGCCCTGGCGCTCTTCCTGACCGGGGAGGAGTCGGCGTACATCACCGGGCAGCCGTTCGTGATCGACGGCGGCTGGCTCGCCGGCGTGAGTCTGTTCTGAGAAGCGAACCTGACGAGTCGTCAGGTATTGACGCACCCACCCCGTGGTGCGACAGTCGGGCACATCAAAGATCTGACGGATCGTCAGAAACGATGAGGACGGTGAACCCCCTTGGAATTCGGGATCTTCGTGCAGGGATACGTCGGCAAGCGCGCCGAGACCGATCCCGAAGCCGAGCACAAGGCACTCATGGAGGAGACCGAGTACGTCATCCAGTCGGACAAGTCCGGGTTCAAGTACGCCTGGGCCTCCGAGCACCACTTCCTGGAGGAGTACTCGCACCTCTCGGCCAACGACGTCTACCTCGGCTACCTCGCCCACGCCACCGAGCGCATCCACCTCGGCTCCGGCATCTTCAACCCGCTCGCCCCGGTCAACCACCCGGTGAAGGTCGCCGAGAAGGTCGCCATGCTCGACCACCTCTCCGCCGGACGCTTCGAGTTCGGCTCCGGACGCGGCGCGGGCTCCCACGAGATCCTCGGGTTCATGCCGGGCATCACCGACATGAACCACACCAAGGAGCTGTGGGAGGAGACGATCGCCGAGTTCCCCAAGATGTGGCTCCAGGACGAGTACGTCGGCTTCCAGGGCAAGCACTGGTCGCTGCCGCCCCGCAAGGTGCTCCCCAAGCCGTACGGGAAGTCCCACCCCGCCATGTGGTACGCGGCCGGGTCCCCCTCCTCGTACGCCATGGCCGGGAAGAAGGGCCTCGGCGTCCTCGGCTTCAGCGTGCAGAAGGTCTCCGACATGGAGTGGGTCGTCGAGTCGTACAAGACGGCCATCAAGGAGGCGAAGGCCATCGGCGACTTCGTCAACGACAACGTCATGGTCACCTCCACGGCGATCTGCGCCGAGACCCACGACAAGGCCGTCGAGATCGCCGTCGGCGGCGGCCTCAACTACCTCCAGTCGCTGCTCTTCCGCTACCACGACACCTTCCCCCGGCCGGAGGGCGTCCCCGAGTGGCCCGAGCTCCTCCCCGAGTACTCGGCCGAGATCATCGAACTCCTCATCCAGGAGGAGCTGATGATCTGCGGCGACCCCTCGGAGGTCCTCGCCCAGTGCAAGCGCTGGGAGCAGGCCGGAGCCGACCAGCTCTCCTTCGGACTCCCGATCGGGATCTCGTACGAGGACACGATGAACTCGATCAGGCTGATCGGCGAGCACGTCATCCCCAAGATCGACACGGACCCCGTCCACCGCACGACCCGCTTCCGCCAGGCCGCGGGCCAGTAGCCGACGGAGCCGGCCCACACGTGGGCGGCGTCTTCCCGGACCGCCGCCCGCAACGCCCCGACCGCGGCGGCCCGCGGCCGGGGCAGGGCCACGTCCAGGAGCAGAAGCAGAGAGGGACCGTCATGCTCGACCACCTGATCACGGGCGCCACCGTCGTGGACGGCACCGGCGCCCCCGCCTTCACCGCCGACGTCGGGATACGCGACGGACGCATCGCCGTCGTCGCCGAGCCCGGCACCGTCCGCGAGGAGGCCCGCACCCGCGAGGACGCCACCGGCCTCGTCCTCGCCCCCGGCTTCGTCGACCCCCACACCCACTACGACGCCCAGCTCTTCTGGGACCCCTACGCCACCCCCTCCATGAACCACGGCGTCACCACCGTCGCCGGCGGCAACTGCGGCTTCACCCTCGCCCCGCTCCACCCGGACCGGCCCGAGGACGCCGACTACACCCGCCGCATGATGTCGAAGGTCGAGGGCATGGCCCTGGCCGCCCTGGAGGACGGCGTCGACTGGAGCTGGTCGTCCTTCGCCGAGTACCTCGACGCCCTCGACGGACGGATCGCCGTCAACGCCGGCTTCATGGTCGGCCACTGCGCCCTGCGCCGGTACGTGATGGGCGCCGACGCCGTCGGCGGCCGGCCCACCCCCGAGCAGCTCGACCGGATGGTCGCCCTCCTCAAGGAGGCCATGGAGGCCGGGGCCTGGGGGCTGTCCACCACCCAGTCGTCCACCCACTCCGACGGCGACGGCGCCCCCGTCCCCTCACGGCACGCCACACCCGCCGAGCTCGTCGCCCTCGCCACGGCCGTCGGCGAACACGAGGGCACCCAGCTGGAGGCCATCCTCGCGGGCTGCCTCGACCAGTTCTCCGACGCCGAGATCGACCTCTTCGTCGAGATGACCGCCGCCGCCGGCCGGCCCCTCAACTGGAACGTCCTCACCATCGACGCCGCCGTCCCCGAACGCGTCCCGCGCCAGCTCACCGCCTCCGAACGGGCCCGCAAGTCCGGCGGCCGGATCGTCGCCCTCACCATGCCGATCCTCACCCCCATGAACATGTCCCTCGGCACCTTCTGCGCGCTCAACCTCATCCCCGGCTGGGGCGAGGTCCTCGCCCTCCCCGTCCCCGAGCGGATCGCGAAGCTCCGCGACCCCGAGGTACGGGCCGCGATGCTGCTGCGCGCCGACTCCAGGGAGGCCGGGGTCTTCCGGCGGCTCGCCCACTTCGGCCGGTACGTCATCGGCGACACCTACAGTCGCGAGAACCAGGGCCTCACCGGCCGGGTCGTGAAGGACATCGCCGCCGAACGCGGCCAGGACCCCTTCCAGTGCCTCGTCGAGATCTGCGCCAACGACGACCTCAGGACCGTCCTGTGGCCGATGCCCAGCGACAACGACCCGGACTCCTGGGCGCTGCGCCGGGAGACCTGGGACCACGAGGACGTCCTGCTCGGCGGCTCGGACGCCGGCGCGCACCTGGACCGGATGTGCGGCGCCCCCTACACCACCCGCTTCCTCGGCGACTGCCTGCGCGGCCGGAAGCTGGTGCCGCTGGAGCGCGCCGTGAAGATGCTCAGCGACGACCCGGCCCGCCTCTTCGGCCTGCGCGAGCGCGGCCGGGTGGAGGAGGGCTTCCACGCCGACCTCGTCCTCTTCGACCCGGAGCGGATCGACGCGGGCCCGGCGACCCTCGTGCACGACCTGCCGGGGGACAGCCCGCGGCTCGACTCGCGCGCGATCGGGATCGTGTCGGTCCGGGTCAACGGCGTGGAGACGGTACGGGACGACGAGGTGACCGGCGCGATCCCCGGGAAGGTGCTGCGCTCCGGCCGTGACACGAGGACGGTGGCCACACGATGACACGCACGGAGAAGCTCTTCATCGGCGGCGAGTGGGTCGAGCCCGACGGCGGCCACTACGAGGTGATCGACCCGGCCACCGAGGAGGTCGTCGGCCTCGCCCCCGAGGCGTCCCGCGCCCAGGTGCACGAGGCCGCCGCCGCGGCCCGCGACGCCTTCGCCGGCTGGTCGCGCACCAGGCCCGAGGAGCGGGCCGCGATCCTCGACCGGGCCGCGGACCTCATGGCCCGCGACGCCGAGGCGAACACGCTCCTCGCCCGCGCCGAGACCGGCGCCACCACCGGCACCGCCCGCGGCATGCAGGTCGCGGTCGGCGCCTCCCGCTTCCGGCGGTACGCGCGGGGCGCGCTCGAACCGGTCGAGCAGGCACTGCCCCCGCAGATCAACGAGGCCGGGCCGATGGGGAAGGCCGGGGTGTTCGGCGCGGTGGCGGTCCGCCGCCCGGTCGGCGTGGTCACCTGCATCACCTCGTACAACAACCCCTGGGCCAACCCGGCCGGCAAGATCGCCCCGGCGCTCGCCATGGGCAACACGGTCCTGGTGAAGCCGGCCCCGCAGGACCCGCTCTCCGTGTACGCGATGACCCGGGCGCTGGCGGAGGCCGGGGTCCCGGCGGGCGTGGTGAACGTCGTCACGGGCTCCGCGCAGGCGGTCGGCGAGGCGGCCGTGGACTCCCCGGACGTCGACATGGTCTCGTTCACCGGCTCCACGGCCGTCGGGCAGGCGATCGGCGAGGTCTGCGGCCGCTCGCTCAAGCGGCAGCTGATGGAGTTGGGCGGGAAGGGGGCCGCGCTCGTCTTCGACGACGCGGACCTGGACTCGGCGGTGACGGGCATCGGGACGACGTTCGCCTTCTACAGCGGACAGATCTGCACGGCCCCCACCCGGGTGCTCGTGCAGCGCGGGGTCCACGACCTGCTGATCGAGAAGCTGACCGGCTACCTGGCCTTCATGAAGGTGGGGGACCCGGCGGAGCGGGGCACGGTCGTCGGCCCGGTGATCTCGGCGGCCCACCGCGACCGGGTGGAGTCGTACGTCGAGCTGGGGCGGAAGGAAGGGGCCCGGGTCGTCGTGGGTGGCGAGCGTCCGGACTTCGCCCGGGGCTTCTACGTGGCCCCGACGCTCCTCGCGGACTGCACCAACGAGATGCGGGTGGTGCGGGAGGAGATCTTCGGCCCCGTCGTGGTGGTCGTCCCCTTCGACGACGAGGAGGAGGGCATCGCGCTGGCCAACGACAGCGACTACGGACTGATCGACTACGTGTGGTCGGGGGACGTCGCCCGCGCCTTCCGCGTCGCGGCCCGGCTGCGGGCCGGCGGAGTGGGCGTGAACACCATCGGGCGGAACATGGAGGCGCCGTTCGGCGGCTTCAAGAAGAGCGGTGTGGGGCGGGACGTGGGCTCGTACGCGCTGCACGCGTACAGCGAGCTCCAGGCGGTCGTCTGGCCGGGGTGAGACCCCTCCCGAAAAATCCTCGGGAAAATTTGGAATCGGACATTCAGGACAGTGCTGCGGTTCCCGCATATCGGACACCCGGCGGCGGACCTACCGGTTGGTCGGTCCGTCCCGGTCGTCGATCTTTCAATCATTGGCTTTCATCCGGTTCGGCCTCGCAATGCAAGGCAATGATCGATCAAGTGAGCGGACTCTGATCTTCCGGATGTGGAAACCGCAGCATTTAACGTCCTGTTCATGACTCAGGTGGAAGCCCGGCCCCAGGCCGGAGACACGGCAAGGGGCGCGGATGCCCCGAGCGGCGCCCCTGGTGTGCGCACCAAGGGCCTCGGCGGAAACTCCGTCGGCCTCCTCGGCAGTGCCGTCATCGGCATCTCCACCGTCGCTCCCGTCTACTGCCTGACCTCCACGCTCGGCTCCACCGCGGGCGAGGTCGGTCTGCAGATGCCCGCCATCTTCCTGGCCGGCTTCCTTCCGATGCTCCTCGTCGCCTTCGCGTACCGGGAGCTCAACAAGGTCATGCCCGACTGCGGCACCTCGTTCACCTGGACCGTGAAGGCATTCGGGCCGAAGATCGGCTGGATGTGCGGCTGGGGCCTCGTCATCGCGACGATCATCGTGCTCTCCAACCTGGCCGGCGTCGCGACCTCCTACTTCTGGCTCCTCGCGGGCGAGATCACCGGCAGCGACTCCATCGCCGCCCTGGACGACGACAAGGCCGTCCACATCCTCACCTGCCTCACGCTCATCGCCGTCGCCACCGCGATCAGCTACCGCGGCATGACCGCCACCAAGGGCCTCCAGTACACCCTCGTCGGCCTCCAGCTCGTCGTCCTCGCCCTCTTCATCGCGATGGCGCTGTCGAAGGCCGGCTCCTTCGAGACCTCGGTCGACTTCTCCTGGTCCTGGATGAACCCCTTCGCGGTGCAGTCCTTCGCGGCCTTCACCGCCGGGCTCTCGCTCTCGATCTTCATGTACTGGGGCTGGGACGCCTGCATGGCGTCGAACGAGGAGACCACCGGCAGCGCCAAGACCCCCGGCCGGGCCGCGCTCATCGCCATGGTCGTCCTGGTCGGCTCGTACCTCGCCACCGGCATCGCCGCCCAGATGGTCGTCGGCTCCGGCGACCAGGGCCTCGGCCTCGCCAACCCGGAGACCTCCGACAACGTCTTCGCCGCCCTCGCCGGCCCCGTCATGGGCCCCACCCTGGGCATCCTGCTCTTCGTCGCCGTCCTCGCCTCGGCGGCCGCTAGCCTCCAGACGACCTTCATCCCGGTCGCCCGCACGGTGCTCGCGATGTCCACGTACGAGGCGCTGCCGAAGTCCTTCACCAAGGTCCACCCGGTCTTCAAGACCCCCGGCAAGGCCACGATCGTCGCGGGCGTCGCCACCGGCGTCTTCTACACGGTGATGACCCTGGTCAGCGAGCACGTCCTGGTCGACACCATCTACGCGCTCGGCCTGATGATCTGCTTCTACTACGCCCTGACGGCCTTCGCCTGCGTCTGGTACTTCCGCGGCGAGCTCTTCCGCTCGGCCCGCGACTTCGCCTTCAAGGGCCTGCTGCCGGCGCTCGGCGGCCTCATGCTGACCGCCGTCTTCGGCAAGACGCTCTACGACATGTGGGACCCGGCCTACGGCTCCGGCTCCGCCGTCCTCGGCGTCGGCTCGGTCTTCGTGATCGGCGTCGGCCTGCTGCTCCTCGGCGTGGTGATCATGCTGGTCATGCAGCGGAGGAGCCCGGCGTTCTTCCGCGGCGAGATCCTGACGAAGGAGACCCCCTCGCTGGTCGTCGCCGACTGACGGGCCGACGGCCGACGGGCGTACGCACCCGAGTCACCCGAGAACGCGAAGAGGCGGGCCCGTGGGGGGTCCCGCCTCTTCGTCCTTTCGCCGCGCCGTGCGCGCCGCTCAGTGGTGTCCGGGCAGCAGCCGCTCCACCGCCGCGTTGGCGGGCGGCAGGTCGGGCGTGCCGGCCGGCTTCGCCTTGGGGGTCAGGACGCCGCTGAGCGGGACGACCGAGGGCAGGTTCATCCCGCCGGTGTCGGCGGTGGCGCTTCCGGCGGCGGAGACGGCGCCCGCCGCGGCGAGACAGGTCAGGGCGGCTGCGGTGAGGATCCTCTTCATGACCGCACCAACGCGGACGCCCCGGATCCGGTTACTGCCGCGCGGTGACTACCAGGACTGGCCGGCCGGCTGCCTGGTCGTCGCGTTGAGCCGGTTGAAGAGGTTCGTGACCCCGAGCCACGCCACGATCTGGGCGAGCTGCTGCTCGTTGTAGTGGCGCGCGGCCTCGTCCCACACCGCGTCCGGCACCGCGTCCGGGCGGTCCGCCAGTCGCGTCGCGTGCTCGGCGAGAGCGAGCGCCGCCCGCTCCGCGTCGGTGAAGTACGGGGTCTCCCGCCAGGCCGCCACGGCGTGCAGCCGGTCGTCGGTCTCGCCGTCCTTCTGCGCCTTCTGCGCCCCGCCGACCACGCAGAACCCGCAGTTGTTGATCTGGCTGGCCCGGAGGTGGATCAGGTCCAGGGTGCTGGCGGGGACGTCGCTGCCCGACTGGACGGCCTTGATCAGCTGGAAGATCGCGGGGCCGACGTCGGACAGGACGATGGCGGGGTTCGGGATGCGAGCGGTCATGGAGAGCTCCTTAGGATGCATGCATGTATGCGGAAACGAACTGGTCGCTCCGCCCGGTCCGGACGGCTGACGTGGAGGCCATCGCCGAACTGCGGGCGGAGGTGATGCGGGAGGATCTGGAGCGGCTCGGCCGCTACGACGAACAGCGGGTGCGGCAGCGGTTCCGGGACGGCTTCTCGCCCGACCACACCTCGGTCGTCGAGGTGGACGGAGCCTTCGCCGGATGCGTCACCGTGCGCCCGGACGAGAGCGGCGAGGGGCTGCACCTGGAGCACTTCTACCTGGCCCCCGGGGTCCAGGGGCGGGGCCTCGGGACGGCGGTGCTGCGTGACCTGCTCGCCCGCGCTGACGGGGAAGGGGAGCCCGTCAGCCTCGTGGTCCTGCAGGGCAGCGCCGCCCGCCGTCTCTACGAGCGGGAGGGGTTCACCCTCCGGTCCGAGGACCCGGTGGACGTGCTGATGGTGCGGCGGCCGCGGCCCGGCACGGGCGGCTAGACGGCCACGCCGGCCGGCTGCCGGACGGTCACGTTGAGCCGGTTGAAGAGGTTGGTGATGCCGACCATCAGCACGATCGAGGCGAGCTGCTTCTCGTCGTAGTGGTCGGCGGCCGCGTCCCAGACGTCGTCCGGCACCGCGTCCGTGGCGTCCGCGAGCCGCGTGGCGGCCTCGGCGAGCGCCAGGGCCGCACGCTCCTCGTCGGAGAAGAACGGCGCCTCGCGCCAGGCGGCGACGGCGAACAGCTTCTCGTCGCTCACCCCGGCCTTCTTGGCGCTCTTGACGCCGAAGTCGACGCAGAAGCCGCAGTTGTTGATCTGGCTGGCCCGCAGGTGCACGAGCTCGAGCGTCGACTCCTCGACCCCGCCCTGACGAGCGGCCTTCACCAGGTTCATGATCGCCGGGGCGGCGTCGGGAAGGACGTAGGCGGGGTTCGTCATACGGGCCTTGGGCTCGTGCAGGGCCATGGTGATCGCTCCTCAGCGTCTCTCGTTCTTCGCTTTCACTGCACTGACGGAGCGCACGAGGAGGATGTGACAGCTTCGGCGAACTTCTTTCCAAGAAGTTTTTCGACCCGCCCTGACCTGCGGATACGTCTCCGCCTCGGCCCCTCCTCCGCCTCCGTCCCCGCCTCCGTCTCCGTCTCCGTCTCCGTCCCCGTCCCCGTCCCCGTCGGCGCCCGGCCGTCTACGCCTCCTCCGCCTCCGCGATCAGAGCGGTCGCGACCGTACGGAAGCCCAGCCGGCCGTAGAGCCGGGCCACGTCCGCGTCGGTGGCCGACAGGAACACCAGCTCCACGCCCCTGGCCCGGGCGTCCGCGGCCAGCGCGGCCGTCACCGCGAGGCCGAGGCCCCGCCGCCGGGCCGCCGGGACCGTGCCGACGCCCACGACCTCCGAGACCACCCCGACGGGCTGGTGCTGGCCCGCCGAGAGGGCGCCCGCACCGTCGAGGGCCGCGGCGAGCCGGGTGAGCCCGGCCGTGATCCGCTCGGCGACCCGGTCCGCGGTGCCCGGCTGCGGGTCCATGCCGAAGGCCGCGAACGGGGCGGCGACGGCCGTCTCCAGGGCGGGGTCGTCCGCGCCCACCATGCGCACGGTGACGCCCTCCGGCTCCGGCACGGCGAGCCCGTCGCCTTCCAGGACCATCAGCGGGTGCTCGTGCACGGTGAGCCCGCTCGCCTCCACGGCCGCCCGCAGCCCCGGCGTCGTCTCCGCCACCCACTCGAACGCCTCGGGCACCCCCAGCTCCCGCTGCCGCGCCCGTACCGCCTCCACCGCCTCGACGGCCACCTCGCCGCCGTACCCGAGCGCCGGGCGCGCGTAATAGGGCCAGCCCTCGCCCTCCCGGACGAACAGGGTCAGCGGCCCGAAGTCCTCGGCGCGGGCGGAGGAACGGGGAACGGCGTCGTAGTACGTCTCGATTCGCTTCAGCACCCGGCCACGCTAGGCGGTGGGGCGGGCGGGCGCAGGCGGATTTCGGGCCGCGCGGGTGGAACCAACCGATGGCATGATCCCGTCACCCTGGGCAGGCAAGGGGAAGGACCAGGGGGGAACCATGAGCCGTACGAGCACGATCTGTCCGGGCTGCGACCGCGACGACCTGGTGCAGGCCGTGCCCGCCGTGTACCTCGCGGGCCGGAACGCCGTCACCAGCCGGGAACGGGACCGCGACGGCGACATGCGGACCGTGACCCGCACGGTGAGCACCGCGCTCTCCGACGCGCTCGCTCCGGTGCCCGAGCCGCCGACGTACGCGATCGGCTGCCTCGGCGTCCTCGCGGGCGCCGTCTCCGTCGGCACCTTCCTGGGCGGGGTCCTCGCCGGCAAGTGGTTCCGCGAGGACCCCGCGCACGAGCCGCAGGAGCTCGGCGGCTGGCAACTGCTGCCGCAGGACGTCCCCGCCGATCCGCCCGCCTACGAGTTCCTCGGCTGGATCTCGGCGCTCGCGCTGCTCGTCGCCGTCCTCGTGTTCACCCTGGTCGCGCGGCGCCGGACCGCCTTCACCCGCATCACCCGCCGCCGCCACCAGGCCGAGGAACTCTGGTCGCTCGGCTGGTACTGCCACCGCTGCGGCACGGTCCACTTCGAGGACGTCCCCGGCGAGGACCGCACCCCGCTCACCCTCCAGCGCTTCCGCGAGAAGGTCTGGGAGCACGGCGGGTACGGCGACCTGGCGGCGGAGCAGCGGGCGGTGGACCCGGCCCGTTCCTGACGGCCGGCCCGTCGCGGCCCTCGGAAAACCCGCCGCCACGCCCTACCGTGCCGGTATGCGGATCTCGACCACGATCTTCCTGACCGACGAGACCATCACCCCGGTGCGGCTGGCGCGCGAGCTCGAAGAGCGCGGGTTCGCCGGGCTCTACCTGCCCGAGCACACCCACATCCCGGTCGAGCGGGCCACGCCCTGGCCGGTGGGCGGCGAGCTGCCCCGGGAGTACGGCCGCACCCTCGACCCCTTCGTCGCCCTCGGCCAGGCCGCCGCCGTCACCGAACGGCTCGGGCTCGGCACCGGCGTCACCCTGCTCGCCCAGCACGACCCGATCGCGCTCGCCAAGCGGATCGCCACCCTCGACCACCTCTCCGGCGGCCGCTTCACCCTCGGCGTCGGCTACGGCTGGAACCGGGAGGAGGCCGCCGACCACGGCGTCGACTGGTCCACCCGCCGCGCGCTCAGCAGCGACCGGCTGGACCTCATGCGCGCCCTGTGGGCCCCCGAGCCCACGGCGTACACGGGCGGCACCGGCGACTCGGTGCGGGCCTCGCACGCCTGGCCCAAGCCCGCGGGCGGCGCCCCCCGGGTCCTCCTCGGCGGCGCCGCCGGGCCCCGGCTCTTCGACCGGATCGCCGCCCAGACCGACGGCTGGATGCCCATCGGCGGCCGCGGCCTGAGCGAGTCCCTCCCCGTCCTGCGCGAGGTCTGGGAGCGCGCCGGCCGCGACCCCAAGACCCTCCGGATCGTCCCGTACGCCGTCCTCCCCAGTCCCGGCAAACTCGCCCACTACGCGGAACTCGGCTGCGAGGAGGTCGTCCTCCAGCTGCCCCCGGGCGACGAGACGGAGGTGCTGGGCGTCCTGGACGCGTACGCGCGGTACCTCTGAGGACCGGCGGTGGGCCTTCCTGCGGAGACTCGAACATTCCCCGCCCCGCCCGCTCGTATGCTCGGTTCATGACTGATCACCAGGCAGCCCGCCCCACCGAGAACGCCATGCGACGCGCCCTCAAGCGGGCCAGGGACGGGGTCGCGCTCGACGTCGCCGAGGCGGCCGTGCTGCTGCGGGCGCGCGGCGACGACCTGACGGACCTGGTGGCCTCCGCGGGACGGGTCCGCGACGCCGGCCTGGAGGCGGCCGGGCGGCCAGGGGTCATCACGTACTCGAAGAGCGTGTTCATACCGCTCACCCGGCTCTGCCGGGACAAGTGCCACTACTGCACGTTCGTGACCGTGCCCGGGAAGCTCCGCCGGGACGGCCACGGGATGTTCATGTCGCCGGACGAGGTCCTCGCCATCGCCCGGCGCGGCGCCGAACTCGGCTGCAAGGAAGCCCTGATCACCCTCGGCGACAAGCCCGAGGACCGCTGGCCCGAGGCCCGCGAGTGGCTCGACGCGCACGGATACGACGACACCATCGCGTACGTACGGGCCATGGCGATCCGCATCCTGGAGGAGACGGGGCTGCTGCCCCACCTCAACCCCGGCGTGCTCTCCTGGACCGACTTCCAGCGCCTCAAGCCCGTCGCGCCGTCCATGGGCATGATGCTGGAGACGACCGCGACCCGGCTGTGGTCCGAGCCGGGCGGCCCCCACCACGGGTCCCCCGACAAGGAGCCGGCGGTGCGGCTGCGGGTCCTCGAGGACGCCGGCCGGTCCTCCGTCCCCTTCACCTCGGGGCTGCTGCTCGGCATCGGGGAGACCCTGGAGGAGCGGGCCGAGTCGCTGTTCGCGCTCCGGCGGGTGGCACGCGCGTACCACTCGATCCAGGAACTGATCATCCAGAACTTCCGCGCCAAGCCGGACACGGCCATGCGCGGCATGCCCGACGCCGAACTCGACGACCTGGTTGCCACCGTCGCCGTCGCCCGGCTCATCATGGGGCCGTCCGCCTGCCTCCAGGCGCCGCCGAACCTGGTGGACTCCGAGTACGAGCGGCTGATCGCCGCCGGCATCGACGACTGGGGCGGGGTCTCGCCGCTCACCATCGACCACGTCAACCCCGAGCGGCCCTGGCCCAGGATCGAGGAGCTGGCCGCCCGGTCGGCCGACGCCGGCTTCGAACTGCGCGAACGGCTCTGCGTCTACCCCGAGTTCGTCACCCGCGGCGAGCCCTGGCTCGACCCCCGGCTCCTCCCGCACGTGCGGGCCCTCGCCGACCCCGAGACCGGCCTCGCCGACCCCGACGCGCCCGTGCGCGGCCTGCCCTGGCAGGAGCCCGACGAGGCGTTCACCGCGGCCGGCCGCACCGATCTGCACCACACCATCGACACCACGGGCCGCACGCACGACCGCCGCGACGACTTCGACGAGGTCTACGGCGACTGGGAGTCGCTGCGCGAGGCCGCCGCGCCCGGCATGGTCCCCGAGCGGGTCGACGGCGACGTCCGCGAGGCGCTCGCCGTCGCCGCCGACGACCCGACGAAGCTGACCGACGCGCAGGCGCTCGCCCTGCTGCACGCGGACGGGCCCGCGCTCGACGCGCTCACCCGCATCGCGGACGACGTCCGCAGGGCCGCCGTCGGCGACGACGTGACGTACATCGTCACCCGGAACATCAACTTCACCAACGTCTGCTACACCGGCTGCCGCTTCTGCGCCTTCGCCCAGCGGCGTACCGACGCCGACGCCTACACCCTCTCCCTCGACCAGGTCGCCGACCGCGCCGAACAGGCATGGGACGTCGGCGCCGTCGAGGTCTGCATGCAGGGCGGCATCCACCCCGACCTGCCCGGCACCGCCTACTTCGACATCGCCCGCGCGGTGAAGAAGCGCGTCCCCGGCATGCACGTGCACGCCTTCTCCCCGATGGAGGTCGTCAACGGCGCCACCCGCACCGGCCTGTCCATCCGCGAGTGGCTCACCGCCGCCAAGGAGGCCGGACTCGACTCGATCCCCGGCACGGCCGCCGAGATCCTCGACGACGAGGTCCGCTGGGTCCTCACCAAGGGCAAACTGCCCACCGCCACCTGGATCGAGGTCGTCACCACCGCCCACGAGCTGGGCATCCGGTCCTCCTCCACCATGATGTACGGGCACGTGGACCAGCCCCGGCACTGGCTCGGCCACTTCCGCACCCTCTCCCGCATCCAGCAGGAGACCGGCGGCTTCACCGAGTTCGTCACGCTGCCCTTCATCCACACCAACGCGCCGGTCTACCTCGCGGGCATCGCCCGCCCCGGCCCGACCGCCCGCGACAACCGCGCGGTCATCGCGATGGCCCGCCTCCTCCTCCACCCCCACATCCCCAACATCCAGACCAGCTGGGTCAAGCTCGGCACCGACGGCGCCGCCGAGATGCTCCGCTCCGGCGCCAACGACCTCGGCGGCACCCTCATGGAGGAGACCATCTCCCGCATGGCCGGCTCCAGCTACGGCTCCTACCGCTCCATCCGCGACCTCGAGGCCATCGCGGAGGCGGCGGGCCGCCCGGCGAAGCCCCGGACGACCCTGTACGGCACGGTGCCGCAGGAGCGGCAGCGCACGGCACGCGCCTCGGACGGACACCTCCCCGAACTGCTGCCGGTCCTGCCCGCGGAGTAGCCCGCGGTTCCCGGTGAACTGCGGTCAAAAGTCGCCTGAAGGGCGTCGGATCACATAACGTTCCGGCCCCTGATCGCGCGTACCCGGTCGATTACAGTGCGGCGAGGAACCGTCAGCGAACCGCCGACCGGGGGAGGTCACGTCGTGGCCACGACAGCCGCAGCCGTGTGGGGCCGTGCCGAGCAGCAGGACTTCAGGGCACGGGTGCGGGGCTGTCTGCTGGGCGGGGCGCTGGGCGACGCGCTGGGAGCCGGGGCGGCGGAGCTGACGCTGGCGGAGCTCCGCGAGGCGTACGGACCTGACGGACTCGGCGACCCGGCGCCCGCGTTCGGCCGCCGGGGCGCCGTCACCGCCGCCACGCAGATGGGCCTGTTCACCGTCGACGGCCTGATCCGCGCCCAGGTCCGCCGCGACACCGGCGCGTGGCACCCGCCCACCGACGTCCACCGGGCCCATCTGCGCTGGGCCGCCACCCAGCGCGACTGGGGCCCCGACGAGCGCCGCAAGGACAACGGCTGGCTCGCCTGCGAGGAGTGGCTGTACGCCCGCCGTAACCCGCCCCGGGCCTGCCTCACGGGGCTCGGCGACGAGCACCTCGGCACCCTCGCCAAGCCCAAGAACCCGGACGCCGCCGACTCCGGCGCGCTCGTCCGCTCGGCCCCCTTCGGCCTCCTCGTCGGCTGGGAGCCGCAGCTCGTCTGCCAGCTCGCCGTCGAATGCGCGGCCCAGACCCACGGCGCCCCGGCGGCCACCCTCGCCGCGGGCGCCTTCGCCGTCACCGTCCACGGGCTCGCCCGCGGCGGCTCCGTCGAGGCCGCCGTCGCCCGGGCCCTGGAGCAGCTCGCGGCGCGCCCCGGCCACGAGCCGGTCACCGAGGCGCTCGGCCGGGCCCTCGCGGCCGTACGGGAGGGGGCGCCGGACGCGGACCGGGTCGCCGCCCTCGGGGCGGCCGAGGACCGGGCGGAGGGGCAGCTGGCCGCCGCGGTCTACTGCGCCCTGGTCGGCGAGGACGTACGGCACGGGCTGCGGCTCGCGGTGAACCACGACGGGCCGTCGCCGGCGACCGGCGCGCTCACCGGCGCCCTGCTCGGCACCCTGCACGGCGAGACGGCCCTCCCGCCGGCCTGGCTGGCCGAACTGGAGGGCCGTGCGACGGTCCTGGAGCTGGCCGACGACTTCTCGATGGAGATGACCCAGGGCGCCGCCCTGCACACCGCCGCCGAGTCCTCGCCGGGCTGGCTGGCGCGTTACCCGAGGGGCTGATCGGCCCGCTCGCCCGCCTGGGCGGGAATCCCGGTCCCGCCGCCGTCCGAGCCGATCCGGTCCAGGAGCGCGTCCCGCTCCGGGGTGTCCTCGGGCCGGACGAAGCCGATGAGGACGTACAGGACGAGGGACGTGGCGAGCGGCGAGACGATCTGGATCTGGAGCTCGACGCCGTCGAGGCCGTAGTTGGTGAGCCAGAAGACGAAGAGCCCGGCCGCCCAGGAGACGAGCGCCGCCGTCGGGCCCGACTTCCGGAAGGTGCGCAGCAGCCCGAGCATGAAGGGGATCGCGATCGGCCCCATGAGGCCGGCCACCCACTTGATGACGACGGTGATGATGTCCTTGAAGGTGGGGGAGTCGACCTGGGTGGCGACCGCCATCGACAGCCCGAGGAAGGCGATCGTCGACCAGCGGGCGGCGAGCAGCCCGGCCCGCTGCGTCCAGCTCCGCGCCGCCTTGCTGAGGACGGGCGCGATGTCCCGGGTGAAGACGGCCGCGATCGCGTTGGCGTCGGAGGAGCACATGGCCATGGTGTGCGAGAAGAAGCCGACGACGACGAGGCCGAGGAGGCCGTGCGGCAGCAGCTGCTCGGTCATCAGCGCGTAGGCGTCGGAGCCGTCGGGCTTCTTCGGGTCGACGAGCAGCGGCGCGCACCACATGGGGAAGAAGAGGACGAGCGGCCAGACGAACCAGAGGACGGCGGAGAGCCGGCCGGAGCGGGTGGCCTCGCGGGCGGACGGGGTGGCCATGTAGCGCTGGGCCTGGTTCCACATGCCGCCGCTGTACTCGAAGGTCTTGATGAAGAGGTAGGCGAGGAGGAAGGTCAGCGTGTACGGGCCGGCCGTCGGCGCGGTGTGGCCCTGGAGCTCGGGACGGTCCCACACGGTCCACAGCGCGCTGAACCCGCCGAGCTTGCCGAGGACGGCCACGAGCATCGCGACGCCGGCGAGGAGCTGGATGACGAACTGGCCGAGTTCGGTGAGGGCGTCGGCCCAGAGTCCGCCGACCGTGCAGTAGACGCCGGTGACGACGCCGGTGATGAGGATGCCCTGGTCGAGGGAGATGCCGGTGAAGACGGAGAGCAGGGTGGCGATGGCGGCCCACTTGGCGCCGACGTCGACGATCTTCAGGAGGACGCCGGACCAGGCGAGGGCCTGCTGGGTGGGGAGGTTGTAGCGGTCCTTGAGGTATTCGAGCGGGGAGGCGACCCGGAGGCGGGAGCGCAGCCGGTTGAGGCGGGGCGCGAAGAGGTGGGCGCCGATGGCGATGCCGATCGCGATGGGGAAGGACCAGGTGACGTAGGAGGTGACGCCGTACGTGTAGGCGATGCCCGCGTAGCCGGTGAACATCACGGCGCTGTAGCCCGACATGTGGTGCGAGATGCCGGAGAGCCACCAGGGCATCCGGCCGCCCGCGGTGAAGAAGTCGGAGACGGTGTCCACGCGCTTGTGGGACCAGACGCCGATCGCGACCATCACGCCGAAGTAGCCGATGAGCACGGCCCAGTCGAGACTGTTCATTGCGCCCCTCCATGAGATCCGGTCCGTCTTGTGAACGCGGTTCATGGTGTGGGGAGTTGCAAGGCACGGACAATGCAGGGGAGAGTCAAGGGCCAGTAAAATCGTTCTGCTTACTGACCCTTGTTCATGAGTGTGAACTTTCGGATGCGGGTCAGCGCATCAGCTCCCCGGCGTTGACCAGCAGCGACTGGCCCGTGATCGCCCGCGCCCGGTCCGAGGCGAGGAACGCCGCCGCCTCCGCCACGTCCCCGTCCGTCGCCAGCTCCGGCAGCGCCATCCGCTCGGTGAGCCGGGCGAGGATCTCCTCCTCCGGCACCCCCTCGGTGTGCGCGGCGAACCGCACGTACGCCTGCACCGGCGGGCCCCACATCCACCCCGGCAGCACGGTGTTGACCCGGATCCGGTGCGGCCCCAGCTCGTGCGCGAGCGAGTACATCGCCGAGGTCAGCGCCCCCTTCGAGGCCGCGTACGCCGCCTGCCGGACCTGCGTGGGCGCCGCCACCGCCGACTGCGTCCCGATCAGCACCACCGACCCGCCGCGCTCCTTCAGCGCCGGCAGGCAGGCCCGGGTCATCCGCAGCGTGCCGAGCAGATTGACGTCCAGGACCCCCTGCCAGGTCGCGAAGTCCGCGTCCTCCAGGCCCCCGAAGTAGGAGTCCCAGGCGGCGACGTGGACGACCGCGTCGATCCCGCCGAAGCGCTCGACGGCGAGCGCGGCCAGCGCCCCGCACTGCTCCTCGTCGGTGATGTCCGTGGCCCGGTGCGCCGTACGGCGCCCCTCCGGGTCGATCTCGGCGGCGGACTTCGCCAGGTTGGCCGCGGTGCGCGCGCCCAGTACCGCGTTGCCGCCGTCCCGCACCACCGTCTCGGCGATCCGATGGCCGAGCCCGGCCCCGACCCCCGACACCACGACCGTCTTCCCCTGGAGCAGCATCCGGACCCTCCTCGACCCTGGCCAAGTATCTGACGGTCCGTCAGAGTAGGTCCCTGTCACCGACTTGGGAAGGGGTACGAGAGTGAGCGAGGAGACCCGCAGCGACACGTACGCGGAACTGGCGGCCGTCGGGCCGTACGGCGTGCGGCCCGGCCACGCGCTGATCACCATGGTCGAACCGCATCCGGGCCAGGAGTACGCGTACAACCGCTGGTACGAGGACGACCACTACTACGCCGGCGCCATGGCCATGCCCTGGATGTACGCCGGCCGCCGCTGGGTCGCCACCCGCGACCTCCAGGAACTGCGCCGCCCGGAGAAGTCCGCCGTCGCCCAGCCCGTCACCGCCGGCTGCTACCTCTCCACGTACTGGATCACCGACGGCCGCTACGACGACCACATGAAGTGGACCGTCGGCATCAACAAGCGGCTCAACCACGACGGCCGCGTCCACCAGAGCCGCACCCACGTCTTCACGGCCTTCCAGGACCACGCCGCGACCGTCTACCGCGACGGCGCCGCCGGCCCCCGCGACTTCCACGCCCTCGACCACCCCTACGCCGGCCTGATCCTCCAGGTCATCGACGCCGACGGCCCCCAGGCCCGATCCGAACTCCTCGACCGCCTCCGCACCCGCGACCTCCCCCGCGCCCTCGCCGGCTCACCCGCCGCCATGGTGACCCTCTTCCGCCCGACCCCCCTCCCCGGCGACCGCATGACCTACGTCAAGCAGGTCGAAGGCGTCGACACCCGCCTCACCCTCCTCTGGTTCCTCGAACAAGACCCCCGCACCTCCTGGGCCGACCACTTCGCCGACCTCGAAAACCTCGGCGGCCCCACCGCCCACCTCGAACTCCTCGCCCCCTTCATCCCGACCATCCCGGGCACGGACCGATACGTGGACGAACTGCGCTGAGCGCTTCCGGGCACCCCGGAAAAACGACCGAGCCCCCTCGGCCAGGACGGCGGACCGGACGAGAGGGCTCTTCAGGTGGTGCTGGTGACGGCTGCGCGCACCGGGGGCTCAGATGGCCCCGGTGCTCACCTCGCCGACGAAGGCGTTCCACGATCCCGGACCGAAGTTGATGGACGGGCCCTCGGGGGCCTTGGAGTCCCGCACCGCGATCGCGGCCATGACCGGGGACTTCACTTCGACGCAGGCGCCGTTCCCGCCCGAGTAGGAGGACTTGGTCCACGTCTCCGTCGCACCCTGGATGATCGCCATGCTCAACTCCGGTTTCTGCCAGTGAGTGTGTCGCGCCGACGTTCTCGCCGACGTGATCGACGCTACTCGCCGGTCCCGGCCGACGGGACCGGCGTTCACACGACCGGGTGGCATATTCCAACTGGGCTTCCGTGGGAGCGATCACGAGGTGTACGGTGCCTGCCCTGGTCGGCCGGAGTCAGCCCTGGGCGTGCTTCTTGGCCATCTTCGCGATGAACTCGCGGGTCTGGTCCACGTTCAGCGCCTGCGCCCTGAGGTGCTCGTACATGACGCTGTACTTGCCGACGTCCGGCGCCTTCTCCAGGTACAGATCGCTCGTCACGCCCTCGATGTAGACGACGCTGGAGTCGGAGGTGTCCGGGAACTCCAGGATCGAGTACTGCCCGCTGATCCCCGGATGCGCGCCCATCTCGAACGGGATCACCTGCACCGTGACGTGCGGCAGGTGCGACTGCTCGATCAGGTGCTCCAGCTGCTGCACCATCAACTGCCGGCTGCCGACGATCCGGTGCAGCGCGCCCTCGTCGATCACCGCCCACAGCCGCAGCGGACGCTCCTCGTCCCGGATCCGCTCCTGGCGGCGCGTGCGGACCGTGACCCGCTTCTCGATGTCCGCCGGTGTCGACTCCGGCATCGCGCCGGAGATCACGGCCTCCGCGTACGCGGGGGTCTGGAGCAGCCCCGGGATGATCTGCGACTCGTACATCCGCAGGCTCTCCGCGTCCGTCTCCAGGCCGATGTAGACGCTGTACGGGATGTCCCCGAAGGCATGCCACCAGCCCTGCTGGCGGGAGTCCTTGGCCATCTGCATGAGGGAGTCGACCATGCGCTCGTCCTCGACCTCGTACACCCCGCACAGGTCGCGCACGTCGCGCTGGCTGATGGAGCGGCGGCCGTTCTCCAGTCGGCTGATCTTGGACTGGGAGACGAGGAGGCGCTCGGCGACCTGTTCGGCGGTCATGTTCTTCGCCTCGCGGAGCTTGCGCAGCTCCTGGCCCAATCGGCGTCGCCTGACGGTGGGGTTGACGTTGGACGCCACGGAAACTGCACCTCCGGCTGGGGTCTGCTGCGTAGCTGTGAGTATCTAACGCTTGGCAGACTGCCACCTAGGGCCGGGTGTGCGCTGGGAAACGACGACAACGCACATGTGCGGGGCGGTCGTCCAGACCGCCCCGCACAGCTGTGCGGCTCCCGGGTTGGTTCCTGGTGCTTCTCGCGCGGTGGTGTCAGTGCACCGCCGCGCGGGCCATGCTGCCCCGCGGCTGCGCCGGAACGCCCGCGGCCGGAGCGCGGCGCGGTTGCGCCGCGGCACCGTTCTGGACGTCCATCACGGCGTGCGCCACGAGTCCGCCCATCGGGTCGTGCCGGATCAGGTCACGCAGCCGGGACCGCGACGACCGTCCTTCGTTGCCGGGGTAGAGGTGCTTCCCGAGACCGACCGCGTGGGCCAGCGCGGCAAGCGCCGCGGTCCGCGGGTCCGGCGGTACGCCGGTGCGGATCGCACTGTCCAGCCGGGAGCGGATCTCCCGACTGATCGCCGTTTCCGTCGCCTGGTAGCGAGTCGTCGGCAACACCCCGCACATCTGGGTCTCCACGGCATGCACCATGCCGCATCGCTCCAGATGCGAGAGATACGTCTGACGGAGCCCCAGTCGGGGTCCGCCGATCCAGTGGACGGCCCGAACCGGGCTGCCGCGCCTGCGCAGCAGCTCCAGCGCGGAGTCCAGTGTCGGATCTCCGGTCGGCCGTGGCATCACCACGGCGATACGATCCCCGTCAGGGGCTATCCGGCCTGCCAGCGCCAGCTCCACTAGCTGTGCTCCGGCCAGACCGAGGTCGAGCGACTGCGGCTGCGCTGTGGTACCCGTGGTCGGGTCCAGAGCGAGCAGTAGAAGCTCTTCCGGAATACTTCTGCGGCTCCTGCCCATCCATGCCTCCCCGCGTGGATGAATGACAGGGTGACCCCTCTCACATTCATCTGTCGAGAGTGCCTGGGTGCTTCATCCGGGAACCAGTAGGTATGTCGTTCTCGTCTAGCACGGGAGCCAAGGGGTTCACACAGGACACTGGTAGACGGTTCGGACGTACGTATGACGCATGGAGGAGGCACGGTGGCGGGCGAGTCCCCCGACAAGGCGGAGCAGCAGGGGTCGTCTCAAGAGACGGCGGCCTCGGGCGGCGGCGGCCGGGATCCGCGGCTTTCCGTGCTCCGAGAACCAGAGCCTTCGTCGTCCGCGCCGGCCTCACGGGTCCAGGTCGACCAGCCGACCGCCGTCTTCAAGACCCTGGCGCCGCGCACGCCGGAGGACGACGCCCCGAAGCCGGCCGCGGCGACCGCGGCCGCGGGGGATGCGACGGACGTGGCGGATGCGACGGATGCGGCCGCGGAGGATGCCTCGGAGTCGGTGACCGGGGACGCGCCGGAGGCCGTGGCGGAGGACGCCCCGGAGCCGGCCGTCGACTCCGAGCCGGAGAGCGCGCGGCTGAAGGCGGCCGTGGCGGCATGGGTCGCGACCGCGGGGGAGCCCCAGGGCGACAGCGGGGCCGAGGAGGCCCCTGTGGCCCCTGAGGCTGCCGTGGAGGCCCCTGTGGCCGCCGTGGACGCTCCCGAGGCTTCCGTGGACGCTCCGGAGGCCGACGAGCCGGGCGACGAGCCCGAGGACGTGCCCGAGGCCGAGGACGAGCCGGACGTCGAGACCGGCGACGAGGACGAGCCGGACGTCGACGAGGGTGAGCCCGAGGCCGACGACGAGGGCGACGAGGAGCCGGTCGAGGACAAGGCGCCGGTCGAGGGCAAGGCGCCGGTCGAGGACAAGGCGCCCGCCGCGTCCTGGTTCGCCGCGCGGAAGCCGGACGCCGCTGTGGCCGAGGCCGCCGGGAAGCCGACGGCCGAGGCGGGGGAGAAGAAGCCGGCGGCCGAGCCGACTGTCGAGGCCGCCGCTGACGCTGTCGGTGGCGCCGAGTCCGCCGCCACCGAAGGCGAGCCCGACGACGAGCCCGACGACAGCCCCGTCGACCAGCCGACGGCCATGTTCAAGATGATCCGCCCGCCCGTCGTGGACCAGCCGACGACCGCGCTGAAGCTCCCGGCCGATCTGACCGGGAACCCCGACAGCGAGCGGACCAGCACCTTCCTGCCGCTGCGCCCGGACATCCCCGCCGAGCGGAAGGCCCAGGAGGCCGCGGCGCCCGCGACTCCGGCCGCCGCCAAGGCACAGGCCCCCGCGCCCGCGACCCCTGCCGCTCCCAAGGCGCAGGCGCAGGCCCCCGCGCCCGCGGCATCCAAGCCGGCCGCGCAGCAGGCCGCGCCCGTGCCGCCCGCCGCGCCGGTCGAGGCGGAGCGGACGCGGCAGCAGCCGTTGCCGCCACTGCCGCCGCTCGACCTGCTCGCGGAGCTGACGAACACGCCGCCTCCGCCGCCGACGCCGCTGCGGACGACCGTGCGGCGGGTGCGGATCTGGACCCCGCTGGTCCTGCTGGTTCTGATCGTCTTTGCGATCGTGCAGATGGTCCGTCCGCTGCCCGCGCCCGTGCTGACCCTCTCCGCCGCGCCCACGTTCACGTTCGGGGGCGGCGAGCTGACCATGCCGTGGCCGAACGAGGGCCAGGGTGCCGTCGAGGTCGAGGGCGTCGGTTCCATGGGGCTGTACGGACCGCAGAAGCCGGCCCCGATCGCGAGCGTCACCAAGACGATGACGGCGTACGTGATCCTCCGCGACCACCCGATCAAGGGGAAGGCGGGCGGTCCCGAGATCACGGTCGACAAGAAGGCCGCCGACCAGGCGAAGGCCGCGCACGAGTCGACCGCGCAGGTCCAGGAGGGCCAGACCTACACGGAGAAGGAGCTCCTGGAGCTCCTCATGATCCCCTCCGCGAACAACGTGGCCCGGCTGCTCGCCCGCTGGGACGCCGGTTCGGAGGCCGCGTTCGTCGCCAAGATGAACGCCGCCGCCAAGGAGCTGGGCATGACCCAGTCCACGTACACCGACCCGTCCGGTCTGCTCGACAGCACCGTGTCGACCCCGCAGGACCAGCTGAAGCTGGCGAAGGCGGTCATGCAGTTCGAGGTGTTCCGCGAGATCGTGAACATGCCGAACGTGACGATCGACGGCATCCCGGGCCGGATCGAGAACAACAACAACATCCTCCTGGAGCCGGGCGTCAGCGGCATCAAGACCGGCTCCTCCACCCCCGCCGGCGGCAACCTGCTCTGGTCGGCGAGCACCGTCGTGGACGGCGAGAACCGCCGCATCCTCGGCATCGTCATGGGGGCGAAGGACGCGAAGCTGCTCAACGACAAGCTCCAGCTCGCCATCGACAACAGCCTCAAGCTGATCCAGCAGGCCCAGAACGACGTCACCTCCGCCGCCGTGGTCAAGAAGGGCCAGGTCCTCGGTTACGTCGACGACGGCCTCGGCGGCCGGACGCCGGTCGTGGCCACCAAGGAGCTCAAGGCGATCGGCTGGCCGGGCCTCAAGGTGAAGCTGGAGCTCACCGACGGCGGCAAGGCCGTCCCGCACTCCGGCAAGGCCGGCGACATCGTCGGGCAGGTGTCGATCGGCACCGGCGCCGGCAAGGTCAGCTCCCCGGTCGCCCTCCAGAGCGACCTCGCGGAGCCCGGCTTCGACAAGAAGCTCACGCGAGTGGGCTGAGCGACCGGGCCGAGGAAGCACTCGCTCGGCCGGGCACCCCGGAACCCCGGGGCGCCCGGCTGTTAGCGTTTCCGGGGGACGAGACGCACGCGTGGACCCACGCGAGAAGCGAGACGGGCAGCACGGGAAAGGGCCGCAGTGACCACCGCCGAGCCGACACGCGCCGACCGCGCGGACTCCGACCCCGACGTCTACCGTGGGACGCGTGATACCCGCGACGCGCGTGACTCCGGTGGCGATAGTGACGCCCACGACTCCCGTGACGCCATCGATGCCCGCGACTCCCGCGACGCCCACGACTCCCGCGACGCTCGTGACGCCGCCGACGGCCCGGGCACGGATACCGGACTCTCTTCGCTCCCGCGAATAGTGCTTCCGACCCAGCGTCCCGCCCCCGCGCCCTCCCCGGTCTCGCCCGCTCCCACGCCGCGGCGCAAGCGCCGCTACACGGTCATGGCGGCCACCGGGCTCGCCGCCCTCACCCACATCCTGTGGTTCTTCTTCTTCGCGAACAGCGGCGGGGACCTGGCCGCGCAGGACGCCTGGGCCGAGTTCGTCGGACGGCACCCGGACTCCGCGTACAACCTGGCCTGGTACGGCGGGATGCACCCCGTCTCGTACAGCGTCGTCTCGCCCTACCTGATGTCGCTGCTCGGCGTCCGCAGCACCATGATGGTCGCCGGGACCCTGTCGGCCGCGCTGACCGCGCTGATCCTGGTGCGGGTACGGGCGGTGCGGAACCCGATGGCCTGCTCGATCGCGGCCGTCTTCGCGTTCCTCTGCAACGCGCTCTCGGGCCGGGTCACCTTCGGCCTCGGCATGATGTTCGCGCTCGGCGCGGTCGCCGCCGTCTTCTGCTGGCCGCACCGCTGGCGCCGCAAGCGCTGGGCCAAGGCCGCGGTCGCCGCCCCGCTCGCCGGTCTCGCGACCGCGTGCAGCCCGGTCGCCGGACTGTTCCTGGGCATCGCGGCGGCGGCGCTCTTCCTCAACAAGAGGCGCCCCGGCGCGTACGCCCTCGGCCTGGCCCCGGTGGCCGTGGTCGCGCTCTCCTCCTGGCTCTTCCCGTTCTCGGGCACGCAGCCGATGGCGTTCGGCTCGGCCGCGCTGCCGCTGCTCTTCGGGGCGCTCGTCTTCCTGCTCGTCCCGGCGGACTGGCGCACGGTCCGCACCGCCGCCGCCGTCTACACCGTCGGCACGCTGCTCACCTGGCTGATCGACTCGCAGATCGGCTCGAACATCTCCCGGCTTCCGATGCTGTTCGCCGGTGTGGTGCTGCTCGCCGCCCTGCCGTACACGGCACCGCGCTCACGCCGCTGGTACGCGCTGCTGCTCGCCTTCGCCGGGTTGAACTTCTGGATCGGCTTCAAGGGCGTCGACGACGTCATCCGGACCGCCCCGGACGCCTCCTGGGCGCGCGAGCTCGCGCCGCTGGTCAACCAGCTCCAGGTGCGGGACGCCCGCAAGGCGCGGGTCGAGGTCGTGCCGGCCTCCAGCCACCGCGAGTCCTCCGCCCTCAGCCCGTACATCAACCTGGCGCGGGGCTGGAACCGCCAGGCCGACATGGAGCGCAACCCGCTCTTCTACGACGACACCCTCGACGCCGTGAACTACCAGGACTGGCTCGACCGCTGGGCCGTCCACTACGTGGTCCTGCCCACCGGCGCCCCCGACTCGGGCGCCGAGCGCGAGGCGGAGCTGGTCGAGGACGGCCTGCCGTACCTGAAGCAGGTCTGGTCGGACGAGAACTGGCGCCTCTACGAGGTCGAGGACCCGACGCCGCTGGCGGACCCGCCCGCGCAGGTGCTCAGCGCGGAGGAGAACGAGGTCGTCATCCGCGTCGACAGCCCCGGCCGGGTCCTCATCCGTGTCCCGTACTCCCCCTGGCTCGCCCTCGTCGACGAGCAGGGCGGCAAGGTCGAGGCGCCCCAGGAGACCGAGGAGTCCAAGCTGGCCCGCGAGGAGTCCGACACCGAGATCCCCAAGGTCTTCGCCAACGAGGAGGGCTGCCTCTTCAAGGCCGAGGCGGACACCGAGGGCGACGAATGGACCACGCTGATCGCCCCCGAGGCGGGCGTCTACCGCCTCGCCGCCCCGTACAAGCTCTCCCGCGGCACGGCCTGCCCGGAGGAACTGCGCTGAGACGCCGCGGCCCGCTGCCGCAGGGGCGCCCGTACGGGCTCCCGTAAGGGCGGGTTCCCGAACGGGCGGACTCCCGTAAGGGCGGGATTCCGTCCGAGTGGGCTCCCGTACGGGTGAGTCAGGGGTTCCGGTAGCCGGCGAGCATCCGCCGCATGCCGAGGGCGTGCCCGCCGCTGGTGATGACGAGGAGCCGGTAGATCCGCCCCGCCACCCCCGGGAACGCCGCACGGGTCTCGGCGAGCAGCCGGGTGCGGCCGTCCGCCAGGGGCTCGATCCGGAAGACCAGGCTGTACGAGGAGAACCGGTGCGCGCCCGCGAGCGCCAGCTCCCGCCCCGGGACGGCCCCCACCACCCGGAAGCCGGGGTACGCCGAGCCCTCCGCGAGCGGCCGCGGCCCGGCCGGTTCCCGCGGATCGGCGCGTACGAGCCGGGCGTACCGGGCTCCGCCCTCGCGGGACAGCGACCGCTCCAGGCGCGCGAGGAGCCGCTGCCACAGCTCCTCGGCCCCGGCGTCCACCGTCACGGTGTGCGCGTCCACGAACGGCAGCGGGTCCGTCGTGCCTGTCGTCATCGCCGTTCCCCCCGGCCGTGCGTGATCACGCTCCGAAGCTAGCCGCGCGCCCCGGCGGGAACAAGGCCGGCGCCGCCGGCCGGGACGCCCGTGACGGTCCACCGAGTCGCGAAAGGGGATATTCCGGACGAAGATGACGAATCGTGGACCTTGGTGCCGTGCCCCCATGGCGCCCACGGGAGGTGGACAGGGATGTCCGAGCTCATCGTCATCGGCTACGACGACCTCGACCGGGCCGAGCAGGCATTCGGCACGGTGCAGGACCTGCAACGCGACTACGTCGTGCACCTGCACGGCCTCGCGGTCGTCTCCGTCGACACCGAAGGACGCACCCACGTCGACACGTCGAGCCGCGTCGTCGGCGTCTCCGCCGCCTCGGGCGCCCTGTGGGGAGCCATCTTCGGCATCCTCTTCCTGCTGCCCGGCCTCGGGCTCCTGACCGGCGCGGCCCTCGGCGGCCTGGTCGGCAAGCTCAGCAAGTCCGGCGTCGACGAACGCTTCCGCGAGCAGGTCGGCGACCTGCTCAAGCCGGGCTCCGCGGCCGTCGTGATCATGGCGTCGAAGGTCACGGAGGACAAGTTCACGGCCGCGATGCAGCAGCACGGCGGCACGCTCCTGAAGACCTCGCTCAGCGACCAGGACGAGAAGGAACTCTCCGAACAGCTCACCGGCCCGCAGTAGCGGCCCGCCGCGGGCGGCCCGTCCGCGGTCCGGCCCGTTCCCGGGCGGCGAACCGGCAGGTCACCGAGGCCACCGGCCGGTCGCCCACCCCGGATTCCCGCACCCCGGATTCCCCACCGCCCCCGATCCCCCCGATCCCCCCCCCGCCCCCCCCGATCCCGTCCCCGATCCCGCCCCCACATCGGATCCCCCCTCGGATCCCCCGTCGGATCCCTCCGCGAAAGGCCAGCACCATGCACCCCGCGCTCAGCACCGAAGGGCTCGCCGACCTGCGGCGGCCCCGGCCCTACCCCGCCCTGTCGCTCGTGATGCCAACCCACCGCCGCGAGCCGGACAACACCCAGGACCCCGTACGGCTGCGCAACCTCCTGGCCCGGGCGGAGAAGGCCCTCGAGGAGGACCCCGCCGTGACGCGGGAGCGGCGCGCGGACGTGGTGGGCCGGCTGGAGCAGGCCGTCGCCGAGGTCGACCTCGCGCATGCCGAGGAGGGCCTGGTGATCCACGTGGCACCCGGCGAGCACCACGTGTGGTCGCTGGCCCGTACCGTCCCCGAACGGGTCGTCCTCGCCGACACCTTCCTGACCCGCAACCTCGTCGCCGCCGAGGCCGCCGAACGGCCCTACTGGGCGCTGGCCCTGGCCGCGGACCGGATCTCGCTGTGGAGCGGCGGATCGGAGCGGGCCGTCGAGCACACGGCGGACGGGTTCCCGTTGACGCGGAGCCTCGACGACCCGGACGCGGAGCGCAAGGAACGCGTCGGGGACCTGCCGAGCACCTTCCGCGACGAGGACGCGCGGTCCTTCTTCCGCGAGGCGCACGAGGCCCTGCGGACCGTCCTCGCCTCCTCGCCCCGGCTGCTGTACGTGATCGGCGAGGCGCCCGCGGTCGCCCTCCTGGAGGAGACCGGGTCGCTGCCGCAGGGCACCACCTCCGTCCCGCACGGCGGCCTCGCCCAGGGGCCCGCGGAAGCGGTGCGCAAGGCGCTCGCCCCGCTGCTCGCCGCCCACCGGGAGGCGCTGACCACCACCGTCCTGGCCGAGCTGGACGCGGCACGGGGCCGGCGCGAGTACGCCGGCGGCCTCGACGAGGTCTGGCAGGCCGTACAGGCGGGCCGGATCCGGCTGCTCGCCGTCGAGGAGCACTACCGCACCACCGTGCGCGACCAGGGCGACCATCTCGAACCCGCCGAGGGCTCCGACCTCGACTCCCGCGACGACATCGTGGACGAGATCGTCGAGCAGGCGCTGGAGACGGGTGCCGAGGTGCGGTTCGTCCCCGACGACGCCCTGGCGGACTCCACCCGCATCGCCGCCGTCCTGCGCTACTGACCATGTCCGATTCCCCCACGGCACCGGAGGAACCACGAGTGAACACCTCGGAGCCCCGCGGGCGACGACCGGTCCGCGCGCGGGCGGCGGGCGCCGCTCTCGCCGTCGTCGTCACCGCGCTCGGCGCGGCCACCCTCGCGGCCTGCGACTCGGGCGGCGACGACACCGGCGCCCCGACGTTCAGCGAACGTCCCACGGCACCCGACACGGCCTCCTTCTCCGGCGCGCCCCCCTCGTCCGTCGCCTCGGCGGCGGAGTCGCGCATCGCGTCCGCGCAGGCATCGGCCGCGTCCGCCGCCGCCTCGGCCTCCGCGCGGGAGGCCGAGCGCAAGGCGTCCATCGGCGCCGAGGTCGAGCGCTCCCGCCAGGCGGCCGAGAACGCCCTGAAGGGCGTCGAGGGCCGTGGCAACGCCCTGAACGAGGTCGCGATGACCGGCAAACCCCGGGCCGACACGAACGGCCTGCTCACCGTCGTCGTCAGCATCACCAACAAGACGGACTCGAAGGCGTCCTACGCCGTCCAGGTCGACTTCCTCGACCCCTCGGGCAAGGTCGTCGAGACCCAGTTCACGGGCGCGGAGAACCTCGCGCCCGGCGGCCGCGCCCAGCCCCTGGTCATCAGCCGCGAACCGGCCGAACCGGTGCTGACGCCGAGGCTCACCAAAGCCCAGAGGTACTGAGCCGAGCACCGACTGAGCACCGGACCGAGCACCGGACCGAGCACCGACTGAGTAACGAGCACCGAGCACCGAGTACCGAGAACCGAGAGGGGATCAGCGCATGTCCGAACTCATCGTCATCGGCTACGACGACCACGCGGTCGCGACCAGGGCCTTCAAGACGGTCCAGAAACTCCGCGACGAGCACGCCGTCAAACTCAAGGGCCTCGCCGTCGTCAAGGTCGACGAGGACGGCGAGACCCATGTGGACACTCCCGCGAAGAGCGAGGAGATCGCCCTGTCGGCCACGGCCGGCGCCCTCTGGGGCATGGTCTTCGGCATGGTCATCCTCACCCCGGCCATGGGCGTGGTGGGCGCGGCCATCGGCGGTCTCATCGGCAAGCTGAACCAGATGGGCGTCGACAGCGGGTTCCGCAAGAAGGTGAGCGACCTCCTCGCCCCCGGCTCGGCGGCCGTCGTGATCATGGCCACCGAGATCACCGAGGCCCGGTTCACCGCCGCGATGGAGCCCTTCGGCGGCACCGTCCTCAAGACCTCCCTCTCGGAGGAGAGCGAGCGCGAACTCGCCGAACAGCTCGCCGGCCCCGACTCGACGGCCTGACCCCGTAGGCGTACGCCAACCAACGGGCGTACGCACACCGACGGGCCGCCGGCTCCCTCCGTACGGGGGGAACCGGCGGCCCGTCGGCACGCGGTGGCCGACCGCGGCGGTCCGAGGGTGGCGCCGGACTCACCGTGGTGCCGGACTCAGAAGTCGACGGCGTCCCGGATCAGCGGACACGTCATGCAGTGGCCGCCGCCGCGCCCGCGGCCGAGCTCGGCGCCGACGATGGTGACGACCTCCACCCCGGCCTTGCGCAGCAGGGCGTTGGTCTGGGTGTTGCGGTCGTACGTGAAGACGACGCCGGGTTCGACGGCGACGGCGTTGTTGCCGCTGTCCCACTGCTGGCGCTCGGAGGCGTAGACGTCGCCGCCGGTCTCGATCACCCGCAGCCCCGGCAGCCCGAGTCCCTTGGCGACGACGTCGACGAACGGGGTGGTGCCCTCGTCGACGATCTCGACCCCCGGGGCCTTGTCGGAGGGCCGCAGCGAGAAGGTGTGGACGGCGTCCACGATCGTCGGATAGAGCGTGACGATGTCGCGGTCGGCGAAGGTGAACACGGTGTCGAGGTGCATCGCCGACCGCAGCTTCGGCATCCCGGCCACGATCACGTGCTGGGCGGCGCCGCGGGCGAACAGCGCGGCCGCGACCTGGGTGATGGCCTGGCGGGACGTCCGCTCGCTCATCCCCATGAGGACGACGCCGTTTCCGACGGGCATGATGTCGCCGCCCTCGAACGTCGCCTGGCCCCAGTCCTGTTCGGGGTCGCCCCACCAGACGGTCGCGTCCTTGAAGTCGGGGTGGAAGGTGTAGACGGCCTTCATGAGCAGGGTCTCGCCGTGCCGGGCGGGCCAGTACAGCGGGTTCAGGGTCACCCCGCCGTACAGCCAGCAGGTGGTGTCACGGGTGTAGAGCGTGTTCGGCAGCGGCGGCATGAGGTACTCGCGCGCCCCCACGCCCTCGCGGGCGAGCGACACGTAACCGGAGCGGAACTCGGCGGGCAGATCCGCCGTGGACAGCCCGCCGATGAGGAACTCCGCCAGCTCGCGCGGGGGCAGCGATTCCAGGAAGGCCCGGGTGTCGTCGACCAGCCCGAGGCCGACCTCGTTGGGGACGATCTTCCGGTCGAGGAGCCAGTCCCTCGCCCCGGGAACGGTCATCGTGTCGGCCAGCAGCCGGTGCAGCTCGACGACGTCCACCCCGCGCTCGGTGAGTTCGCCGACGAAGTCCGCGTGGTCCCGCTGCGCGTTCTCCACCCACATCACGTCGTCGAACAACAGGTCGTCCGAGTTGGTCGGGGTCAGCCGCCGGTGCGCGAGACCGGGGGCGCAGACCAGGACCTTCCGCAGGCGGCCGACCTCGGAATGGACGCCGAGCGCGGGTTCACCCGTCGAGGTGTCAGAAGTCATCGTGCTGCTGCCTTTCCTGGAGGGGGGATACGTGTGCTCCGCCCGTGCGGGTGGATCCCACGGGGGTGGCCCATGGGGGTGGAGGCCCGATCGGCCCGGGTGACCCGATCGGCCCGATCGGCCGGCTCAGAGCTCGATCCAGCCCAGGGCGAGGGCGATCACCCCGGCGGCCGCCCCGAGGACGGAGAGCGCGCACATCACGGCCTCGCCCGGGGAGAACGGCCGCCGGTTCTGCTCGCGCCGGGCCTTGACGAACAGGAACGTGGACGGGGCGTAGAGGATGAAGGAGACGAGGACGAACTTGAGCCCGGCCGCGAACAGCAGGAACGCCGTGTACAGGGTGGCGACGACGGCGACGACCAGCTCCCGCCGGGTGCTCCGGCCCGCCGTCCCCGCCGCCTGCGGCCGGAGCGCGATCTTCACGGCGAAGGCGGCGGCCAGCAGGAACGGGATGAGACTCAGGGCGCTCGTCAGGTCGAGCGCGAAGTTGAACGCGTCGTCGGAGAAGGCCGTGACGACCAGGATGACCTGGCTGAGGGCCGTCGACAGCAGCAGCGCGGGGACCGGGACGTCGTCGCCGCTGGAGCGCCCCAGGAACCGGGGCATGTCCTTGTCCTTGGCCGCGACGAACAGCACCTCGGCGGCCATCAGCGTCCAGGCGAGATAGGCGCCGAGGACGGAGACGATCAGGCCGACGCTGACGAACACCTGCCCCCAGGTGCCGACGGCGGCCTCCAGGACGCCCGCCATGGACGGCTGGCGGAGTTCGGCGATCTCGCTCATCGGCATGATCCCGTACGACACGATCGTCACCGAGGCGAAGATCGCGAAGACGCTGAGGAAGCCCAGGATCGTGGCCCGTCCGACGTCCTCCCGCCGCTTCGCGTGCCGCGAGTACACGCTCGCGCCCTCGACCCCGAGGAAGACGAAGACGGTGGCGAGCATGGTCCCGCGGACCTGGTTGAACAGCGAGCCGGCGTAGTCGGCGCCCCTGAAGTTGTCCGCGAAGACCGACGGTTCGAGGTAGAACAGCGCCAGGATGATGAAGACCAGAATGGGGACGATCTTGGCGGCCGTCACGATCCGGTTGATCGCCGCCGCCTCCTTCACCCCCCGCCGGATCAGCAGGAAGAACCCCCACAGCCCCGCGGACGACAGCACGATGGCGAGCGCCGTGTCCCCGTCGCCCAGCGCCGGGGCGATCGCCCCGATCGTCGACATGATCAGCACCCAGTAGGTCACGTTCCCCACACAGGCGCTGGCCCAGTACCCGAAGGCCGAGAAGAAGCCGAGGTACTCCCCGAACCCCGCCTTCGCGTACGCGTACACACCGGCGTCCAGGTCCGGCCGCCGTACCGCCAGCGTCTGGAACACGAACGCGAGCATCAACATGCCCACCCCCGCGACCGTCCACGCGATCAGCGCCCCCGCCACGCCCGTCTCCTGCGCGAACCGCCGTGGCAGCGAGAACACCCCCGCCCCCACCATCGACCCGACCACCATCGCGGTCAGCGTCACGAACGTCAGCTTCGCCGTCGGCGCCACTCCGCTCCCCTTGGCCTCGGTACCGGCGTCTGCGTGGGCCATGGGCTACCTCGTACCTCGCGCTCGAACCCCGTCAATTCCAGGAAGCACCCCCCGACCCACCCCCTCCCACGGAAATCTAATCCGCTCCACCCCTTTTGTCCTGATATCCCCCACCCCTCACCCCATCAGCCCCTCCCACTGGCACCCCCCGCCCCCTGCCGCCCCCTGCCCCACCCCGGACACGCCAACGGCCCCCCGTTCCATCGGAACGAGGGGCCGTCGATTGGTGCCCCCGGCAGGATTCGAACCTGCGACACCCGCTTTAGGAGTTCGCCCTGTGTCTGACGTGGGGTTCCTGGGGGCGCGAGGGCATTGCACTGGGAGGGCTTAGACGTTTGCCGTCGTGCGTCGACGTTGCCGTCAACCTCTGCCGTCAGAGGGCGGCTGCGTCCTGGGTAAAGGAGCAGAAGGCTACCGCCGCGTCATCTCCTGCCTTGTAGCGGGGCCAGCGCTGACCATAGGGATCAGTCGCTTCCACGTCGCGAATCGTGCGAATGAGGGTGGCCGGCCCACTCTGCCTGAGTTGAGAGAGCAGCGCTTCCCAGGTCGCCATCTGATATTCGGTCACCAGTCGCGAGACGCCGTCGGACATGACGGCCGCCGATCGCACGTCAGCAGCCGCAACGGTGCCAGTCAGCGCGTGCGAGGCGGCGTCAGGTGCCGCTGCGGCCACCCAGTAACCCTCTGGGGTGTTCCGGATCTCCCTCTGCGCAGCCACGAGCCTGGCGACGCTGGCACGGTGCTCCGGAGTGCCTGTCTGGAGGCGTTCCGTCTCGGCGCGCAGGTCCTGGCACACCTCATCCACCCGCAGGTCTGTCAGCACCGTGATCCCGTCGGCGCCCTCCAGGACGACGGGCGAATCTGCGAGCACGAGATGGTCGAAGTATCCGGAACGCTCCCGAAGGATGGCCACAGTCGCGGAGGGGGTTCCAGGGTTCTTGAGGTCGCATTCTGGATGGAGTCGTGCGACTTTCTCCAAGGCTTCGGCCAGCCCATCCGAGAGCAAACGGTCGCCTGCCGCCAGCGCTGCCATCATGTGGCCGCCAAGCTGGGCGACGTACCAGGGCACGCCGTGGCGGCATCCGGTGTCCAGACCCGCAGTGCTGAGGCCGTCCAGGACTAGGGCGAGGGAGGGGGTCGCCCCCACCCAGTCTTCGTTCGGCGCCAACCCCCCAGGTTCTGTTGCAACGCTGACGTACATGTCACGCCTCGTGTCGGTAGATCGGGCTGACTCGGGTGCTCTCCAAGATTTCAAGCGTCTTGGGGTCGTAGCGGCATGAAATCAGCGTGGAGAATCGATGGGTGCGGACGTCTCGATACAGCTCGGCCAGGTGGTTTTCGAGGTAATGAATCACTCCGTTCGCCCCGATCGAGTGGATACCTGCGACGTAGATGAACGTCCCCTTGCCATCTAGGCGCGGCAGGCGGGCTAGGTATCCGACATCTCCCGCTGAACCGTCCTCGTCCATCGGTGATCGGTAGGTCTCCTGCGACTTCAGGTCGACCAGATGCCAAGCCCGGTCCTTCTGGAACCGAAGGTTGTCGTCACCTTCCAGGACCTGAGCGATGATCGGTGAGAGGCGGGGGCCGCAGACCACCACATGGTTATCGCGGTTGAGGTTCACGATTCCCGTCGGTGGAATCACCTCGTACTGAGCTTCCAGCTTCAGCGTCGCGAGAAGCTTCCGCAGATGCTCGAAGTTCCCCAGGTCTTCACGGGCAACGACCTCGCCCGCCTCCTCCGGAGACTTGCCTGCTTCGTACTTGCCGCCGAGTGAAATTGTCATGAGGTCGGTGCCGAAGAAGGCGCGCTCGGGGGGTGGCCCTTGGGCGGCCAACTGGCCGACTCGACCGCGACTCACGCCGAGCAGCGTCGCGATCTCCGACTGGGACATGCCGGCGGCCGAGGCTTCCTCGATCGCTTCGCGTCGGATGCGGGACAACTCGGTAACTCGGCCCTGGTAGTCGGCCATCAGGGCGATCGCCGCCTTGGCTCGCTCTACAGGCACCTCTACCTGAGTAACCCGCTGGATCTCCTCGTGCACTTAAGCCTCCATGCCTAGGGGGTCTAGCAAGTGTATCGCTAGGGGGGCTTGACGGCTACGTGGGTCACTGCCTACCTTGGCTATCAGGTCAGCGCATAGACCCCCTAAGCGATAGATGCCAAGGGAGTCTATGCATGGTCTGACCTGCATGGATTGGCCGAGCGTGCCCGAACCTGGGCTGCTCTCGGAGAGCTCTGCCCCACACCAGCCGGAAGACCCGGGAAGGCGACGTTGTCGCACGCCGACGGGCTGGGTGGCCGTTCCTTGAGAACTGAACAGAGGGCGCACCGCAACCTGCACAGGGGGAGAGCGGCCGCCAGAACGGACATCCAACTCCGCAGCCAATCGGGCTGCGGCCGGTTGCCTCCTCCGCCCGTCCGGCCTTCGTTTCGCGGGGCGTCGTACGGGCGGAGTGGCAGGGAGCCGGAGTTCCTGGTTCTAACGGCGAGACCCCCCGGAGGTGCAACTCCGGGGGGTCGGTTCGGGCCGTTCCTGTGTGAGAGGAACACACCCAATGTTGTCCATCGCTGCACTTCAGGCCGTTGTTACGGTCAACCCGTCCGTCGGTGAGCCGTCGGACGCGGAGCTGGACGCGATCGAGTGGGAGATGCCGCTGATTCTGGCGGAGGTCGACCTGCTCGACGCGGAGATCGTGACGCTCGACCGTCCGGCCACGATGCTGGACGAGCGGCGTGTCCGCCGGGCCCGTAACCGGGTGTTGGCGGAGCGCCGGGACCTGACCAACCGCGCCGGCCTGGCGCGGGCGGGCGGTGTCGCGTGAGCAGGCTGACCGACCTCAACGGCGACGCGACCGGGCTGCTGGCCGCGATCGTGGAAGCCCTGGACATCCCGATCCCCGCGATCGACCGGGCCGACGAGCGGGAGCACTACCGCTTGCTGGAGCGCCGCGCGACGGACGTGCTGATCGGGCTCTCGGCCCTGCTGAGGCACCCCGGCGCCGGGGCCCTGGAGGACACCGCTCGGCACATCCGCCGCTTCACGGCACACACCCCCGTCACCTACACCCCCTTCACCTTCGAGACCTCGGAGGGCAAGCGGTGAGCGCCGCCGGCCGGGAGCTGAGCAAGCTTCAGAAGGGCGTGCTGGGGGCGGCGTTCGTGCCGATGCTCGCCACGGGCGGCGCCGGAGGGTACGGCACCTACACCAACATCAAGGCCGCCTACGGTCCCGGTACGGCCGTGGGCGCGGTCGCGGCCGGCGAGGGTGCGACCGGCGTCCTGGCGATCGTGCTGCTCGGCCTGACCCTGCTGGGCCAGTCCTCGCCCCGGGTGATCCGGGCGGGGCTGTGGGCTCTTCCCGCCGCCGCGGCGGCCATGTCCGCCACGGCCGCCACCACCCCGGGCGAGATGGTCATCTACGCCCTGACCCCCATGGGCATGACCGCCTCCGCAGAGGGCGCCGCGTTCCTCGCCCGCCGGATCGTCGTCTACCGCGACGGACGCGACGCCGAGGCCGAAGCGCACGCCGCCGCGATCGTCCAAGCCCTCGCCTATCACCGGGCCCGCGCCGCCAACCACCCCGACAAAGAGGTCCGCAAGAAGTCGGAACTGAAGTCGTGGAAGCTGGCCCGGAAAGTCGGCGCGGGGGACATCGAGCTGGGGGATCGGCTGCTCGACGTCCAGCGGCAGCGGGTCGCCACCGGTGCGGATGCCGCCCTCGCCGACATGTTCGGCGTCCCCACCGCCCCCGCCCTGCCCACCGGATCGGTCGACGAACCGGTCGAGTTGGTGGTGGAGCTGGAGGTAGACCGGTCTACCCGACCGATCCACCCAATGAATGCGGAGGAATCGGATCAGATCAGTATGGAACGGTCTACCTCTGACCAGCCCGTACCGGCTCTCGAACCTGTTCCGGTCGACCCCGGGCCGATCGGTCGGGAAGAGCCCACCCGGGCGGTGTCCGGGGAGTCGACTGGTCGGGCGATGGCCCGGTCGGTCGCGGCCGAGGAAGCCCCCCGCCGGCGGGCGACCGGTCGGGTGCCGGAGGTCGCGAAGTCGACCCGCCCGCGCCGCACGAAGGATGAGTTGCTGGCTGAGGCTCGGCAGTTGACCGAGTCGTGGGCGGTCGATCAGTTGACCGCCGACGGCATCCGCAAGGCGCTTCGGACCTCTCCGGAGAAGGGCCGGTGGCTGCGCGACACCCTCAAGGGCGAGCGCGGTGAGACGTCGTGAGCACGCTCCCCGTCTACCGGTGGCGCTTCGCCCCGGAGGGCCTAGCCACCTTCCGACAGCTCCGGGCGGCGGGTCTGCGGCCGGCCGGTCAGCCGGTCGTCGCTCAGCTCGAACGCCCCCGCCGCCGACGCGAACCGCTGATTGCGTTCCTCTACCGCATCGACCGGGCCCGGCCGGTCCGTCCGATGACCCCGGCCCGTTGGGCGGCCCTAGAACGGGCGAACGCGGCGCGGCGGGTCTGCCCGGAGTGCGGGCGGGACGCCGGGTACCGGATCCCGGCCTCGCTCGGCATGTGCACCCCTTGCGCCTACCCCGACACCGCCGCCGTCTGAGCGGCCACGAGAGGACGTGAGTCCCGTGAACCACCTTCCCGAGCCGGTCCGGGTCGTGCAGCTCCCGGACGGCACCTACACCTACGCCGACAATCTCCCTGCCCCGCAGGGCACGTTCAGCGGCCCGCAGGTGGTCCATCAGCACATCCACCAGGCGCCGCCGGACCGCACCGTCCAGCGGATCGCGCTCGGCTCTGGCATCGGGGCCGGCACGGTCGCCGCCTGCGTCTACTTCGGCCCCCTGCTCGTCGGCGCGCTGACCGCGATCGCCGCGAACCTGGCCCTGCTCGCGTTCCTGGCCGCCGTCATGGCCTGGGGCGTCGTGAGTGTCGTCAAGTCGGTCGGCGGCCCGGACGGTAGAGCGGCCGCGAAGACCCTGGCCAAGACGCGCAAGCGCCGCCGCTGACGGCTGCCTGCGATTCCCGTCCTTTGCGGGGGTCGTGGGGAGTCGGGACAGCCCCGGCCCCGGAAGGGACCGTGTCGTGGCCAGCAAGAGCAACGAGAACGAGCAGAAGACCCCGCCGCTGACCGCCGGTGAGAAGGCGCAGGTCGGCTGGTACGTCGCCCGTATGTGCAAGCGCGGGATCGCCGGAGAGTCCGTCTACCAGGGAGACCTGGAGGCCAAGGTCGAGCGCGTCATCGACCGCGCCCGTAAGCGCGCCGAGAAGAACGCGAAGTAGCTGTGCCCCGGGGCGGCCGACAGCCGCCAAGCACCCGACCGCCCCGGGCCCATTCCCTCCACCCTTTCGAGCAGCAGGAGAACCCCAGCATGACCGACAACGTGGTCCCCCTGTTCAAGGACCCGACCATCCAAGAGCCCACCACCCCCGCCACCGTGCCGCTCACGGTGGTGCCCGACCCCGCCCACAAGCCCCGCCCGTTACGGGTGTTCGTCCGCACCTCCCGCGCCGTGACCGGCGTGGTCAAGCACGAGCGGACCCGCCAGGCCGCCCGCCTCACCGTCCGCCACGGCGCCTACGTCCTGGGCGGCACCCGTGTCACGGCCCGCCGCGCGTGGGACGGCCGCACCGGCGCCCGCTACGAGCGTCTCCTCCGCGCGGCGGAAGCCGCGGGGAACTACGAGGCCGCCGGCGAGTGGGAGGAGCGACTGCACCGCTTCCGCACCGAGCGGCACAAGCGGCGCATGGACCTGCTCACCGCCCCGCAGGACGCCGCCAAGAGCGCCGCGATCGGCGCGGCCGGCGGCATCGGCGGACTGATCGCCATCGGCATCGCCCTGGCCATCGCCACCAAGGACCCGTCGGATGTCTTCACGCCGCTGATGGCCCTGATCGAGCTGATCCGGCTGCTTGTCTTCCTCGTCCAGTTGGTGTGGGGCCCGCTGATGGTCGTCGGGCCGTTTCTCGCGCTCGCCGGACTCTGGGCCGTCGGACGCCAGCGGGCCACCGCCCCGCAGTGGGCTCTTCCGGTCAACCAGCGGTCCGACGACGCCGGAGCGCCGATCACCCCGTCCATCGTGGTCACCGCCCTGCGCGACCTCGGCATCGCCCCGCTGCGCAAGGCCATCAAGGACATGGGCGACGCCGGCGCCGCGATGCTGGGGCCGATCCGGATCGCCGGATGCGGCGTGGAGGTCGACGTCACCCTCCCCTCCGGCGTCTCCACCGAGGAGGTGCGGGGGCGGCGCAAGAAGCTCGCGGAGAACCTCAACCGGCACGAGCACGAAGTCTTCATCACCATCCCCGAGGCCGCCCGCACGGTGCGGCTGTGGATCGCCGACTCCGGCGCCCTGGACGAGCCCATCGCCCCCTCCCCGCTCGTCACGGACGAGACGATGAGCGCCGACTACGCCAAGGGCCGCGCCCCCTGGGGCCAGGACCTGCGCGGGGACGCCGCCGAACTGAGCCTGTACCAGCGACACCTGCTGATCACGGGCAAGTCCAACCAGGGCAAGACCGCCTCCGTGCGCGCCCTGGCGCTGTGGCTGGCGCTGGACCGCCGGGTGGAGTTCCGGATCGCCGACCTCAAGGGCGTGGGCGACTGGGGGATGTTCGATGGCATCGCCACCGTGCTGATCCAGGGCCCGACCGACGACCACGTCATCGACGCCACCGAGATGGTCGAAGCCGTGGTGGCGGAGATGGAACGACGTATCCAGGCTCCGCCCGGCACCAAGTTCACGCCGCTGATCTGCCTGGTGGACGAGGCGCAGGTGGCGTTCATGTGCCCGGCGGTCGGTGAGGGCAAGGACAAGCGGCCCTACGGCGGCACCAAGGCCACCAGCCGCTACTTCCAGTCCGTCCGCAAGATTCACAACCAGGGCCGGGCCGTGGACGTGCTGATGTGGCAGGGCACGCAGGACCCCACGAACGAGAACCTGCCCAAGCTCGTCCGCGAGGGCGCCCACACCCGCATCTCCCTCGTCCTGGGCACCGAGTCCCAAGCCCGCATGGCCCTGGGCGACAACGCCGTCGAAGGCGGCGCCGCCCCCCACATGCTGCGCCAGGGGCTCGACAAGGGCACCGTCGTGGTCGCTTCCGACGGCATCAAGATCCCGGCCGGACAGCCGTCGATCACCGTCCGCACCCACTTCATCGACGACGCCGCCGCCACGGCCGTCGCGGAGCGCGCCAAGAACCTGCGCGACGGGGTGACCACCCTGACGGCCGTCGAGCCCTCGGAGACGGTCGTGGATGCGCTCGCCGACATCGACCGGGTCCTGGGGGATGAGTCGAAGATGCTCACCCAGGAAGTCCTGCGCCGCCTCGCCGCGCTGAATCCGGGCGAGTACCGCGAGTGGACGTTCTCCAACCTCCGTCAGGTCCTGGAGGCGGCCGGCGCCCCGCCCCGCAAGAGCGACGGGCGCATGGTCGTCGACTCTCTCCGGGTCGCCGACGCGCTCGGCCGACGGGCCGCCGAGACAGCGGAATCCGCCGCCGAGTGACAGGGAGGCGGCAGGGAGGCAGGGAGAACTCCCTGACCACCTCCCTGACCCGCCTCCCTGGCCCTGATCAGCACAAACACCCATCCAGGGAGCCAGGGAGGCACCCCAGCTCAGGGCCCTGAAAGGGCCCCTGGGAGCCCTCCCGGGTAGCCGTCTGCCTCCCTCCCTGACCCTTCACACCAGCCGAACGGAGAACAACCCCGTGGCCGTCAGCCTCTCGCTCGTCGCCCTCTTCGGACTCGTCCTGTTCTTCCTCCTGCGCTCCCGCACCCTGGGCCCCGGCGCCGCGTTCACCGCCGCCGGATTCGGCTTCTTCCTCGCCTCCACCGGCGCCGCCAAGCCGATCAACCAGCTCACCGAATCGCTCATCCAGGCCGTCTCCCAGCTCTGACCCATGGGTCACCTGGACTGGGGCGACGCTCGGCACTTCGACCGCACCCAGGACCGACCCTGCTGCCTGTGCGGCCGACCGACCCCCATGCGGTCCCACGCCGGTGAGGTTGTCCACAAGGTGTGCGCGGAAGCCTGGAACGCCACCTGTACCGACGAGCCCCGCCGCTACACCGTCGCGACCAAGGCCAAGCCGCAGCAGCACGACGTCGGCACCTGGCGCTTCCACAACGACGGGCCCGTCACCGACAAACGCGCACCGATCCTCGGCCAGGTCATCACCACCAACTCCCTGCACCCCGCCACCCGAGAAATCGAGGGCCCGGGGCAGGAGCAACGCGGCCTGTTCGCCGCATGACAGCACGAAGGGCGGCCCGCCATCTCGCCAAAGACCGGGCCGCCCTCACCCAGCACGCCAACAACGAACTGGAGACATCCAGCATGACCCAACCCACCCTCATCCGGCGAGAGCGCACCGCCCGGCCGTTACTGCTGGACCTGTTCTGCTGCGCCGGCGGCGCCGGGACGGGCTACCGCCGCGCCGGATTCGACGTCGTCGGCGTCGACATCCGCCCCCGCCCCAACTACCCCTTCACCTTCGTCCAGGCGGACGCCCTGGCCTACCTCTCCGCGCTGATCGCGTCCGGGGAGATCGAGCGGTACGCCTTCATCCACTCCTCCCCGCCCTGCCAGGCCGGATGCGCGCTGACCGTCGGCACCAACCAGTCGAAGGGATGGGGTGGCACCCACGTCGACCTGGTCCCGCCCACCCGCGCACTGCTGGACGCGTCCGGGCTGCCGTACGTGATCGAGCAGCCCAACGGCAAGGCCGAGATCCGCAAGGACCTCACCCTGTGCGGCGAACAGTTCGGGCTCGGCGTGCTGCGGCACCGGAACTTCGAGTTGGGCCGTTGGAGTGTCACCCCGCCGGTGCACGTCCCCCACCGGGGCCGAGTGCGGGGGTGGCGGCACGGGGAGTTCTTCGACGGCCCCTACGTCGCCGCCTACGGCAACGGCGGCGGAAAGCCCAGCGTCCCCGAGCTTCAGGCCGCCATGGGCATCACCTGGACCGACGTCCGCGAGGAACTCACCGAGGCCATCCCCCCGGCCTACACTCACTGGATCGGCGCCCAGTTCCACGCGCAGGTTCGAGCGGAGGTGCCGGCATGACGTCCCTGCCTTCGCCCCTCGGCACCGCGCTGCACCTCGCCGCCGGTGGACTGCCCGTCCTGCCCCTGCGTCCCGGGAAGATGCCGTTCGGCAACTGCCCCGCCTGCGCGCAGAACGCATGCGGCGGCCGACCGAACATGAAGACCCCCGGCCCCTGCGCCTGCCCCCGGCCGTGCCACGCCTGGGCCGCCGCCACCACCGACCCCGCCGTCGTCGCCTCCCCGGCCTGGACGGCTGCGTGGTGGCACGCGGAGGCCGTCGCCTATCACCCGGGCGGTGCCGGGGTGACCGTCGTCGACCTGGACCACCAGGGCGCCGTCGACTGGGCCCGCCGGACCCTCCCGCCCACCCGGACCGTCGCCACCACCCGGGGCGAGCACTGGATCTACTCCGGCACCCTCCGGTCGGTCAACGGCGTGCGCGACGGCGTGGACCTGAAGTCCTCCATGTCCTACGCACGCTGGCTCGGCCCCGGCACCGGCACCCTGACCACGCTGCCGGATACCGTCCGCGCGCTCGCCGAGAAGACCCCGCCCAGCGCCCGGCCCGCGCCCCGCACGGTCTCCGTGCCCGCGCCCGCCAGCGGCGGGGCGTGCCCGCACCGGTCGCCCGCCTATCTGGAGCGCGGCATCGCCATGGCCGAGCAGCGGATCACCGACGCGGCCGGCGCCATCCACACCACCGTCTACCGGACGTTCCTGGCGGTGTTGTCCGCGCATGGTCGGTGCGGCTGCCTCACCGAGGCCCACATCGCTCGCCTCTTCTCCGTCGCGCACGCCAGGGGCGAATCCGACCGGCACTGCACGGAGGCGTGGTCCAACGCCCAGTCCGCTTTGGGGATGTGACATGTCCGAGGACGAGAAGACCCCGGCCCGCGAAGTCATCACCGACTACGCGCAGAGCCATTTCCGGTACTTCCGCACCGTGGACGGTGCCGTCTACGCCCAGCGCAACGGCCACCCCGTCGCCCGCCCGATCCGATCGCAGGGCACGTCCGGCAGCCACCGTCAGGAACTCATGGTCGGCCTGTTCCGCGACGGCCACGGCGTCTTCAACGGAACCGCCTTGAAGGAGGCACTCGACTTGATCGAAGCGCTCGCGCT
>NZ_JBHWAQ010000026.1:0-148086 GCF_042743475.1 Streptomyces sp. NPDC059534
GAGCTGCTCCGCGGCCGTCCGCCGTGCGGAGGGACCGTCCGTCTGCCGGGTCCGGCCGGGTGACGTCGGCCGTCAGGCCGCCGGCGGCGGGGTCGGCGGCGGGGTCGGGCCACCGTCCGGGCCACCGCCCGTGCTCCCGCCACCGGGCGTGCCGTCGTCCTTGTGACCGATCCGGTCGATGGCGCCCTTCGCCTTGCCCGTACCGGACTGGATCTTGTCGCTGTACTTGCCCTTGGTCTTCTCGTCGACCAGCTTCGCGGCCTTGTCCAAACCGTGGTCGATCTTCTCCCCGTGCTGCTGCGCGAGGTCCGCGACCTTGTCCTTGGCCGGGCTGAGCTTGGCCTTCAGCGAATCCAGGAGACCCATGGGGCACCTTCCCTCCGCGGACCCCGGGAGGGTCCGTCGTCCGTGTCCTGCCCCCAGGACCCCGGGGGCCTAGTGGCGGGCGCCTTCACCCGCCTCGTTGTCCGCGGCGGCCTCGGCGGACTGCTGCTTCGGGATCTCCACGACCTCGGAGGCGACCGCCCCGGCCGGCTCCTCGTCCGTCTCGACCTCCCCGGCGCCGTCCGGGTCGGCCGCGTCCTCCACCGGAGCCGTCAGCGCCGCGGCGGCCTCGGACGCCTCGGCCGCCGTTCCGGTGTCCGTCCCGCCCTCCGCCGGAGCATCGGCCCCGGCCTCGTCCGGCGAGACCTCGGCCGCATCCTGCTGCTTACGGCGAAACATTGCCAAAAGTCCCATATTCACTCCATAGCGTACTCGGATGGGAGGGGCTCCGCGGGGAACGACGGCCGGAACCTCGCAACAGGAAACGAACCCCGGACGGGGCCCGTCACGTAGCTCATTCGGGGACGGGCCGGGAGGTTTGCGAGACTGGGGCGGTGAGAAGCGCAGCTCCCGCCCCGCGGGTCATCGCCGTCGTCGGTCCGACAGCGGCCGGAAAGTCCGATCTGGGTGTATTCCTGGCCCAGCAGCTCGGCGGCGAGGTCGTCAACGCCGACTCGATGCAGCTCTACCGGGGAATGGACATCGGGACCGCCAAACTGACCACGGAGGAGCGTGGCGGCGTCCCGCACCACCTCCTCGACATCTGGGACGTGACCGAGGCCGCCTCCGTCGCCGAGTACCAGCGGCTCGCCCGGGCCGAGATCGACCGGCTGCTCGCCGACGGCCGCACCCCGGTCCTCGTCGGCGGCTCGGGACTGTACGTACGGGGGGCCGTCGACGCCCTGGAGTTCCCGGGCACCGACCCCGCCGTCCGCGCCCGCCTGGAGGCCGAACTCGACGAGCGCGGCTCCGGCGTCCTGCACGCCAGGCTCGCCGCCGCCGACCCGGACGCCGCCCGCGCGATCCTGCCCAGCAACGGGCGCCGCATCGTCCGGGCCCTCGAGGTGATCGAGATCACCGGCAAGCCCTTCACCGCCAACCTCCCGGGCCCCGACTCGGTCTACGACACCGTCCAGATCGGCGTCGACGTGGCCCGTCCCGAACTGGACGAGCGCATCGCCACGCGGGTCGACCGGATGTGGGAGGCGGGCCTCGTCGACGAGGTGCGCGCCCTGGAGGCGATCGGCCTGCGCGAGGGCCGCACCGCCGCCCGCGCCCTCGGCTACCAGCAGGTACTCGCCGCGCTGGCGGGGGAGTGCACCGAGGACGAGGCGCGGGCCGAGACCGTCCGCGCGACCAAGCGCTTCGCCCGCCGCCAGGACTCCTGGTTCCGCCGGGACCCGCGGGTCCACTGGCTCAGCGGGGCCGCAGATCACCGCGGGGAACTCCCGCGGGAGGCGCTGTCGTTGGTCGAACGAGCGGTTACAGCCTGATCACGTGATGGCATCGGGACGCCCTGCCCGTCATTTCGGCGGTCGGGAGCGTGCCATCATCGAGCATCGATCGACCAAGTGGAGTCCGAGTGGGGAGGGCGCGTGGCGATGGAGGCCGGCCCTCGCGACAGAGAACAGCACGACGCGGCCCTGGACGACCCGACGGCGGACACCGCGGGTGACGCACCGGGCCACCCGACGGACGACGCGCCGCTCGGGGCGCCGGGGCTGACCCCCGACGGTCCCGACGACGCGGTGGGCACCTCGGTCGAGGTGGACGCCGACGAGGTCGAGGTCGAACTCCGCCCCCAGCGACGGCTGCGGATCTGGCAGCTCGCCCCGATCGTCGCCCTGGCCGCCCTCGGCTCGCTGATGTTCGCCTTCCCGCTCGCCTTCGGCTCGGGCGACGGCGGCGCGGTCGTCGCCATGCTCGGACTGCTCATCAGTTCCTGCGCGGCCGGCTGGGGCATGATGGCCGCCCGCAAGGTCGGTTACACCTGGCCGGGGCTGCCGCAGCGCGGCTCGGGCGAGCGCCCGGACTGGCGCGTCCTCGCCCTGTACGTGACGACCATCGCGTCCCTCGTCGCCCTCGCCGTCTGGCGCGTCGCCCGCCTGCGCTGACCCCCTCCGGGCCTCCCCGGGCCCGGCCCCCTCGGGCATTCCCGGGCCGGTCCTCCCCGGGCCTCCCCATGAGGCCCGCAGGGGCCCGGCCGCACCGACCGCCGTGCCCCGGGCAGACCCTCCCGGCCCGCCCGTGCCGACCCCCGTACCCACCCCGACCGCCCGGGCCCGGCCCGCGCCGGCCGCCGCCGCCCCGCCTGCGTCCGGCGTGCCCTGCCCCGTACAGTTGATCTCGTGACCAGCACGCAGACTCCGCAGCTCCCCGCCCTGAGGTTCCTGAAGGGCCACGGCACCGAGAACGACTTCGTGATCGTCCCCGACGCGGAGAACGCCGTCGACCTGCCCCCGGCCGCCGTGGCACGGCTCTGCGACCGCCGGGCCGGCATCGGCGCCGACGGAGTGCTGCACGTGGTGCGCAGCGCCGCCCACCCCGAGGCGCGGCACATGGCCGACGAGGCCGAGTGGTTCATGGACTACCGCAACGCCGACGGCTCGGTCGCCGAGATGTGCGGGAACGGCGTGCGGGTCTTCGCCCGCTACCTGGAGCACGCCGGCCACGTCACCGCCGGCGACCTGGCCGTCGCCACCCGCGGCGGCGTCAAGCGCGTCCACCTCGACAAGGACGGCGCCGTCACGGTCTCGATGGGCCGCGCGGTCCTGCCCGAGGCGGGTGTCACCGTCACCGTCGACGGCCGCAGCTGGCCCGCGCGGAACGTGAACATGGGCAACCCGCACGCGGTCGCCTTCGTCGAGGACCTCGACCACGCCGGCACCCTCTTCACCGAGCCGCCGTACGAGCCGGCCTCCGTCTACCCCGACGGCGTGAACATCGAGTTCGTCGTCGACCGCGGCCCCCGCCACGTCGCCATGCGGGTGCACGAGCGAGGCGCCTCCGAGACCCGCTCCTGCGGCACCGGCGCCTGCGCCGTCGCCGTCGCCACCGCCCGCCGGGACGGCGCCGACCCCGCCGCGTCCGGTACCCCCGCCACGTACACCGTCGACGTGCTCGGCGGGACCCTGGTCATCACCGAGCACCCCGACGGCGCGATCGACATGACCGGTCCGGCCGTCATCGTCGCCGAGGGCACCCTCGACCCCGAGTGGTGGACGGCACCCGGCGGAATCGAAACTGTCAACGCCTGATTTATCGCTCGAATGGGTGATCCGATTCACGCTGAGCGAGAGCGCGACTGCGCCACGTGGTGGGGTCGGTAGCATCAAGCACCGGCCCCCCGGGTACGCCTGGCCCGCCCATCGCCGGTCGATGTCGCCGGAGGTGCCCCATGAGCGCAGAGGCCACCAACCCCGTGAGCGCGGCCGAGGCCGCCGTCACCGACGCGAGCGTCCGCAGACGGGGAAGGGCCCGGATCGACCTGCGGCGGATCGGCCGGGCCGCACTGCTCGGCGCCACCGCGGGACCGGCGCCCCGTGACCGGCTGCCCGACGCCATCAGCCATGTGGCGGAGGCGCACCGGGCCCACCATCCCGACGCGGACCTCACGGTGCTGCGCCGGGCGTACGTCCTCGCCGAGTCCTCCCACCGCGGCCAGTTCCGCAAGAGCGGCGAGCCGTACATCACCCATCCGCTCGCGGTGACGCTCATCCTCGCCGAGCTCGGCGCGGAGACCACCACCCTGACCGCCTCCCTCCTGCACGACACCGTCGAGGACACCGAGGTGACGCTCGATCAAGTGCGCCGGGAGTTCGGCGACGAGGTCGCCTACCTCGTCGACGGGGTCACCAAGGTGGAGAAGATCGACTACGGCGCCGCCGCCGAACCCGAGACCTTCCGCAAGATGCTCGTCGCCACCGGCAGCGACGTCCGGGTCATGTCGATCAAGCTCGCCGACCGCCTCCACAACATGCGCACCCTCGGCGTGATGCGGGCCGAGAAACAGGCCAGGATCGCCAAGGTCACCCGGGACGTCCTCATCCCGCTCGCCGAACGGCTCGGCGTCCAGGCCCTCAAGACCGAGCTGGAGGACCTCGTCTTCGCCATCCTCCACCCCGAGGAGTACGAGACCACCCGCGCGCTCGTCGCCGGCAACCCGCGGGCGGGCGACGCCCTCGACGCCGTCGCCGAACAGGTCACCGCCGTGCTCCGCGAGGCGGGCATCGGCGCCGAGGTCCTGGTCCGACCGAGGCACTTCGTCTCGGTGCACCGCGTCCGCCTCAAGCGCGGCGAGCTCCGCGGCTGCGACTTCGGGCGGCTCCTCGTCCTCGTCGCCGAGGACGCCGACTGCTACGGGGTCCTCGGCGAGCTCCACACCTGTTTCACCCCGGTGATCTCCGAGTTCAAGGACTTCATCGCGGCCCCCAAGTTCAACCTCTACCAGTCCCTGCACACCGCGATCGCCGCCCCCGACGGCGCCGTGGCCGAGGTCCTGATCCGCACCCACCGGATGCACAAGGTCGCGGAGGCCGGGGTCGTCGCCCTCGGCAACCCCCACGTCGGCCAGGAGACGGCCGAGCAGCAGGACCCGGCCGCCCGCACCGACGACGGGGAGCGCGTCGACCCGACCCGCCCCGGCTGGCTCTCCCGCCTCCTCGACTGGCAGCAGGCCGCGCCCGACCCGGACACCTTCTGGACCTCGCTCCGCGCCGACCTCGCCGAGGACGACGAGATCACCGTCTTCCGCGCCGACGGCGGCACGCTCGGCCTCCCCGCCGGGGCCAGCTGCGTCGACGCCGCCTACGCCCAGCACGGCGAGGCCGCCCACGGCTGCCTCGGCGCCCGCGTCAACGGCCGCCTCGCCCCGCTCGGCACCGTCCTCGGCGACGGGGACACCGTCCAGCTGCTGCTCGCCCAGGACGCCGTGTCCGGTCCGTCGCCCGAGTGGCTCGACCACGCCCGTACCCCCGCCGCGCGGATCGCGATCACCGGCTGGCTCCGGGCCCACCCCGAGGCCGCCGCGCCCCCGGCCGCCGGCGCCCCCCGGCCCCGGATCAACGTCACCGCCGACCGCCGCTCCGGCGCCGAACTCCACGCCGACCTGGAGGGCGAGCCGCCCGCGGCCGTCCGTCCGGCGGGCTGCTGCACCCCGGTACCCCCCGACGAGATCACCGGCTTCCGGGTCCGCGGCGGCTCGGTCACCGTCCACCGCGCGCGCTGCGCCGCCGTCGAGGCCATGAGCCGACTGGGCCGCGCCCCCGTCGCCGTCCGCTGGGGCGCCGCCGGGCAGGGCAGGGTCACCCTGGTCGCCGAGTCCTTCGGGCGGCCCGGGCTGCTCGCCGACCTCACCGAGGCCATCGCCACCGCCGGGGCCGCCGTCGTCGCCGCGAACGTCGAGCCGCCCAGCGAACAGCGGGTCCGCCACACGTACACGCTCCACCTCCCCGACGCGGCCGCGCTCCCCGCCCTCATGCGGGCCATGCGGGACGTGCCCGGGGTGTACGACGTGAGCCGCGCCCGACGGGGGGCTTCGGGGCCGCGGCGGGCGTGACGCGCCACGACGCGACGACACGACCTCCTTCGGGTGGCGGACGAGCGCGCCGCCCGGGGGAGCGGGGAATCCCCTGGTAGCCGTAGGGCCAGTCCTCCGGAAAGGCCCTGGCCCATGCCGCTCGTACGAACGCCCCTGCCCCGCGCGCGATGGCTCCGCTCCGCCGTCCTGGTCGCCGCCTCCGCCGGGCTCGTCGCCGCCGCGCTGCCCGCCCCCGCTCCGCTCGGCATCGGCGACCCGCTCTTCCCCCACCTCGGCAACCCCGGCTACGACGTCCTCGCGTACCACCTCGACGTCACCTACCCCGGGGTGAACACCCGGCCGCTCGCCGCCGTGACCACGATCGACGCGCTCGCCACCGACGACCTGGAGCGGCTCAACCTCGACTTCACCCACGGCACGGTGTCCTCCGTCACCGTCGACGGCCTGACCGCCGAGTACACCGGCAGCGGCGAGGACCTGGTCGTCACCCCGGCCGTGTCGATCGACGCCGGCGAGCGGATCGAGATCACCGTCACCCACACCAGCGACCCGAGCGGTCCCGCCGACACCGGCGGCTGGGTCCGTACCGGCGACGGCCTCGCCATGGCCAACCAGGCCGACGCGGCCCACCGGGTCTTCCCCTCCAACGACCACCCGGCGGACAAGGCGTTCTTCACCTTCCGGGTCACCGCCCCCAGCGACCTCACCGTCGTCGCCAACGGGCTCCCCACCGGCCGCGCCGACCACGGCGCCACCACCACCTGGACGTACCGCACCCGCCACCCCATGGCCACGGAGCTCGCCCAGATCTCCATCGGCCGCTCCACCGTCGTGCACCGCGAGGGGCCGCACGGACTGCCCGTCCGGGACGTGGTGCCCACCGCGGACCGGGAGCTGATGGAGCCCTGGCTCCGCCGGACACCGGGGCACCTGGAGTGGATGGAGCGGCAGGTCGGCGCGTACCCCTTCGAGACGTACGGGGTGCTCGTCGCCGACGCCGACACGGGCTTCGAGCTGGAGACGCAGACCCTCTCGCTCTTCGAGCGCGGCATCTTCACGGAACCGGGCTACCCGGAGTGGTACGTCGACTCGGTCATGGTCCACGAGCTGGCCCACCAGTGGTTCGGCGACAGTGTCTCGCCCCGGACCTGGTCCGACCTCTGGCTAAACGAGGGACACGCCAGCTGGTACGAGGCCCTGTACGCGGAGGAGACCGCCGGCAAGTCCCTGGAGCGGCGGATGAAGGCGGCCTACGCGGCCTCCGACGGGTGGCGGGCGGACGGCGGCCCGCCCGCGGCCCCCGAGCCCCCCTCGCCCGGGCACAAGATCAGCCTCTTCCGGCCCGTCGTCTACGACGGCAGCGCCCTCGTCCTCTACGCGCTCCGCCAGGAGATCGGCACCGACGCCTTCCGGCGGCTGGAACGCCGCTGGGTCGCCGACCACCGCGACGGCACCGCCACCACCGCCGACTTCACCGCCCTGGCCGGCGAGATCGCCGGACGCGACCTCACCGCCTTCTTCCGTGGCTGGCTGTACGCGGCGAGGACCCCGGCGATGCCCGGCCACCCCGACTGGCGCAGCCGCCCGGCCGACGCCGCCAGGACCGCCCCGAAACCGGGATGACGGGCCCGGCCGCGCCGTGCCACCATCGTCACGTCGGCGGCGCGGCCGGCCCCGGGAATCTTCCGGCGCCCCCACGCGTTGCCACGGACACAGACCTATCGCTTCATTCGACGTAAGGATCCAATGACCTCCTCTTCTTCCCCTTCCCAGGACGAGCAGAGCTTCGCGGAGACGAGCCGTACCGAGAGCCTTCGGGCCGATGCCCTGATGGAAGAGGACGTCGCCTGGAGCCACGAGATCGACGGAGCGCGGGACGGCGACCAGCTCGACCGCTCCGAGCGCGCGGCCCTGCGCCGTGTCGCCGGCCTCTCCACCGAGCTCGAGGACGTCACCGAGGTCGAGTACCGCCAGCTGCGCTTGGAGCGCGTCGTGCTGGTCGGTGTGTGGACCTCGGGGACGGTGCAGGACGCGGAGAACTCCCTCGCGGAGCTCGCCGCCCTCGCCGAGACGGCGGGCGCCCTCGTGCTCGACGGCGTGATGCAGCGCCGCGACAAGCCGGACCCGGCCACCTTCATCGGCTCGGGCAAGGCGCGCGAACTGCGCGACATCGTGGTCGAGACCGGCGCGGACACCGTCGTCTGCGACGGCGAACTCAGCCCTGGCCAGCTCATCGCCCTCGAGGACGTCGTCAAGGTGAAGGTGGTCGACCGGACCGCCCTCATCCTCGACATCTTCGCCCAGCACGCCAAGTCCCGTGAGGGCAAGGCCCAGGTCGCCCTCGCGCAGATGCAGTACATGCTGCCGCGCCTGCGCGGCTGGGGTCAGTCGCTCTCCCGGCAGATGGGTGGCGGCGGCGGCGGCGGCATGGCCACCCGTGGTCCCGGTGAGACCAAGATCGAGACCGACCGGCGCCGCATCCGCGAGAAGATGGCGAAGATGCGCCGGGAGATCGCGGAGATGAAGACCGGCCGCGACATCAAGCGGCAGGAGCGGCGCCGGAACAAGGTGCCGTCGGTCGCCATCGCCGGATACACCAACGCCGGCAAGTCCTCCCTGCTCAACCGGCTCACCGGCGCGGGCGTCCTCGTGGAGAACGCGCTGTTCGCCACCCTCGACCCGACCGTGCGCCGGGCCGAGACGCCCACCGGCCGGGTCTACACCCTCGCGGACACCGTCGGCTTCGTCCGGCACCTGCCGCACCACCTGGTCGAGGCGTTCCGCTCCACCATGGAGGAGGTCGGCGAGTCCGACCTCATCCTGCACGTGGTGGACGGTTCGCACCCGGCGCCGGAGGAGCAGCTGGCCGCCGTGCGCGAGGTCTTCCGGGAGGTCGGCGCGGTGAACGTGCCGGAGATCGTCGTCATCAACAAGGCGGACGCGGCCGACCCGCTGGTGCTCCAGCGTCTGCTGCGGATGGAGAAGCACTCCCTCGTCGTCTCGGCCCGTTCGGGCCAGGGCATCGAGGAACTGCTCGCCCTGATCGACGCCGAACTGCCGCGCCCGCAGGTCGAGCTCGAAGTCCTCGTGCCGTACACGCAGGGCGGTCTGGTCTCGCGGGTGCACGCCGAGGGTGAGGTCGAGTCCGAGGAGCACACCCCGGAGGGCACCCTGCTCAAGGCCCGGGTGCACGAGGAGCTCGGGGCGCTGCTGGCGCCGTTCGTGCCCGCCGCGCACTGACCCACCGCAGTAAGTACCAAGGGCGCTGCCCCTCCCCGTCGGGGGAGGGGCAGCGCCCTTGGCCGTGGTGATGCGGGTGGGTCAGCGGGCGAACTTCTTGCTGACCATCTCGTGGGCCGCCTTGGCGCCCCTGCCCAGCTGCGGACCGGCGAGCCAGCCGTTGCCGCCGGCCGGGCCGATCGAGGTGTTCGACACCAGCGCCGTCTTCCCGTTCGGCAGCACGCGGAACCAGCCGCCGCCCGAGGAACCGCCCGTCATCGTGCAGCCGATCCGGTACATCGTCGGCGTGGCCGGAGCCGTGGTGAGCCGCGTCGCCCGGTCGAGGCACTTGTGCATGATCATGCCGTTGTACGGCGGAGCCGCCGGGTAACCCCAGGCACCCACCGTCCCGGACTGCGCGGGCGTCGGCGCCGAGAAGTCGACGGGCAGCGCGACGCCGACGGTCTCCTCCAGGGACTTGCCGCCCCGCTCGGGCTGCACGTGCAGCACGGCGTAGTCGTACGGCCATGCCTGGTTGGTGCCGCCCGCGTTGATCCACTCGCCCGAGGTCACGGCCCAGTCGGCCCAGTACTGGCCGTACGGGTACACCTCGTGGGGCTGCGCGTTGTTCAGCGCGGCCGGCGACTTGCCCAGGTCGTTGAAGGCCGGGACGAAGGTGATGTTGCGGTACCAGCCGCCGCGCTTGCCCGCGTGGACGCAGTGACCGGCCGTCCAGACCAGGTTGGACTTCCCGGGCCGGCGCGGGTCCTTCACGATCGTGCCGGAGCAGACCATGTGACCCTGCGGCGAATCGAAGAAGATCTTGCCGACCGGGGCCGCGTTGCGGTGGTACGGCGTCTTCTCGCGCTGCGCCTTGACGGGCCGGGGCGTCGGGTCGGTGCCGCCGGTACCGGCCTGCGCCGTGATCGTCTGGTCCGGGCTCTTCGCCGACTGCATGCGAGCGGGGTCCCAGAGGCCCTCGATCACCGGGTTGACGAAGTCCTCGGCCTCACGGAGCCAGGTCTCCTGGTCCCAGTTCTTCCACTCGCCGTTCTTCCACTTGTCCAGGTCGACGCCGTGCTTCTTCAGCTTGTCGGCGAGGTCCTTGGTCAGGTCGGCGCCGGCGTCGCCGGTGGCCGGTGCGGAGCTGCTCGCCCCGGTGGCCGGCTTGTCGGACGCCGGAGTCTCGGTGGGTCCGCAGGCCGTGGCGGTCAGCGCGAGCGCCGTCGCCAGGCCGAGCACGGCCGGTATGAGTCGTACAGAGCGCATGAATGAATTCCCCGTTGGTGTTGCCCTGTGGCTATTGCCATGGACGTGTCATGGGCGGTGCACAGTATGCCCGTCGGGCGCGGACGCGACGGAGGCGGGACCTCGCGGCCCCGCCTCCCTGCCGTGCCTAGCGACCGGCGTACTTCTTGCTGACCTCGTCGAAGATGGCCTTGGCCTCGGGTCCGAAGCGAGGACCGGCGAGCCAGCCCGCCGTCGACGGGCCGATCGAGGTGTTCGACACCAGCGCCGGCTTGCCGTCGCCGCCCTGGGCGACCCAGCCGCCACCGGACGAACCGCCGGTCATGGAGCAGCCGATCCGGTACATCGTCGGCTGCTCCGCCTTCAGCGACAGCCGGCCCGGCTTGTCCTGGCACTGGAACATCTTCTGGCCGTCGAACGGCGGCGCCGCCGGGTACCCGGTCGCCGTCAGGTTCTTGATCTTCGGCACCGCCGGCGCGTTGAACTCCACCGGAAGCGCCGAACCGACCGTCTCCTCAAGCGACTTGCCCGAGGCGCCCTTCTCCGGGGTCACCTGGATGACCGCGAAGTCGTAGGGAGCGCCCGCGCCGCCGGTGGACGCGCCCTGGGCGATCCACTGGTCGGAGGTCTTGACCCAGTCCGCCCACCACACGCCGTACGGGGCGATCTGCTCGCGCGTCGCCTTCTCGAGGTCCGACGTCGCCAGCGCGGAGTCGTTGTACGAGGGGACGAAGGCGATGTTGCGGTACCAGCCGCCCTGCTTGCCCTTGTGCACGCAGTGGCCGGCCGTCCACACCATGTTGGACTTGCCGGGGTGCGCCGGGTCCTTCACGACCGTGGCCGAGCAGACCATCGAGCCCTCGGGGCCGTCGAAGAAGACCTTGCCGGACTCGGGGGCGTTGGCGTGGTACTTGGCGTCCACGGCCCTGGCCCGCACCGGGACCGGAGTCGGGTCGGTGACACCCTTGTCACCCGAGATGTCCTCCTCCTCGACCGGCTTGTCCGGGCGCTCGGCCTCCCGCATCCGGTCCGGGTCCCAGAGGTCCTCGATGATCGGGTTGACGAAGTCCTTGGCCTCACGCAGCCACTTGTCGCGGTCCCAGTTCTTCCAGTCGCCGTTCCGCCACTTGTCGAGGTCGATCCCGTGTTCCTTCAGACGCTCCTTCAGGTCCTCCGGAATCTTGATCTTGTCGGCCGGGTTCAGGCTCGCGGGCGCGCTGGGCTTGTCTCCCGCGTTCTCCTCGCTCGGCCCGCAGGCCGTGGCGGTGAGCGTCAGTGCCGCGACGGCGGAAGCCGCCATCAGCAGCGGGCGAATAGATCGCATCTCGTGATCCCCCTGGGACTACGTCAACTTGTGCTACGTGTGCGTGGTGAAGAGCGGCCGAGCCCTCCCGGGCCCGACCACGGCCCCCACTATGCCGGTGCCGGAGGGGACGGTACGCGCCCCGTCGGCGGTTCCGGGCACCGTTCGGTCGTTGCCGTGCCGTGATCCGGGACACGCCAAGAACTTGCCCCCGGCCCGTGATCCCCGGCAGTTCCCGTCGTTGGTACGTACGGGGGACACAACGGCGGCGTTCAGGACGGCCCTTGAGGGCGGCTCCTCGGCGTCCCGATGTGCAACGCAACTGTTACCGCGGGAGGACACCGAGCCGTGGCCGTCACCGAATCAGCTCCGGCCGTCCCACCGGCCGCCCGGACGCACGCCCCGACGGACCAAGGGGGCGGGTACGAAGGCATCCTGGGCCGCCAGTCCCAGCGCGAGTCCGCCGCGCGCACCTACGCCCGCTCGCTGCCGATCGTCCCGGTGCGGGCCAGGGGACTGACCATCGAGGGCGCCGACGGCCGCCGCTACCTGGACTGCCTCTCCGGCGCCGGGACGCTCGCCCTCGGCCACAACCACCCCGTGGTCCTGGAGGCCATCAGGAAGGTCCTCGACTCGGGAGCGCCGCTCCACGTCCTCGACCTCGCCACCCCCGTGAAGGACGCCTTCACGTCCGAACTGTTCGCCACCCTGCCGGGCGAACTCGCCGACGACGCCCGCATCCAGTTCTGCGGACCGGCCGGCACGGACGCCGTCGAGGCGGCCCTCAAACTCGTCCGCACCGCCACCGGCCGGCGCGGCCTCCTCGCCTTCACCGGCGCCTACCACGGCATGACGGCCGGCGCCCTGTCCGCCTCCGGCGGAGCGGACGACGTCCGCGTGACCCGGCTGCCCTACCCGCAGCGCTACCGCTGCCCCTTCGGCGTCGGCGGCGAGCGCGGCGCCGAACTGGGCGCCCGCTGGACCGAGAACCTCCTCGACGACCCCAAGAGCGGTGTCGCCACCCCCGCCGGAATGATCGTGGAGGCCGTGCAGGGCGAGGGCGGTGTCATCCCCGCCCCCGACGACTGGATGCGCCGGATGCGCCGGATCACGGCCGAACGCTCCATCCCCCTCGTCGTCGACGAGGTCCAGACCGGCGTCGGCCGCACCGGCGCCTTCTGGGCCATCGAGCACAGCGGCGTCGTGCCCGACGTCATGGTCCTCTCCAAGGCCATCGGCGGCTCCCTCCCCCTCGCCGTCATCGTCTACAGGTCCGAGCTCGACGCCTGGGAACCCGGCGCCCACGCGGGCACCTTCCGCGGCAACCAGCTCGCCATGGCCGCCGGCACGGCCACCCTCGCCTACGTCCGCGAGAACAAGCTCGCCGAGCGGGCCGGCGACCTCGGTGCCCGCATCCTCGACCGGCTCCAGGGCCTCGCCGCCGCCCACCCCTGCGTCGGCGACGTCCGCGGCCGGGGCCTGATGATCGGCGTCGAACTCGTCGACCCCGACGCCGCGGGCCCCGACGACGCCGTCCCGCCCGCCGCCCCCGCCCTGGCCCGCGCCGTCCAGCAGGAGTGCCTCGCCCGCGGCCTCATCGTCGAACTCGGCGGCCGCCACTCCGCGGTGGTCCGGCTCCTCCCCCCGCTCACCCTCAGCGACGAGCAGGCCACCGCCGTGCTCGAACGCTTCGCCGACGCCCTGGCCGCGGCCGAACGGGCCCACACCCCCCATCCGCCCGCCGCCCGCCGGGCCACGGCCCCCCGGAACGCCCCCGGACCGTCCCACTGACCCGGACCGCCCCGGCCACACCCCAAGGAAGCCCCCGTGAACCCCACGCCCACCTCCCCGGCTCCCGAGACCGAGGCGCCCCTCGCCGTCGAGGAACTCTCCGCCCTGGCCCCCGCCCTCACCGGCGCCGGGCGCGCCCCCGCCGACGAGCCCACGGTCCCGCGCCAGCACACCGGCCCGTACGACGTCACGACGCCCCACCCGGCCGTGACCGCGGACCCCCTGGACGACCCCGACCCGGCACGCGCCGCCGACACGGCCGCCGTCGAGAACCTCCTCCGCTGCTGGGTCCGCGAGAAGAACCTCCCCGCCCCCGGGTCCACGACCCTGCGCATTCCCCTCGACGCCAGCGGCACCGCCCTCCTCGTCCCCGTCCGCTACTGGTCGCCCACCGGCTGGCACCGCTTCGGAGCTCCCGTCCTCGAAGGGCTCCCGGCCTCGGCGCCGACCGCCGACGCCGTCACCGTCGCCGCCCTCCTCGGCCGGGAGACCGGCCGCCCCGAGGGCACCGAACTCGTCGGCCGGGTCGCCGACTCCGCCCGCCGCACCGCCGACTTCCTCGCCGAGCGCCGCCACCGGCCCCACCCGCACCCGGACGCCGACCTCTTCCTCGCCGCCGAACAGTCCCTGCTGCTCGGCCACCCGCTCCACCCCACCCCCAAGAGCCGCGAAGGTCTCTCCGAGGCCGAGGCCCGGCTCTACTCACCCGAACTGCAGGGCGCCTTCCCCCTCCACTGGATGGCCGTCGACACCTCCCTCCTGGCCTCCGACTCCGCCTGGACCGAACAGGGCCGCCCCGTCACCGCGGAGCAACTCGCCGCCGGTCTCGCCGAAGGAATCGCGCTCCCCGCCGGCACCGCGCCCCTGCCCGTGCACCCCTGGCAGGCCCGCGAACTCCTGCACCGCCCCGACGTCCGCGCCCTCCTCGACGCGGGCCTCCTCCACGACCTCGGCCTCCACGGCAGTCCCTGGCACCCCACCTCCTCCGTCCGCACCGTGCACCGGCCCGGCGCCCGCGCCATGCTCAAGCTCTCCCTCGGCCTGCGCATCACCAACTCCCGCCGCGAGAACCTCCGCAAGGAGCTCCACCGCGGCGTCGAGGTCCACCGGCTGCTCCGCACCGGCCTCGTCGACGAGTGGCAGGCCGCCCACCCGGGCTTCGACATCGTGCGCGACCCCGCCTGGCTCGCCGTCGACACCCCGGACGGCGTCCCCGTCCCCGGACTCGACGTGATGATCCGCCACAACCCCTTCGGTCCCGGCGACGACGCCGTGTGCATCGCCTCCCTCACCGCCCCCCGTCCCTGGCCCGGGAGCACCACCATGCGCTCCCGGCTCGCCGATGTCGTCGGCCGGCTCGCCGCCCGCACCGGCCGCCCCCTCACGGCCGTCGCCGCCGAGTGGTTCCTGCGCTATCTCGACCACGTCGTCCGCCCCGTCCTCTGGCTCGACGGCCACGCCGGCATCGCCCTGGAAGCCCACCAGCAGAACACCCTGGTCCTCCTGGACCCGGACGGCTGGCCGGTCGGCGGCCGCTACCGGGACAACCAGGGCTACTACTTCCGCGAGTCCCACCGCGGCGAGCTGGAGAGCCGCCTCCCCGGCATCGGCGCGGACAGCGACACCTTCGTCTCCGACCAGGTCACCGACGAACGCTTCGCCTACTACCTGGGCATCAACAACGTCCTCGGCCTGATCGGCGCCTTCGGCGCCCAGCGCCTCGCCGACGAGCGGGTCCTGCTCGCCGCCTTCCGCAGCTTCCTCGCCTCCGCCACCGGCCTGGGTTCGCCGCTCCCGCACCGGCTCCTGGAAGCCGCCACCCTGCGCAGCAAGGCCAACCTCCTCACCCGCCTGCACGGCCTGGACGAACTCGTCGGCCCGGTCGACACCCAGTCCGTCTACGTCACCGTCACCAACCCCCTCCGCACCTGAGACCACCACCCGGCTCCACCGTCCCGAGACCACCACCCGGGACCATCTGCCCGACCCACCTCCTGAGCGCCCACGCCCCGATCCCACCGCCGAGAGGAGGGCGACACCGTGTCACCCACCCGCCCACCGGCCGACCCGCCCGGGGACGACACCCTGGACCTGAGGCTGGACGACCTCGTCGCCCTCCTCGACGGCGACCTGCTCGACTCCGTCGCCGACTGGGGCCCTACCGCGACCCCGGCCGGCTCCTTCCGGCTCGTCCCCGTCCGACTGGAACGGGACCTGCCGCTCCTCACAGGCTGGATGAACGACCCCGCCGTCGCCGCCTTCTGGGAGCTCTCCGGAGACGAGGCCGTGACCGCCGAGCACCTCCGCGCCCAACTCGAAGGCGACGGCCGCAGCGTCCCCTGCCTCGGCCTGCTCGACGCCACCCCCATGAGCTACTTCGAGATCTACCGCGCCGATCTCGACCCGCTCGCCCGGCACTACCCGGCGCGCCCCCACGACACCGGTATCCATCTGCTGATCGGAGGCGTCACCGACCGCGGCCGAGGCGTCGGCACCACACTCCTGCGCGCCGTCGCCGATCTCGTCCTCGACCACCGCCCCAGCTGCACCCGAGTCGTCGCCGAACCCGACATCCGCAACACCCCCTCCGTCTCCGCCTTCCTCGGCGGCGGCTTCCGCTACGCGGCGGAAGTCGACCTCCCCGACAAGCGAGCGGCGCTCATGATCCGTGACCGCGCGCTCCGTCACGTTCTGTGATCACCCCTCTGTCTTTCATACACCGCTCGGCCCACAGCGGTTCCCACTTCGAGGAGTCCTCGTGTCGAAGTCCCCTGCACCCCACGACTCCGCTCGGCCCACCCCGCCCGCCGCGTCCCCCTCGCCCGCGCCGGACCCCGCTCCCGGACTGCTCACGCCCCCCGAGCTGCTCGCGCCCCCGGAGCTGACCGCCGCCGCCTGGACCCGCGCCTCCTCCCGTCTGCTCGCCAAAGCCCTGGCGGAATTCGCCTACGAGGAGGTCCTGGAGCCCGTCCCCGCCGAGGACGGCGCCCCGGACGGCAACCCCGAAGGCCACGCGCTGCGGCTCGACGACGGCACCACGCTCACCTTCCGTGCCCGCCGGGGTGCCTACGGCAGCTGGCGGATCGCCGCCGACTCGATCACCCACGAGGGCCGGCCCATGACCGACCCCCTCGACTTCCTGGTCCGCGCCCGCCGCCTCCTCCAGCTCGACGGCGCCACCCTGGGGCACCTCATCCGCGAGCTCTCCGCCACCCTCGCCGCCGACACCCGCCTCGACCACACGGCCCTCACCGCGACCCGGCTCGCCGACCTCCCGTACGCGGAGCTCGAAGGCCATCAGACCGGTCACCCCTGGCTCGTCCTGAACAAGGGCCGCATCGGCTTCTCCGCCAGCGACGCCGCCCGCTGGGCCCCCGAGGCCCGGCGCGCCACCCGGCTGCCGTGGATCGCCGTCAGCAACCGCCTCGCCGCCTACCGAGGCGTCTCCGGACTCGACACCCCCGACCGCCTCTACGCCCAAGAGCTCGACCCGGAGGTCCACGCCGCCTTCCGCGCCGAACTGACCGCCCGGGGCCACGAACCCGACGGCTACCTCCTGCTGCCCGTCCACCCCTGGCAGTGGGACGAGATCCTGCTCCCGCTGTACGCCCCGGCCGTCGCCGCCGGGACGGTCGTCCCGCTCTCCGCCGACGCCGACCTCCGCCTGCCACAGCAGTCCGTCCGTACCTTCCTCAACGCCAGCCGCCCCGACCGGCACACCGTCAAGCTCCCGCTGTCGGTGCTCAACACCCTCGTCTGGCGCGGACTGCCCACCGAACGGACCCTCGCCGCCCCCGCCGTGACCGCCTGGGTCCACGGCCTGCGCGAAGACGACCCGTTCCTGCGGGACGAGTGCGGGGTGATCCTCCTCGGCGAGGTCGCCTCCGTCACCGTCGAGCACCCGCTGTACGACCGGCTGCCCGAAGTCCCGTACCAGTACAAGGAACTGCTCGGAGCGATCTGGCGCGAGCCGCTGCGGCTGCCCCCGGGCGAGCGGGCCCGTACCCTCGCCTCCCTCCTCCACACGGACCCGGAGGGGCGGGCGTTCGTCGCCGAACTCGTCGCGCGCTCCGGACTCGAGCCCGCCGTGTGGCTGCGGCACCTCTTCGCCGCACTGCTGCCGCCGCTGCTGCACTTCCTCTACCGCTACGGCACCGTCTTCTCCCCGCACGGCGAGAACGCCATCGTGGTCTACGACGGCGACGACGTCCCCGTACGGCTGGCGATCAAGGACTTCGTCGACGACGTGAACATCAGCGCCCAGCCGCTGCCCGAGCACGCGACGATGCCGGACGACGTCCGCGCCGTCCTCCTCACCGAGGAGCCCGGCTTCCTCGTCCAGTTCATCCATTCGGGGCTGTTCGTCGGCGTCTTCCGCTATCTCGCGCCGCTCTGCGAGGAACAACTCGGTGTGCCCGAGGCCGACTTCTGGTCCCTCGTCCGGGCGGAGATCCTCCGCCACCAGGCGCGTTTCCCCGAGCTGAAGGAACGGTTCGAGCTCTTCGATCTCCTCACCCCGCGCATCGAGCGGCTCTGCCTCAACCGCAACCGTCTGCACCTGGACGGCTACCGCGACCGGCCCGAGCGCCCCCACGCCGCCGTCCACGGCACCGTCCCCAATCCGCTCGCGTGACGCGCGCGCGTGGCCGGGCTGTCAGCGGTGCCCCTTAGGCTGGAGGGGCTATGACGAAGCCATCCCTCCCCGACCTCCTGCACGCCGCCGTCTCCGCCGTCGGCGGCACGGAGCGGCCCGGCCAGGTGACCATGGCCACGGCCGTGGCCGAGGCCATCGACGACAACTCCCACCTCCTCGTCCAGGCCGGCACCGGCACCGGAAAGTCGCTCGGCTATCTCGTGCCCGCGCTGGCCCAGGGGGAGCGGGTCGTGGTGGCCACGGCCACCCTGGCGCTCCAGCGCCAGCTCGTCGAGCGCGATCTTCCCCGCACGGTCGACGCGCTGCATCCGCAGCTGCGCCGCCGTCCGCAGTTCGCCATGCTCAAGGGCCGGTCGAACTACCTCTGCCTGCACCGGCTCCACGAAGGGGTCCCGCAGGACGAGGAGGACGGCCTCTTCGACCCCTTCGAGGCCGCCGCGCCCACCAGCAAGCTGGGTCAGGACCTGCTGCGGCTGCGGGACTGGTCGGACGAGACGGAGACCGGGGACCGGGACGACCTGACGCCCGGCGTCTCGGACAAGGCGTGGGCGCAGGTCTCCGTCTCCTCCCGGGAGTGCCTCGGCGCGAGCAAGTGCGCCTACGGGCCGGAGTGCTTCGCCGAGGCGGCCCGCGAGCGCGCCAAGCTCGCCGACGTCGTCGTCACCAACCACGCGCTGCTCGCCATCGACGCGATCGAGGGCGCCCCGGTCCTCCCGCAGCACGAGGTGCTGATCGTCGACGAGGCCCACGAGCTGGTCTCCCGGGTCACCGGCGTGGCCACCGGGGAGCTCACTCCGGGCCAGGTCAACCGGGCCGTACGCCGGTCGGCGAAGCTGGTCGACGAGAAGGTCGCCGACCAGCTGCAGACCGCGGCCGAGGGCTTCGAGCGGGTCATGGAGCTGGCCCTGCCGGGCCGGCTGGAGGAGGTCCCGGAGGACCTGGCGTACGCGCTGATGGCGTTGCGCGACGCCGCCCGTGCCGTGATCACGGCGCTGGGCTCCACCCGGGACCGGTCCGTGCAGGACGAGGACGCCGTCCGCAAGCAGGCGATGGCCTCGGTGGAGACCGTCCACGGCGTGGCGGAGCGGATCACCCAGGGTTCGGAGTACGACGTCGTCTGGTACGAGCGGCACGACCGTTTCGGTGCGTCGCTGCGGGTCGCGCCGCTCACCGTCTCGGGCCTGCTCCGCGAGAAGCTGTTCACGGAGCGGTCCGTGGTCCTGGCCTCGGCGACGCTCAAGCTCGGCGGCGACTTCAACGGCGTCGGCGCCTCGCTCGGCCTCGCTCCCGAGGGCACCAAGGGGGACGACCTGCCCGTCTGGAAGGGCCTCGACGTCGGCTCCCCGTTCGACTACCCCCGGCAGGGCATCCTGTACGTCGCCAAGCACCTCTCCCGCCCCGCGCGGGACGGTGAGCGGGGCGACATGCTGGACGAGCTCACCGAACTGATCCAGGCGGCCGGCGGCCGGACCCTCGGTCTGTTCTCCTCCATGCGCGCGGCGCAGCAGGCCGCGGAGGAGCTGCGGTCCCGGATCCCGGAGCTGCCGATCCTGCTCCAGGGTGAGGACACCCTGGGCGAGCTGATCAAGAACTTCGCCGCCGATCCGAAGACCTGTCTCTTCGGCACGCTGTCGCTCTGGCAGGGCGTGGATGTCCCCGGGCCCAGCTGTCAGCTGGTCGTCATGGACAAGATCCCGTTCCCGCGGCCGGACGACCCTCTGATGAGCGCGCGGCAGAAGGCCGTCGAGGAAGCCGGCGGGAACGGCTTCATGGCCGTCGCGGCGACCCATGCCGCCCTGCTGATGGCGCAGGGCGCCGGCCGGCTGGTGCGGGCCACGGGTGACCGGGGTGTGGTGGCGGTCCTCGATCCCCGGCTGGCCACGGCCAGGTACGGCAGCTATCTCAAGGCTTCGTTGCCCGACTTCTGGTACACCACGGACCGCAACCAGGTGCGGAAGTCCCTGGCGGCGATCGACGCGGCCTCGAAGGCGGCGACCGACTGAGCCACGCCTCCGGGCCCCGGAGGCAGCCGGCCCCGGGGCCTCGGAATGCCACGGCCCCGGGCCCTGGAGAGCCAGGGGCCCGGGGCCGCGGACACAGCAGGGCCCCGGGACCGGCGCAGTAGGTCCCGGGGCCCGGTCCAGAGAGCCGGCGGGGAGTGTCACACCCGCCGGAGCACCGCCACGACCTTGCCGAGGATGGTGGCCTCGTCGCCGGGGATGGGCTGGTACGCCGCGTTGTGCGGGAGCAGCCAGACGTGGCCGTCCTCGCGCTTGAAGCGCTTGACGGTGGCCTCGCCGTCCAGCATGGCGGCGACGATGTCGCCGTTCTCCGCGACGGGCTGGCGGCGGACGGTGACCCAGTCGCCGTCACAGATGGCGGCTTCGATCATCGAGTCGCCGACGACCTTCAGGACGAACAGCTCGCCGTCGCCGACCAGCTGCCGGGGCAGCGGGAAGACGTCCTCGACGGACTCCTCGGCCAGGATCGGGCCACCGGCCGCGATCCGGCCGACCAGCGGGACGTACGAGGCGGCGGGCTTGCCGGTGGTGTCCGTCGGCTGGGTGCTCGGCTGGTCCGACCCGCGCACCTCGTACGCCCGGGGGCGGTGCGGGTCGCGGCGGAGGAAGCCCTTGCGCTCCAGTGCCATGAGCTGATGGGCGACCGAGGAGGTGCTGGAGAGGCCCACCGCCTGACCGATCTCCCGCATCGACGGCGGGTAGCCCCGCCGCTGGACGGAGTCACGGATGACCTCGATGACCCTGCGCTGCCGGTCGGTCAGCCCGGAACTGTCGGCCCTGATGCCTGGAGGTCGCCCGGGAAGAGCGCGGGCGGGTCGCCCGGGCTCCTCGCTGTTCATGCTTGCGTCGTTCATGGCGTGCACCGGCTCGAGTCGGCCCTGGGAGCGGTCCTGGGCGGTGATGGTGGCACTGTCTGCGGTGGTGGTCACGTCGTCGGCCCCTCTCGAATGGTCTCCCTGGCTGGCACAACGGTAGTAGCTTTCGAAAGGTTGCGCCAAACACACGTTCGAGTGAAAAATCGCAGATTGCCTTACGCCTCTATGTGTGGGGGTGTATGAGCACTCTCAGGCCGCGGTCGTGGAGCGATCGCGGCCGTCGTTCCGCCGCCGGCCCGTGACCTCCGCCGTGCCTCCCAGTGTCGCATCCGCGGGGCCGGAATCCCGGCAGTGGGCGGGTTGCGACACGCGCAGGGCATGGAATCGCCCACAACCCAAGATCTAGTGGTTGGATGGCACCGGCCACCCAGGGGTTGTGGTCCTCGGTCTGCCGAGGGTGCTCACATCGCCTATGCTGGTGGTCGCTTCGCAGGGTCTTGACGGGCCGGTGAGGCTCATCAGTCGTGCTGTGAGGGAGGGTCGGAACCATGCATTGCCCCTTCTGCAGGCACCCCGACAGCCGTGTCGTCGACAGTCGCACCACCGACGACGGGACGTCGATCCGACGCCGTCGCCAGTGCCCCGACTGCTCCCGTCGTTTCACGACGGTGGAGACGTGCTCGCTCATGGTGGTGAAGCGCTCCGGCGTCACCGAGCCCTTCAGTCGTACCAAGGTCATCTCCGGCGTCCGCAAGGCGTGCCAGGGGCGACCGGTCACCGAGGACGCCCTCGCCAAGCTCGGCCAGTGGGTCGAGGAGGCGGTGCGCGCCACCGGGAGCGCCGAGCTGACCACCCACGACGTGGGTCTGGCCATCCTCGGCCCCTTGCAGGAGCTCGACCTCGTCGCGTACCTGCGCTTCGCGTCCGTTTACAAGGCGTTCAACAGCCTCGAAGACTTCGAGGCCGCCATCGCGGATCTCCGCGTGCGGCCTCCCGCTGAGACCAGCGGGACCGGTGTGACCCCCGAGGTCCCCGTTCCCGCCACCGCCGCCGACTAGATCGGCGGTCCGGGCCGACCGAGGCCCGGCGACCGGCCGCCGTGCGGCCCGGCAGACGTGCCCCGAGCGACCCGCGAGGTCCTCGTGGCAGCAGTACAGAACGACGTACAGAAGACGGTGCCCTGGGACTTTCTGGGTGCCAAAGTGTGTTTTGCCCGTATATGGGAGGCGGCATGACAGAGACGGCGAGCGGCCCGGCACGTGGTTCCCGCACCAAGGGAGCCAAGTCGGCGAGCAAGGGCCTGCGTATCGAGCGCATCCACACCACCCCCGGCGTGCATCCGTACGACGAGGTGGCCTGGGAGCGCCGTGACGTCGTCATGACCAACTGGCGCGACGGCTCGATCAACTTCGAGCAGCGTGGCGTCGAGTTCCCCGACTTCTGGTCGGTGAACGCGGTCAACATCGTCACCAGCAAGTACTTCCGCGGGGCCGTCGGTACCCCGCAGCGCGAGACCGGTCTCAGGCAGCTCATCGACCGGATCGTGAAGACGTACACGAAGGCCGGCGAGGAGTACGGCTACTTCGCCTCGCCCGCCGACACCGAGATCTTCGAGCACGAGCTGGCCTACGCCCTCCTGCACCAGATCTTCAGCTTCAACTCGCCGGTCTGGTTCAACGTCGGCACGCCCCAGCCCCAGCAGGTCTCCGCCTGCTTCATCCTGTCCGTCGACGACTCCATGGAGTCGATCCTCGACTGGTACAAGGAAGAGGGCATGATCTTCAAGGGCGGCTCCGGCGCCGGCCTGAACCTCTCCCGCATCCGCTCCTCCAAGGAGCTGCTCTCCTCCGGCGGCAACGCCTCCGGCCCGGTCTCCTTCATGCGCGGCGCCGACGCCTCCGCGGGAACGATCAAGTCGGGCGGTGCGACCCGTCGCGCGGCCAAGATGGTCATCCTCGACGTCGACCACCCCGACATCGAGGACTTCATCGAGACCAAGGTCAAGGAGGAGGAGAAGATCCGCGCGCTGCGCGACGCGGGCTTCGACATGGACCTGGGCGGCGACGACATCACGTCCGTCCAGTACCAGAACGCCAACAACTCCGTCCGCGTGAACGACACGTTCATGAAGGCCGTCGAGTCCGGCGGGAAGTTCGGCCTCACCTCCCGCATGACCGGCGAGGTCATCGAGGAGGTCGACGCCAAGTCGCTCTTCCGCAAGATGGCCGAGGCCGCGTGGGCCTGCGCCGACCCGGGCATCCAGTACGACGACACGATCAACCACTGGCACACCTGCCCCGAGTCCGGCCGCATCAACGGCTCGAACCCGTGCAGCGAGTACATGCACCTGGACAACACGTCCTGCAACCTCGCCTCGCTGAACCTGATGAAGTTCCTCAAGGACGACGGCAAGGGCAACCAGTCCTTCGACGTCGAGCGCTTCGCCAAGGTCGTCGAGCTCGTCATCACCGCGATGGACATCTCCATCTGCTTCGCCGACTTCCCCACCCAGAAGATCGGCGAGAACACCCGCGCCTACCGCCAGCTCGGCATCGGCTACGCCAACCTCGGCGCCCTGCTGATGGCGACCGGCCACGCGTACGACTCCGACGGCGGCCGCGCCCTCGCCGGTGCCATCACCTCCCTGATGACCGGCACCTCGTACAAGCGCTCCGCCGAGCTCGCCGCGGTCGTCGGCGCCTACGACGGCTACGCCCGCAACGCCGAGCCGCACCAGCGCGTCATGGGCCAGCACGCCGACGAGAACACCAAGGCCGTCCGCTACGACGACCTCGACTCGCCGATCTGGGCCGCCGCCACGGAGGCATGGCAGGACGTCGTCCGCCTCGGCGCCAAGAACGGCTTCCGCAACGCGCAGGCATCGGTCATCGCCCCGACCGGCACCATCGGTCTCGCGATGTCCTGCGACACCACCGGCCTCGAGCCCGACCTCGCCCTGGTCAAGTTCAAGAAGCTGGTCGGCGGCGGCTCGATGCAGATCGTCAACGGCACCGTTCCGCAGGCCCTGCGCCGCCTGGGCTACCAGGAGGAGCAGATCGAGGCGATCGTCGCCCACATCGCCGAGCACGGCAATGTGATCGACGCCCCCGGCCTGAAGACCGAGCACTACGAGGTCTTCGACTGCGCCATGGGCGAGCGCTCCATCTCCGCGATGGGCCACGTCCGCATGATGGCCGCCATCCAGCCGTGGATCTCCGGCGCCCTCTCCAAGACCGTGAACCTGCCGGAGACGGCCACGGTCGAGGACGTCGAGGAGGTGTACTTCGAGGCGTGGAAGATGGGCGTCAAGGCGCTCGCGATCTACCGCGACAACTGCAAGGTCGGCCAGCCGCTCTCCGCCAAGAAGAAGGAGGAGGAGAAGGTCGAGGTCACCGCGAAGTCCGAGGCGACGATCCGCGAGGCCGTCGAGAAGGTCGTCGAGTACCGTCCCGTCCGCAAGCGCCTGCCCAAGGGCCGCCCGGGGATCACCACCTCCTTCACCGTCGGTGGCGCCGAGGGCTACATGACCGCCAACTCCTACCCGGACGACGGTCTCGGCGAGGTCTTCCTCAAGATGTCCAAGCAGGGCTCGACCCTCGCCGGCATGATGGACGCCTTCTCCATCGCCGTCTCCGTCGGTCTGCAGTACGGCGTCCCGCTGGAGACGTACGTCTCGAAGTTCACCAACATGCGCTTCGAGCCGGCCGGCATGACGGACGACCCGGACGTGCGGATGGCGCAGTCGATCGTCGACTACATCTTCCGTCGCCTGGCGCTGGACTTCCTGCCCTTCGAGACCCGCTCCGCCCTCGGCATCCACTCGGCCGAGGAGCGCCAGCGGCACCTGGACACCGGCTCGTACGAGCAGGCCGAGGAGGACGAGGTCGACGTCGAGGCGCTGGCCCAGTCCGCGCCCCGCGCCCAGGAGCTGAAGGCCGTCGCGGTCCCGGCCCCGAAGACCGAGATCCCGGCGCCCCAGCAGGCCCACACCTCGGCGGAGCTCGTCGAGATGCAGCTCGGCATCAGCGCCGACGCCCCGCTCTGCTTCTCCTGCGGTACGAAGATGCAGCGCGCCGGCTCCTGCTACATCTGCGAGGGCTGCGGCTCGACCAGCGGCTGCAGCTGACACCGGGCGGCAGCGCGTCGGACCCCGCCTCCGACGTAGCCCGCCGGGACGGCTGACCAGTGGTCCACGAAGGGGACCGGCCTCGTGCCGGTCCCCTTCGTCGTGCCCGGCGGGCCGCCTTCCGGTTCCGCCCCGCGTCCCGACGCCCGTACACAAGGCCGGGGCCGTGTACGGATCTTCGTGGCTTCCGCCAGTACGACGGTCCGTCAGGGGGCGGCAAGACTGACCGCGGAGGCCGAGGCGTGTCCCAGGGCGGAAGCCGAGGCCGGAACCCGACGGCGTACAGGGGAGGGCGGCACCATGGGTGTGCAGCAGTATGACGAGATCGGTGAGGCGTTCGAGGGCTTCAAGGCCCTTCCGGTGGTGCGGTACGGGGAGGTGCCGAGCTTCCTGGACATGGTGGGCGACGTACGCGGCAAGTCGGTCCTCGACCTGGCGTCCGGCACCGGTTTCTACAGCCGGGAGTTCAGGCGGCGCGGTGCCGCCGAGGTCCTGGGGATCGACATCTCCGGTGAGATGGTGGCCGTGGCCCGGGAGCTGGAGGAGCGCGATCCGCTGGGCGTGCGCTACGAGGTGGGCGACGCGGCCGAACTGCGCCCGCTCGGAAGGCGCTTCGACGTCGCCGTGGCGGTGCAGCTGCTCAACTACGCGGACGACGTGGCCGGCATGGAACGGATGTGCCGCAACGTGCACCGGAACCTGGCGCCCGGCGCCGAGCTCTTCCTGTTCAACCAGTCACCCGACTACGACTTCGACGGGCCCTCGCTGGCCAAGTACGGCTTCGTCACCGAGCTGACCGGCGAGAAGGCCGAGGCGGGACCGCGCGTGCGGACCACGGCACTGCTCGACCCGCCGGTCACGATCGTCAGTACCTTCCCGCGCCGCGAGGTCTACGAGACGTGCCTGCGGGCGGCCGGGTTCGGCGAACTGACGTGGGTCCCGCTGGGGGTGTCCGACGCCGGCCTGCGCGCGTTCGGGGCGGAGTTCTGGGCGGACCTCCTCGCCAACCCTCCGCTGGAGATGCTGCGCTGCCGCGCCTGACCTCCGGCCGGACGTCCGGTGTCACCGCCCTTGCCCTGGTGGGCGGGGCGGTGGCAGGATCCCGGGCATGATCAACAGAATCGAGTCGTCCTTCCGCCGATGAGCGGGACGCCCGGGTCGGGACGTCCCGACCCCACGACCACGCTGTTCCAGCACGCGCTCCGGCTGCATCGGCTGACCCCGGACACCCCCCTTCACCGCGGTGGGGAGCCCTTCCCCGGAGTGGAACGCAGGGGCCGACCGCGCGGGGAACCCGAGCCCGACCGCGCCCTGCGCGGCACCGATGTCGCCAGGCTCCTCGACCACTACTTCCGCGCCCCGGACGTCTCGCCCGGCCAGCTGGCGGCCAGGCTCCGCCGCCTGCCTCCCGAGTGTCGACCCGACGAGCACATCGCGGGCGCCGCCCGCAGGGCGCCGGCGGACAGGGCCCGCCGGACGGGCCGGTGGCTGGTCCGGCACGGGACCGACATCGGGTCCGTGGCCGTCGGTCTGGCCCTGCTCGCCGAGTCCGGCACCATGGCCGACATCCCCAGGATCCAGACCGTCGGCCTGCTCTCCCACTGGTTCGGGACTCTCGCGGCCCAGGCGCTGGTGCGGCTGCCCGGCGGCTTCGAGGGGCTGATCTGGCTGGGGGAGCGGGTGACCGGCTGGGGGCGTGTCCATGTCGTGGAGACGCTCTGCCGACATGTGGACGATCATCCCGTCGTCCGGCCGTGGCTGATGCGGAAGGCCCTCGACGGGGACTTCCTCAACAGCTACTTCGCCGACCGGGTCGCGGAGGTGACCGGGCTGCACGAGATCATCGCGGAATCCGGGCACGACGCCGCCCTCGTGGACCAGGCGGGGCGGATCCTCCATGTGATGACGTACTGCGAGGGCATGGGGGAGTCCCTCCGCTACTACCCGCACGCCCTCGCGATCCTGGAGGCCCATGCCCGTCACGTCGGCGCACTGGGACCTAGCGCGGAGCGGTACTTCGTGGCGGCGACCGTCGCCGCCTACCTCATGAAGGAGTCGCCCGTCCGGTCCGACGCCCCCGCGACCAGGGCGCGCTGGGACGCGGCCCGCAGGTCGTACCTGGCCCTCACCGACCGCGAGGACTGGTGCGGCGCGGCGCGCGAGGGGCTGGCCGCGGGGGACCACCGGCTGACGTGCCTCGCGGACTCCGTGGCACCGGAGCTCGGTCTGCGGGCCTACCGCGACGACGCACGGAGGGCGTAGACGGTACGTCCGGGTGAGGAGAAGACGGCCCCGAGGGGCGTCGGCCGTGGGCCGGCGCCCCTCGCGGCTCGGCCCGGCGGGGTGAGCCGCCGGGATGTCAGGACCGGGCGGCGCCGAGGAGCGTGGCGAAGGTCTGCGGGTCCGCGTCGAAACCCTGACTGATCGAGCGGTACGACCAGCCGGCCCCGGCACGGGTGAACTCCACGACCGTCGCCGAGAGCGCCTCGGGCACGTCCGCGAAATCGTGGTTCAGGAGGTCGTCGTACCCCTCACGGACCCGTATGCCCGCGTTGGCTATGCCGCCGAAGGCCACCCGCCCGCCGTTCTGCTGTATCGCCACGCCCACCACCACGCGCGCGTACTCCGCGGCCAGCCGGTCCAGCTCCAGGGTCATGGCCTCGTCGTAACCGAAGCCCTGCCCCGTGCGGCTGTCGCGGTGGAGCGTGATCGTGCCGTCGGGGGAGCGGCTGCCGAAGTGCACCAGGTACACCGGTGCCCCGTGCGGGTCGGCCGCCGAGAAGACACCCGCGACGAGGTCCAGGTCGTGGGCCGGCGCACCGGCGGGCGCGGGGTCCCACCTGAGCGTCACCTCGATACGGCCCACTCCCTTGTTGAGTCCGCCCATGGTGCTTCCCCTCTTCCTGTGCGCCCCCGCGCACGCCTCGCCGCGTACCGTCCAGTCGCTGAAAAGCCCGTGGTCGTGGGCTGATTGCCCATGGTGTCATGGGGCTACGACAGAGGGACCGGAGCTTGAGGGGGAGAGCGGTTTGTGGAGTGGTGAGGAGCTGGATCTCGACGCATATCTGGCTCGAATCGGATACGACCCGGGGCGGGACGGGGAACTCCGGCCTGACCTGAGGACCTTGACGGCCCTTCATCGGGCGCACGTCCTGACCGTTCCGTTCGAGAACCTCGACGTCGCCCTCGGCCGGCAGGTGCCGCTGGACCTGAAGAGCCTCCAGGGCAAGCTCGTCGGGCGGCGCCGGGGAGGCTACTGCTATGAGCAGAACTCCCTGTTCGCGGCGGTCCTCGAACGGATCGGGTTCCCGGTCGCCGGTCGCGGGGCGCGCAACCGCTCACGGGGCGGGGCGCTCACGCCGATCACGCACGCGCTGCTGGTCGTCACCGTGGAGGGCGAACCGTGGCTCGCCGACGTGGGGTTCGGCTGGCAGGGGCCGCTGGAGCCGGTGCCCCTGCGGGACGGGGCGCGCGTCGAGCAGGGCGGCTGGACGTTCGGGATCGGCTTCGAGGACGAGGGCATCCACGTGCTGCGCTCCCTGCGGCCGGAGGGGTGGGCCGATCTGTACGCGTTCGCTCCGCAGAGCCTCTACCCCGGGGACTTCACCGTCATGAACCACTACAGCTCCAGCCACCCGCTGTCGCGCTTCCTCGGCCAGGTCGTGGCCCAGCAGCCCGGCGCCGACGTGCGCAGAGCCCTGGTGCGCGAGACGCTGTCGACCGTGCGGACGGACGGCGTCGCCGAGGAACGGACGGTGTCGGTCAGCGACTTGATCGCCGTCCTGGAGGCCGATTTCGGGATCGAGCTGGACGCAGGGGAGCGCGCGGGCCTGGAGCGCCTGCACCCGGCCGGGTCCTGAGAGGGTCTGCCGGGGCGCTCTCCCGCGCCGTACGATGGCGCGGTGCTGGTCAAGTGGATTCGCTGCACCGTGGTGGACCGTCGAGGGTTCGAGCGGGGACAGCGGAAATGGGCGGGGCTGCTCGGTGAGCCGGGGTTCCGGGGGCAGGGTGGCGGGTGGAGCCGGGCTCGACCGGACGTCGCCCACATCTTCGCGTTCTGGGAGAGCCGGGCCTTCTACGACTCCTTCATGGCGCGGTCGCACGATCGTCTGGCGGCCTCGCAGGTGGGCACGTTCAAGGACATCCAGGTCAAGCTGTTCGACCACCGCTTCGACGTGAAGACGGGGTTCGAGCCGCGGTTCTCCGACGCCGACGTGGCCCGGGTGGCGCACTGCCGTGTCCACGAGGACCGCGCCGAGCACTTCGCGCTCATGCAGGAGAAGGTGTGGAACCCGGCGATGGCCGGATCCCCCGGCATGCTGCGCGGCCTCTTCGGGGAGGCACCCGGCAGCGAGTTCCTGGTGCTCTCGATGTGGCACTCCGCCGCCGAGCACGGCAAGTACCGGGTGGAGCGCATCGAGCGGCTCGGTCTGCGGGCGCGGACCGCGGCCGACGTGGCGGCCCTCTCCGGTGACGTGGTGCGGCTCGAACCGGCGTGGACGGTCTGAACCGGGCGCGTCCCGAACCGGCGTGGACAGTCTGAACCGGGCGCGTCCCGAACCGGCGTGGGTCCTGCCCCCGGGGTGCGCGCCGCGCCGGGCGCCGGCCGCTCCCGTACACCGTATGGAGTCCGGGCGAGGGCCCGGCCGAGCCTGTCCTGGGCCCGCGATCTAGGGTCGGGGTATGGCACGACCGCGGCGCATCGTTCTCGTACGGCACGGAGAGTCCGAGGGTAATGCCGACGACACGGTGTACGAACGGGAGCCGGACCATGCGCTGCGGCTCACCGAGACCGGCCTGCGGCAGGCGGAGGAGACGGGGGAGCGGCTCCGGGAGCTCTTCGGCGACGAACCGGTCAGCGTCTACGTCTCGCCGTACCGCCGCACCCACGAGACCCTCCGGGCGTTCCGGCTGCCTCCCGGGCAGGTCCGGGTCAGGGAGGAGCCCCGGCTGCGGGAGCAGGACTGGGGCAACTGGCAGGAGCGGGAGGACGTACGGCTGCAGAAGGCGTACCGGGACGCGTACGGGCACTTCTTCTACCGCTTCGCCCAGGGCGAGTCGGGGGCGGACGTCTACGACCGGGTCGGGGCGTTCCTGGAGAGCCTGTACCGCAGCTTCGAGGCGCCCGACCATCCGCCGAACGTCCTGCTCGTCACCCACGGACTGACCATGCGCCTGTTCTGCATGCGCTGGTTCCACTGGACGGTCGCCGACTTCGAGTCGCTGTCGAACCCCGGCAACGCCGAAACCCGCACCCTTCTGCTCGGCGAGGACGGCAGATACCGTCTGGACAGGCCGTTCGAGCGCTGGCGTACCCCGGAACCGTACGGTCGCACCGGATAGAGTGGCAGAGCGATGACCGCTGACTCCTCACTCGACCGGCGCTTCGAACGCGCCCTGGCCAGCCTGCGCGGGCTGTCCGTGGGAGACGCCCTGGGCTCCCAGTTCTTCGTACCCGCCCACTACCCCCTGCTGAAGCGGCGTGAGCTGCCCGCCGGCCCTTGGCAGTGGACCGACGACACCGAGATGGCCTGCTCCGTCCTGGCCGTGCTCGTGCACCACGACAGGATCGACCAGGACGCCCTGGCCCTCTCCTTCGCCCGGCACCACGACTTCGACCGGGGTTACGGCCCCGCCGTCAACCGGATGCTTCGGCTCATCAGGGAGGGCGGCGACTGGCGCGAGCTGGCCGCCGGTCTCTTCAAGGGCCAGGGCTCCTGGGGCAACGGCGCCGCGATGCGGATCGCCCCGCTCGGGGCCTGGTACGCGGACGACCCGGAGCAGGCGACGCACCAGGCCGAGATCTCCGCTTACACGACGCACCAGCACCGGGAGGCCGTGGTCGGCGCGATGGCCGTCGCCGCCGCGGCCGCGCTCGCCGCCGACCCCGCCGGACCGCCCACCCCCGAAGCCCTGCTCGACGGCGTCATCGCGCTGGTCCCGCGCAGCGCGGTGGGAGCGGGTCTGCGCAGGGCCCGCGACATGCTCGACTACGGCGACGCGGGCACGGTCGCCGCCGTGCTCGGCAGCGGCCGCAGGACGAGCGCGCACGACACGGTGCCCTTCGCCCTCTGGTCGGCGGCCCGTGGCCTCGGCGACTTCGAGCGGGTGTTCTGGACGACCGCGCAGGTCGGCGGCGACGTCGACACGACCTGCGCCATCGCCGGAGGCGTCGTGGCCGGCACAGCGGCCGGTGCGCCGCCGGCCGATTGGCTGGGGCACACCGAGGCGCTTCCCGAGTGGGTTCCGGACGGGGCCTCCGCCTGACGTTCCGCGACGTACGTCGCGGCCGCACGGGTCCGCCGGGAGCGGATCCACGCACGAGGTCCCTCGACCCCCGTCCGGGGTTCGGGGGACCTCGTCGTCGACGCGTGGGCCGGGTGTCGACAGGCGGGCGGACCGGTGGGCGGAGGCGGCTCAGGCCACCGGCCCGGCGGCCTCCGCGCGGCCGCTGAGCGCCTCCAGGTCGCTCTTGCGGACCCTGATCATCAGCACCGCCGTGACCAGCGCGAGCAGCGCCATCACCGCGGCCGCCATGAAGGCCGAGGCGATACCCGAGGTCAGCACCTCGTGACCCCATGGGGCGGGCAGCTGCCCGGTCTTCGCGAACTCGGCCTTCTGCTCGGGCGTCGCGGCGGCGAGGAAGGCGGGTACCTGACGCGCCCCCTCTTCGCGGCTCGCCGTGCCGAACACCGTGACCAGGATGGACAGGCCGAGCGATCCGCCGACCTGCTGGGTGGCGTTGAGCAGGCCCGAGGCGGCGCCCGCCTCGTGCTGGGCCACTCCCGAGACGGCCGTGAGCGTCAGCGTCACGAAGTTGAGGCCCATGCCGAAGCCGAACAGCAGCATCGGGCCGAGGACGCCGTCGGCGTAGGTGCTGTCCGGCGTGATGAACATCTGCCAGAAGAGGCCGGCCGCGGTGATCGCCGAGCCGGCCACCATGAACGGCTTGGGGCCGAGGGCCGGGAGGAAGCGCTGCGCGAGTCCCGCGCCGAGGGCGATGGCGACCGTCACGGGAAGGAAGGCGAGCCCGGACTGGATCGGGGTGTAGCCGAGGACGTCCTGGACCCACAGCACGATGAAGAAGAACATGCCGAACATGGCGGCCGCCAGGCTGAGCATGATGATGTACGTGCCCGAGCGGTTGCGGTCCGCGAACATCCGGAGCGGAGTGATCGGTTCCCTGGCCCGCGACTCCACGCGCACGAAGGCCACCAGGAGGACCACCGCCGTGACGAAGGAGCCGATGGTCAGCGCGTCCTTCCAACCCTCCTCGGAGGCCCGGATGAACCCGTACACCAGCGCCGCCATGCCCAGCGTCGAGGTCGCGGCGCCCACGATGTCGAAACGGCCCGGATGGCGCTCGGACTCGGCGATGTAGCGCGGGGTGAGGAAGGCGATCAGCAGGCCGATCGGCACGTTGACGAAGAGGACCCAGCGCCAGTCGAGCCACTCGGTGAGCATGCCGCCGGCGAGGAGACCGATGGCGCCGCCGCCGGCGGAGACGGCGGCGAACACGCCGAACGCCCGGTTGCGCTCCGGACCTTCGGCGAACGTCGTGGTGATCAGGGCGAGTGAGGTGGGCGAGGCGATCGCGCCGCCCACGCCCTGCAGGGCCCGCGCGGCGAGCAACTGCCAGGGCTCCTGGGCGAAGCCGCCGAGCAGCGAGGCGAAGGTGAAGAGCAGGATGCCGGCCAGGAAGACCCGGCGGCGGCCCAGGATGTCCCCCGCGCGTCCGCCGAGCAGCAGCAGGCCGCCGAAGGTGAGCGTATAGGCGCTGAGCACCCACGACAGGTCGGTCGTCGAGAAGGAGAGCGCGTCCTGGATGTGCGGCAGGGCGATGTTCACGATGGTCGCGTCGAGGACGACCATCAGCTGGCAGGCGGCGATGACGGCCAGGGCGATGCCCGGCCGGCCCGCGCCGCGGGCGGGGCCGTCCTTGGTCTGGGTGTCCAGCGGAGAAGTTGTCACTATGGATCCCCCACGGAAGAATTAGTGAACGCACCCGTTCACTGTCCACCACGGTAGTGAGTCCCCCTCAGTGAACGCAACCGTTCACTGAGTGCTGCCGACAATCCGCATCGCCACAACGGAGAGATCCTGATGGTTACTTCGCGCTCCGCGGCCGCCGCCCGGCCGGGAGGGGCAGCGCCGCGACGCCGCGGTCCCGTACTCGAACGGGCCATTCTGGAGGCGACGCTCGACCAGCTTGGCACCGTCGGCTGGAACGGCCTGACGATGGAAGGCGTCGCGGTCGGCGCGCAGACCGGCAAGGCCGCGGTGTACCGCCGCTGGCCGTCGAAGGAGGACCTCGTCGTGGACGCCCTCCAGGCCGGACTCCCGACACTCGACGAGGCGCCGGACCGCGGAAGCGTGCGCGAGGACCTGTACGAGCTCTGCCTCCGGGTCCGGGACGTCATGTACTCCAAGCCTGGATTTGCACTGCGCGCGGTACTTCACGAATGCGACGCGGACTCCGCGGAGCGGTTCCATGAACTGATCGTCACGGGGGTGGTCGAGCCGTCCACCCGCCTCTTCACGGACGTGCTACGGCGCGGAATCACCCGCGGTGAGGTGCGCGCCGACGCCGTGGACGGGCTGGTCCTCGACGTGATCCCGGCGATGATGATGTACCGATCCAAGGTGTACGGAAGCGAATGGTCGGACGCGGAGATCGCCGCCGTCATCGACCGGATCATGCTGCCGCTGGTGCGTGCCGAACGCGGCTGAAGCGGCCTCCCGGGCCCGCCGACGGCAGGCCCGGGACCCCGGCGGGAAGACCTCTCCGGGGTCCTGGGGGAATCCGGGTATCGCACCCGGCACCGGGCGGCGTAACCTGGCTGGCGCCATGCCGTACGAACCTCCCACCCACACTGTCGAGCGATCGCTCCGCGCCACCAGCGGCGCCAAGGTCGTCGCCGGAGTCGACGAAGTCGGGCGCGGGGCGTGGGCCGGCCCCGTCACGGTGTGCGCGGCCGTCACCGGTCTGCGCCGCGCCCCCGAGGGCCTCACCGACTCCAAACTGCTCACCCCCAAACGCCGGACCGCGCTCGCCGCCGAACTCGAGCGGTGGGTCACGGCGTACGCGCTGGGCGACGCCTCTCCGCAGGAGATCGACGAACTCGGGATGACCGCGGCCCTGCGCCTCGCGGCCGTCCGGGCACTCGAAGGGCTTCCCGTCCGCCCGGACGCGGTGATCCTCGACGGCAAGCACGACTACCTCGGCAGCCCCTGGCAGGTCCGTACGGTGATCAAGGGCGACCAGTCCTGCATCGCCGTCGCGGCCGCCTCCGTCATCGCGAAGGTCCGCCGTGACGCCCTCATGGCGGAGCTCGAGGCCGGGGCCTACGCGGCCTACGGCTTCGGCGCCAACGCGGGCTACCCTTCCCCGGTCCACAAAGCGGCGCTCGAAGAGCTGGGGCCCACCCCGTACCACCGTCTCTCCTGGTCGTACCTGGACGCCCTGCCCCAGTGGCGCCACCTCAAGAAGGTCCGCCTCTCCGCCGAGGCGGCCGCGCTGGAGAGCGGGGGCCAACTCGGCTTCGACTTCTGATCTTCCGGTCGCGGGGACCCGCCCAAGGGTGGCCCCTCACGCGCCCGGGGTGCACATGCGTGCCCACCCGCCGGTGCTCCGCGCAGCGGCATTCGACCTCCATCCACCCTTGCCTTCCGAGGAGCCTCAGATTCACGAGAGCGCCCAGGGTCCCCGCGCCACCGCGGCCGCCGGCCGCCCCGCGTCGACCCCTCGTCCCGTACCCGGTCCGCGCACAGCGGCCACTCCGCGTCCCGGACGCCCCGGTCCGGCCCCGGCCGGGCCCGCGGCTCCGGCGCCGCGCCCCGGCCCGTCTCCGGCCAACCGGCCGGAGAATCGTTCCGACCAGCGATCCACGCCGCAGCTCCAGCTGATCCCGGCCCCCCTCGACGGCGCGCTCGACGCGGCCGAGGAGGCCCTGGACCTGCTGCTGGAGAGCGGCCGGGCACCCGGCGACGTCCTGGTGCTCACCACTGGCGACCAGCACCCGTGGGCGGCGCACGAGCTGTCCTTCGGTGAGGACGCCTACTGGGCCCAGCAGGAAACCGGCGGCGACGTGTTCTTCGCGGACGCCTCCGCCGTGGAGCGGGCCACCGCCCGCCCCGTGGTGATCGTCGCCCTCAACGGCGGCGACGAGGAGACGGCCGCCCGGGCACTGCCGTCGGCGATGAACCGCGCGGGCGTCCTGCTCGTCGTCTGCGGTGACGAGCAGCGCGCCTCCTCGCTCCTCGGAGCGGGCGCCGGCGTCTGACCGACCTGTCCTTCGCCGGGCCGGCCCCGAGTGGACCCGGCCCGGCGAAGGCCGTCGTGCCGTACGCGTGATCAGCGCGCGGCGGCCCGGCGCAGAGGTTCGGTCGCACCGCTCGCGGTTCTCGGTGTGAGCCGGCCGAGTTCGGCCGGTACCTCGCCGATCGGCAGGGGTGACGAGTCGGAGCTCGGGCGACGGCCTCCCCGGCCCTCGCCGAGCACCTGCCAACCACCCCGGGTCAGCGTGATGTACGCGCCGCAACGGAGCCCGTGGAGCGTGCAGGCGTCCCGCAGCCCCCACATCCAGGCTCCGTCCTCCTCCGTCCAGCGCTCGTCCCCCTCGCGGCAGTACAGCAGGACCGCCGTCCGGACCGGAGCGCGCCTGCGCAGGTCGTGCGGAATGACCCGCCGCAGATGCGCGAGGAGCGCGTTGCGGAACTCCCAGCCGTCCGCGGGGGCGGGGCGGCGGACGAAGGAGGCACTGGCGGCGAGGCGCTCCTCGTGGTCCAGGACGGCCAGCACCGCCGTCGCGGGCGTGGGCGCGTGACGGGAGTGCAGGCCGCTGACGACCTCACGCGGATTGCGCAGCAAGGGAATTCCGGCCGCGGTCCACTCGGCGGGTTCGAGCATCCGAGCCAGACGGCTGGCGGATTCGGACGGCGATCTGAGCGAGGTGGCTGTGGGCGGAGCGAATCCGAGGGTCACGGTCCTCCCTTCGGATACGCGCCCGCCAGGCGGGCAAAGTCGGGTGAGGGCGCACCACGGCACAGTCCTTCCGGACCGCTGACGGGCCGAGTGGGGCGGTATCCCAATTCTTGCTGGCCCGTGCGCGAGCGGCAACGAGCAATTGAGGCCGCTGACGGGAATGCGCCGGTATGACACTCATATCCCTGCCCAGTTGCCCATTGTTCACTCCCCGTTTCCCCTCCTGTTTCACCCCTGGACGGCGAGCACCAGCGGAAACACCCCTTCCGCTCCAGCCCGCCGGAGCAGCCGCGCCGCCACCGCCAAGGTCCAGCCGCTGTCGGACAGATCGTCCACGAGCAGGACCGGCCCCCCGGCGCCGGCCAGCCGGCCCGCCAACTCGGCCGAAACCGTCAGCGTCCGCTGCAGACCGACCACCCGCTGGGCGCTGTTGGTCCGGGACAGCCGCGACTCCGCGGCCTCGGGGGCGTACTCCACGACCCCGAGGAGGGGCATCCTGCCGATCTCGGCGATGCGCTCGCCGAGGGAGCCCACCAGTTTCGGCTTGCGGTGGGAGGCGACGGTGACCACCCCGGCGGGCCGGGCCGGCGCGTCCGGCGCCCCGGAGGCCCAACCGCCCGGCCCCTTCGCCCAGTCGGCGAGCACGTGCACCACGGCCTGCACGACGTCGTCGGGGACAGGCCCGTCCTGTGCGCCGTCGGCCAGCAGCGGACGCAGCCGGTTGCCCCAGCCGATGTCCGAGAGCCGCCCCAGGGCCCGCCCGCCGAACGCCTGCTCACCCGCCGGGATACGGCCCTTCAGATCGACCCCCACGGCGGCCAGCCCCGTCGGCCACATCTTCCGGGGCTCGACCTCCACGCCGGGCCGCCCCAGCTCGCCCTTGGCCGCGTCCAGCGCCGCGTCGGAGACCTTGGGGTCGAAGCGACCGCCCGCGCAGTTGTCACAGCGACCGCACGGAGCGGCCTCCTCGTCGTCCAGCTGGCGCCGCAGGAACTCCATCCGGCACCCCGTCGACGCCGCGTAGTCGCGCATCGCCTGCTGCTCGGTTTCCCGCTGCCGCGCCACCCACGCGTACCGCTCCGTGTCGTACGCCCAGGGGCGGCCCGTGCTCTCCCAGCCGCCCTTCACCCGCCGCACGGCGCCGTCCACGTCGAGGACCTTGAGCATCGTCTCCAGCCGGGTCCTGCGGAGCTCGACCAGTGGCTCCAGGGCGGGCAGCGAGAGCGGTCGGCCCGCCTGCGCGAGCACGTCGATCGTGCGCCGCACCTGCTCCTCCGGCGGGAACGCCACCGAGGCGAAATAGCGCCAGATCGCCTCGTCCTCCTGCCCGGGCAGCAACAACACCTCCGCGTGCTCCACGCCGCGGCCGGCACGGCCGACCTGCTGGTAGTAGGCGATCGGCGAGGACGGCGACCCGAGGTGCACCACGAAGCCCAGGTCCGGCTTGTCGAACCCCATGCCCAGGGCCGAGGTCGCCACCAGCGCCTTGACCCGGTTGGCCTGCAGATCGTCCTCGGCCTGCTGCCGGTCGGCGTTCTCCGTCCGGCCGGTGTACGACGAGACCGTGTGGCCGCACTGACGCAGATACGCCGTCACCTCGTCGGCGGCGGCGACCGTCAGCGTGTAGATGATCCCCGACCCGGGGAGCTCGCCGAGATGGTCGGCGAGCCAGGCCAGCCGGTGGGCCGCGTCGGGCAGCCTGACGACGCCCAGACTCAGGCTCTCCCGGTCGAGCGGGCCGCGCAGCACCAGGGCGTCCGTGCCCGCCCCCGTCCCGAGCTGCTCGGCCACGTCCGCCGTCACCCGGGCGTTCGCCGTCGCCGTCGTCGCGAGCACCGGAACACCGGACGGCAGATCGGCCAGCATCGTGCGCAGCCGGCGGTAGTCGGGCCGGAAGTCGTGCCCCCAGTCCGAGATGCAGTGCGCCTCGTCGACCACGAGCAGACCGGTGGCCGCCGCGAGCCGGGGGAGCACCTGGTCACGGAAGTCGGGATTGTTGAGCCGCTCGGGGCTCACCAGGAGCACGTCCACGTCGCCGGCGGCCACCTCCTCCTGGACGGTGTCCCACTCCTCCGTGTTCGACGAGTTGATCGTCCGGGCCCGGATGCCCGCCCGGGCGGCGGCCTCCACCTGGTTGCGCATCAGCGCCAGCAGCGGAGAGACGATCACGGTCGGGCCGCTGCCGCGAGCACGCAGCAGCGACGTCGCCACGAAGTACACGGCGGACTTGCCCCAGCCGGTCCGCTGCACCACCAGGGCCCGGCGCCGGTCCGCGACCAGGGCCTCGATGGCCCGCCACTGGTCCTCGCGCAGTCTCGCCTTGCCTGTCGGGTCCGAGACGAGACGGGCGAGCACGGTGTCGGCGGCGGTCCTGAGGGCGGCGCGGTCTTCCAGGGAGTCAGCGTGGGTCATGCCTCCATGCAACCCGATGCCTCGGACATCGCGCGAATGAGGCGACGAACCTGTGGACAACTCGACAGAGCGACGGATACCCCGTTTCGGGAGTTATCCACAGGGGTTTCGGATTTCGGGAGATCACGAGACCGTCCTGACCATGAACGCGAATCACCACGAAACCAGCGGACTCTCCCGTACCCAGCAGATCACCCTGCGAGGCCCGGCGGAACTGGCCGACGCCCTTCCGTTCATGCTGGGCTTCCACCCCACCGACTCCGTCGTCCTGGTCGCTCTCCACGGCGAGCACGGCCGCTTCGGCGGCCGGGTCAGGCTCGGCATCCCGAGCTCACCCCGTGAATGGGCGTCCACCGCCGACCACCTCGCCGAGTGCCTCGTCGAGGGAGGCACCCGCCGCGGCACCCGACCGGACGGCATCGTGGTCTTCCTCTGCCAGGACCCGGCACCGGGGGAGACCGGCCGCAGGGTCATGGAACGACTCCGCCCCTTCGCGCAGCGGCTCCGGACCGCCTGCGGCGCCCTCGACATCCCCGTCTACGAGGCCCTCTGCATCTCCGACGGCCTCTACTTCTCCTACTGCTGCCCCGACGCCCGGTGCTGCCCGCCGGACGGCACCCCACTCGCCCTCAGCGGCACATCGGTGATGGCCGCGACGGCCGCGTACGCCGGCGTCCAGGTGCGCGGCTCCCTGAAGGACATGGAGGCCCGGCTGAAGCCGTCCGGCAGGCCCGGGGAGGAGCAGCAGCGCGCCGCCCTCGACGCGGCCGCCGCCGCGATCGTCCCGCGCATCCTCGAGGGCGCCGAAGGCAAGGGGCGCGAGGAGGTGCGGGAGACGACGCTGCGGCTCGCCCGCGAGGCCCTCCGCCGGTTCACCGACCCGAAGAACCCGACGGGTCCCGCCGCCCCGACGGGCCGGACACGGCAGGCGAGGCCGGCCGGCGCCACGGCGGCGGGCGACGCCGCCGACGACGGCCTGATCGGGACCGACGAGGCGGCCGCGCTGATCCTCGGCCTCCAGGACCGCGTCACCCGGGACCGCGCCGCCGAATGGATGGAAGGCCGGGAAGGCACCGCCGCCCTGCGGCTCTGGCGCGTACTGGCCCGGCGCTGTGTCGCTCCCTACCAGGAACACGCCGCCGCGCCCCTCAGCCTCGCCGGGTGGACCGCCTGGTCCACGGGCGACGAACCGACCGCACGCGTCGCCCTCGGGCTCGCGCTCGACGCCGACCCCGACTACGTCTTCGCCCGGCTGCTCCACCAGGCGTGCAACGAAGGGCTCGACCCCGAGTCCCTGCGCTCCTGCCTCAGGACCGAACGGGACGCCCGTACCGGCTCCGAGCAGGCCGAACCGTCGCCCTCGCGGCGCGTCCGGACCCGCGCCGGGCGTCCACAGGGCGCTCGGCAGACCCTCAGGAAGCCCGGACGGCAGACCGGCGGCAGGGGGCGCGGGCCCTCGGCCGGAGTCCGGCCCAGCGGACCCGCCACGGCGAGGCCCGGGAGCGGCGTCCCGCGGCCCGACGGGCAGCGCGGCACCAGGAGCGGGCGATGACGACCGTGACCCGGCCGCCCGCGAGCGCGTTCAGTTCTCTGGCGGAGTCGTACGAACCGTGCCGCCGACCCCCCGCCGGCCGCCCGGTTCGCACAGAGAGCACTTCATATCCGCCATGGCCTCCAGCCCCGTCCCGGCCCCCGGCCGTCCCAGCGGCCCCCCGACCGCCCGCCCGTCAGCAGCCCCGACCGGCAGCTACGCGCCGGGCCATCCCCCGTCCGGCTCCTACTCGTCCGGACACCTGTCCGGGTACACGCTGGGGGCCGGCCTCGCCCTCCCGCGCTCGGCCCGCCCCGCGGAGCTTCCCTCGGTCCACGGCGCGCTCCTCTGCGTCGCCCTGCCCGCCCTCGCCGTCTGCGCCGAACACGGCCAGCTCACCGGCGAGGGGCCCGAGGGCGTGTACGCCGCCGGCCGCCGGCTCCTCTCCCGCTGCGTCCTGCGCGTGGCGGGCCGCGAACCCGTCGCTCTCCAGGGCCGCATGGTGGGCGTGGACAAGGCGGTCTTCCTCGGAGCCCTGCGGGTGCCGGGGGAGCCGGGGCCCGATCCCGGTCTCGCCGTCGAACGCACGCGGAGTGCCGACGGAACCGAGCGGATCACCTTGCGCAGCGCCGCCACCCGTACCCTCAGAATCCCCGTCGAAATCGCTCTGGGCACGGACCTCGCGGACCTGGGCGCGGTGGCGTCGGGCAGGCCGTCACCCGAGCTCCCCGCCAGCGTCCACGGCACCGGGCTCCGCTGGACGGGGAGCGATGGGCGATCCGCCGCCGTCACGGCCGACCCGCCGCCCACGGACTCCCTGGCGGCGGCGGGCGTCCTGCGCTGGGAGGCCGAGCTGGCGCCCGGTGCCGTCTTCACGATCCATCTGCGGGTCCGCGGGGAGTCGGCCGCCCGTCCGGCCGCCCCGCACGGCGGCGGCACCGGGCGGCCCGGCGGACACCTGCTCTCCGACGCCCGCGCCGAAGGCGACGACGCGCGCCCCGGAGAACTGCTGCGCTGGTCCGTCGAAGACCTCCGGACCCTGCTCCAACGCGACCCGGCGCACCCCGCGGATGTCCACCTCGCCGCCGGTGTCCCCTGGCGATGCGGACCGGTCACCGCCGAGGCGCTCTGGGCGGCCCGCATGGCGCTGCCGCTCGGAACCCGGCTCGCCGCCACCACCCTCCGCGCCCTCGGCCGCACCCAGCTCTCCGGCGGCGGACCCGAGTCCGGCCGCATCCCCGGACCCCTCAGGGACGCCGGCCCGCACCTCCCTCCCCGCTGCACGGGCGTCGAGGCCACCCTCGCCTTCCCGGTCGTACTCGCGGAGGCACGCCGCTGGGGACTGCCGCCGGCGGACCTGGACGAGCTGCTCCCCGTGGCGGAGCGCTGTCTCGACTGGCTGCGCCGGGCCATCGCCGGGAGCTGCTTCGTCCCGGACCCGGGTCCCGCCGGGCCATGGAGGGCCGAGACCCAGGCGCACGCGCACCGGGCGGCCCTGCTCGGCGCCGACCTGCTCGACGGCTGCGGGAGACCTGGCGGCGACGCGCTGCGCGACGGGGCCCGGACCCTGCGCGAGCGGTTCCGGCGGGAGTTCTGGCTCGAGGACCGGGCCGGGGGCCGCCCCGCGGTCGCCCGCACACCGGACGGCCGGACCCGGGCCGAGCTGGGCGGCTGGGCCGCTCACCTGCTCGACACCGGCCTCCTGGGCGGCGGCCGGTACGCACCGGGCCTGCTCGACAAGACGCAGACCGAACAGGTGGCGAGACTGCTCGGCACCCCGGCCCTCGACTCCGGCTGGGGTCTGCGCGGCCTCGGCGTCAAGGAGCCGGGGTACAACCCCTTCGGCCATCGGTCCGGTGCGGTCCGGGTGCACGAGACGGCGGTCGCCGTGGCCGGACTCGCCGCCGCCGGGCAGGAGCGGGAGGCCGCTTCCCTGCTGCGCGGGCTGCTCGACGCGGCGGAGACGTTCGCCCATCGGCTCCCCGAGATGTACGCGGGGGAGCAGCGGACGGCGGGCGGGCGCCCGGTGCCCCACCCGGCGGCGTGCAGACCGGCGGCCGCCGCGGCCGCCGGAGCGGTCCACTCGCTCCTGGCCCTGGCCGGAATCCGCCCGGACGTGCCGGGCGGGTCGGTGTCGGTGCACCCGCTGCCCTCGGCCCCGCTCGGTGCGATCCGGCTCTCGGGGCTCGTGGTCGCGGGCGAGCCCTTCGCCGTGCGGGTCGGCAGGCTCGGTCTCGGTATGGTCGAGGAGGCCGCAGAGGGCCTTCAACTGGGGGTGTGACGGGATGCCGGGCGCAGACACGAGGGAAGCTTCACGGCAGGGGCAGGAAGTCGTCGCGGATGCTTCCGCGGGGCGTGTTTATCGTCAGGAAGACGACTATGATCGCGGCATGCCTCCCTACGACCCGTCGGCCTTCCCGCCTTTCGCCGTCACCGTCGATCTGGTCGTGCTCACCGTGCGGCGCCACGCGCTCTGCACGCTGGTCGTACGGCGAGGCGAAACGCCGTACAAGGGCCGCTGGGCGCTTCCCGGCGGTTTCGTCCGGGCGGATGAGGACCTCGGTGCCGCGGCCGCGCGCGAGCTCGTCGAGGAGACGGGCCTGTGCGCGCACGACCCGGCCGCCCCGCCGCCCGTACCGAGCAACGGGGCGCACCTGGAGCAGCTGGCGACCTACGGGGCGCCCGACCGCGACCCGCGCATGCGCGTGGTCAGCGTCGCCCACCTCGCCCTGGCCCCCGACCTTCCGGCGCCCCGGGCCGGCGGCGACGCGAACAGCGCCCGCTGGGCCCCCGTCGAGGAGCTGCTCGGCGAGGACGCGGCGGCGGCCGGCGGTGAGGGCGAGGACTCGGGGACACTCGCCTTCGACCACGCCAGAATCCTCTCCGACGGGGTGGAGCGCGCCCGTTCCAAGATCGAGTACTCCTCCCTGGCCACGGCTTTCTGTCCGCCGGAGTTCACCGTCGGAGAGCTGCGCCGTGTGTACGAGGCCGTCTGGGGCGTGGCCCTGGACCCGCGCAACTTCCACCGCAAGGTGACCGGCACGCCCGGCTTCCTCGTCCCGGCCGGTGGCACCACGACCCGTCAGGGCGGGCGCCCCGCCCAGCTCTTCAGGGCAGGTGGGGCGACTCTTCTCAACCCGCCGATGCTGCGGCCCGAGGTCTGACGGGCGCGGACATCCGGCACCTCGGAGCATCAATCCTGCGCCGAAAGTCCGAAATGTAGCGTTATCTTGCTGCGATAGCGCCGCCCTGCCGCGGAGCGGTGTCACCTACCGCGAGAGAAGCGATGCTCCAGGCAATCGGACTGACCAGTACGCCCCGCCGCGATCGCCCGCCCGCCGTGGACGATCTGACCTTCGAGGCCCGGCCGGGTGCCGTGACCGCTCTCCTCGGCCCCCCGGGCTCCGGCAAGACCACCGCCCTCCGGCTCATGCTCGAACTCGAGCCGGGCCGTGGGATCACCTACTTCCGCGGCCGGCCACTCCACCGCATCGCCCACCCTCCCCGCGAGGTCGGCGTGCTCCTCGGCGACATCCCCGGACACCCCTCCCGCACGCTCCGGGGCCAGCTCCGGATGCTCTGCGCCGCCACGGGGGTACCCGCCTCGCGGGCGGAGGAACTGGTGCGGACCGTGGGCCTCGACGGACTGGAGCGTCGGCGCATCGGCACCCTTCCAGCGGGCGCGGACCGCCGACTCGGCCTCGCCTCGGCCCTGTTGGGCTCCCCCCACACCCTGCTGCTCGACGAGCCGGGTGCCCGCCTCTCCGCCCCCGAGAGCGCCTGGCTGTACGAGTTCCTGAGCGCCCACGCGGCCGACGGCGGAACCGTGCTCTACACCACGGACGATCCCAAGAACGCGGCCCGCAACGCCGACCGCGTCGTCACACTCGACCGCGGTCGCCTCGTCGCCGACCAGGAGGCGGCCGAGTTCGCCCGCACCCGGCTGCGTCCCCGGGTCGCCGTCCGTACTCCGCAGGCCGCGCGACTGGCGGCGGTCGTGGCCCAGGAGGCCAGGGCGGCCCGTCGCCCCGTCGAGGTGGTCGCCGAGGGCGGCAACCGTCTGTCCGTCTACGGCAGCGACTGCGCCGCCGTCGGCGACACGGCGTTCCGGCACGGCGTACCGATCCACCGTCTCTCCGCCGAGACCGGCGACGCCGGTCCCGCGCCGCACGCACGCGGACGGGCCGGAGCCTCGCCGCGTACCGGCGAACGCGACGGGGCGGGGTCCCTGCCGCGCGCAGCCGAACGCTCCGGCGTCGCGGCGGGCGCCGCCTCCGGGAGCCGGGCCGCAGAGTCCCCGGAAGACGGGTCCGTGTCCGCTGTGGCGCACGACACCGGTCCCGCGACCGCCGCCGCGGGGCGAGACGCGGGCGCCGGGCAGCGGGCCGCCGCCCGGCGGCCGGCCCGCTCGCCCCTGCGTCCGCTCCGGTACGAGGTGCACCGGCTCCTGGGGGTGCCGAGTACCCCGCTCGTGGTCGCGGCCGTCCTGCTCGTGTCGGTGACCCTCGCCCTGCTCCTGGGCCGCGGCGGGCGCGCCGCGCTGCCCGCGGTCCTGGCCGCATGGCCGGCGATCTCGCCGCTGCCGCCGGCGGCGCTCGGCGCGGGGCTGCTCGGCGCCTTCTCCTTCGGTGAGGAGTACCGCTACCCCGCGCTCACCTCGGGGCGCGGCGCGGTGCCCCGCAGGCCCGGCCTGCTGCTGGCGAAGCTCGTCGTGGCGGCCGCCGTCGCCCTCGTCCTCGGGGTGCTCGTCGCGCTGGCCGACCTGGGGGTCCTGCGGTTTTTCTACGGCGGCGAGTTGATTCCCGTACCCAGGAACTGGCCTACGCTCTGCGCGAGTTGGCTGGGGCTGCTCGTCGGCTGCGCCTGGGCCGGACTGCTCGGTGCCGGGGTGTTCCGGGCGGCGGCGGCCGGGGTGGCCGCGGTCCTCGCCGTGCCGGTCGCCTTCGTCCCGCTGCTGCAGACGGTGCTCACCGGGCCGTCCATGCGGTCCGCCGCCGGACTCCCCGCCCGCCTGCGCGAGTTCGTCGGCCCGCGCTGGTCCCCGGCGCTGGAGCACTGGCTGGCCGGGAGTCTGCGAGTGATCGGGCAGCCCGCGGGGGTGGCGCTCTCCCTGACGTTGACAGGGTTGCTCTGCGCCTACGTGTTCACGGGCCTTCGGCGCAGGGCTCGTTGGTGATCACTTGCGGATCGAAAGACTCCGGTTCGCCGCCAAGTTCCTTGAAATATGCCCAATATGTCCGAATAATCGTCAATTGTGTAGTGGGCGCCGATCACCCTTTCGTGTGCTTTTCACCAAAGACCTCAAGGGTCACGGGGGCAACGCCGACAAAGGATGCGTGAGTACCCTTGCGCACACCATGATGACCGCCGCCCGCCCCGTCGACTCCGCTCTCGGCGCCCCGGGTGATCTCGACCGCTACCCGTACGCGGAGGCGCCCGCCGCCGGCCGCGTGGGTCCCCCCTCCTGGGAGGGGGTGGACACCGACCTGGGCCGGGTGGGCCGCCGGACCGCCGGCAACCGGGGGCGCGGGCTGCACGGGCAGCTCGTCCAGCAGCTCGGCCAGATGATCGTCTCCGGCGACCTCGGGGCCGACCGTCCGCTCGTCCCCGAGGAGATCGGACAGCGCTTCGAGGTGTCGCGCACCGTGGTGCGCGAGTCGCTGCGCGTGCTGGAGGCCAAGGGTCTCGTCAGCGCCCGCCCGAACGTCGGCACCCGCGTCCGGCCCGTCAGCGACTGGAACCTCCTCGACCCCGACATCATCGAGTGGCGCGCCTTCGGCCCGCAGCGCGACGACCAGCGCCGCGAGCTGAACGAGCTGCGCTGGACGATCGAGCCCCTGGCGGCCCGCCTCGCCGCCGGACACGGCCGTGAGGACGTGCAGCAGCGCCTTGCCGACATGGTCGAGATCATGGGCCACGCGTTCGCGCAGGGGGACGGCATCACCTTCTCCCGCGCCGACACCGAGTTTCACTCCCTGCTCATCCAGCTCGCCGGGAACCGCATGCTGGAGCACCTCTCCGGCATCGTCTCCGCCGCGCTCCAGGTGTCCGGCGGCCCCGTCATCAGCTGTGACCGGCCGAGCGACGCATGCCTCGCGCACCATGCCCGTATCGTCGACGCGCTGGCGGCGGGGGACGCCAACGACGCCGAGGCGGCCATGCGGCAGCTGCTGACCGTCCACCCCGAGGTGGAGCGCGTCGTGCCCGCCCCCCGCGAACACTGATCCGCGGGCCGTGGTCGGGAGTGCGGAGGCGTGCGCATCGCGTGCCGCCGGGTCCGAGCGCCACCCGGGGAACCCGCAAGGGTCCCCCGGGCGGCGCCCGGGTTCCGGCGGCACGAATGTGCACTGATCGACCACTCTGGGCGCTTCGTCGCAAATGAGGTGTGACTCGGGCCACGAAGATTGGGCGTAACACTCCTCCGAGCCGTGCGATGACCTAAGAGGTGACAGTCGAGGAAGGAATACAGCAGCCGATGGAGGCGCTGTGCAGTTCCCCGGCCCAGCCCGCGCCGTCGGCACATTCCCCGTCGACGGTCGTCGGCTCCAGCTCGATCCAGAGCGGGGCCGGAAGCCGTTTCCATCGTTCCGAGAGGTTGTTCGTGTCGGCCAGCACATCCCGTACGCTCCCGCCGGAGATCGCCGAGTCCGAGTCTGTGATGGCGCTCATCGAGCGGGGAAAGGCTGATGGGCAGATCGCCGGCGATGACGTGCGTCGGGCCTTCGAGGCTGACCAGATTCCGCCAACCCAGTGGAAGAATGTTCTGCGCAGCCTCAATCAGATCCTCGAGGAAGAGGGTGTGACGCTGATGGTCAGTGCAGCGGAGTCGCCGAAGCGCGCCCGCAAGAGCGTCGCTGCGAAGAGCCCGGCCAAGCGCACCGCCACCAAGACCGTCACTGCCAGGACGACCGTGACGAAGACCACCGTCTCGGCCACCTCGGCCGAGGGCGCCGACTCGGCCGACGAGGCCGGATCCGCCCCGAAGGCGGCGGCGAAGAAGACCGTCGCCAAGAAGACGGTGGCCAAGAAGACTGTCGCCAAGAAGACGGCGGCCAAGAAGAGCACGTCCAAGAAGGACTCCGACGAGCTCGCCGAGGGCGAGGAGCTGCTCGAGGACGCCGCGCCCGGCAAGGGTGAGGAAGAGGAGACCGAGGGCGAGAGCAAGGGCTTCGTCCTGTCCGACGAGGACGAGGACGACGCTCCGGCGCAGCAGGTCGCCGTCGCCGGTGCCACCGCCGACCCGGTCAAGGACTACCTCAAGCAGATCGGCAAGGTCCCGCTGCTCAACGCCGAGCAGGAGGTCGAGCTCGCCAAGCGCATCGAGGCCGGCCTGTTCGCCGAGGACAAGCTCGCGAACTCGGACAAGCTCGCTCCGAAGCTCAAGCGCGAGCTGGAGATCATCGCCGAGGACGGCCGCCGCGCCAAGAACCACCTCCTGGAGGCCAACCTCCGTCTGGTGGTCTCGCTGGCCAAGCGCTACACCGGCCGCGGCATGCTCTTCCTGGACCTGATCCAGGAGGGCAACCTGGGTCTGATCCGCGCCGTCGAGAAGTTCGACTACACCAAGGGCTACAAGTTCTCCACGTACGCCACCTGGTGGATCCGTCAGGCGATCACCCGCGCCATGGCCGACCAGGCCCGCACCATCCGTATCCCGGTGCACATGGTCGAGGTCATCAACAAGCTCGCGCGCGTCCAGCGCCAGATGCTCCAGGACCTGGGCCGTGAGCCCACCCCGGAGGAGCTGGCCAAGGAACTCGACATGACCCCTGAGAAGGTCATCGAGGTCCAGAAGTACGGCCGTGAGCCGATCTCCCTCCACACCCCGCTGGGTGAGGACGGCGACAGCGAGTTCGGCGACCTGATCGAGGACTCCGAGGCGGTCGTCCCGGCCGACGCGGTGAGCTTCACGCTCCTCCAGGAGCAGCTGCACTCCGTGCTCGACACGCTCTCCGAGCGTGAGGCGGGCGTCGTCTCGATGCGCTTCGGTCTCACCGACGGCCAGCCGAAGACGCTGGACGAGATCGGCAAGGTCTACGGCGTGACGCGAGAGCGGATCCGTCAGATCGAGTCGAAGACGATGTCGAAGCTCCGCCACCCGTCGCGCTCGCAGGTGCTGCGCGACTACCTCGACTGATCCGTACGAGGCACAGAGCGGTACGCGGAAGGGCCCGGTTCCCCGAAAGGGGGAGCCGGGCCCTTCCGGCTTGTGCGCGTGCAGGGCGGGGAGCTGTGCTGGACGCTGGGTGAACCGACATCACCGGAGAGTCAGGAGGCTCCATGCGTGGTTCCTTCGCCCGAGCATTGACGGGTGCCCTGGGCTTGATCACCGCGGCGGCGGGGCAGGTCGTCACCGCCCCTCCCGTGGCAGCCGACAGCGTCGTGGTGGGTGGCCGCCCGGCCCAGATCACGGAAGCGCCGTGGGTGGTGGCGCTGTCCAGCCGTGACCGGTTCGGGGGTACGCGTGCGGGACAGTTCTGCGGGGGCGTGGTCGTGGCGCCGACCAAGGTGCTCACGGCGGCCCACTGCCTGGGCCGGGAGGTGCTCGGCGGTGAGCCGTGGGAGGTGCGCGACTTCTCCGTCATCGCCGGCCGTGCCGCGCTGCTGGGCCAGGCCGGGCAGGAGGTCCGGATCTCGGACACCTGGGTCAACCCCGACTACGACCCGACGAGCAACTCGGGAGACCTCGCGGTGCTGACGCTGGTGAGCCCGCTGCCGCAGTCGTACGTGATCGGTGTCGCCCGCGCGGAGGACACCGCGTACACGCCGGGAACGGAGGCGGACGTCTACGGGTGGGGCGACACGACCGGCAACGGGAGCTATGCCTCGACGCTGCGGACGGCGCGGGTCCAGGTGCTTCCCGACGCGTCGTGCGAGCGGGCCTACCCGGGCGGCTTCGGCGTCCGGTACCGGCGCGAGACGATGCTGTGCGCGGGCGACCCTCAGGGCGGAAGGGACGCGTGCCAGGGTGACAGTGGAGGCCCGCTCGTGGCCAAGGGGCTGCTCGTGGGGCTCGTGTCCTGGGGCAGCGGCTGCGGGCAGGCGGAGAATCCGGGTGTCTACACACGGGTCTCGGCGGTGCTGCCGGCGACCTTCTGACCGGGCCCGGTGCCCGATCGGCGGGCCGGGGCCGCTGTCGTGGCCCTGGCCCCCGCCGGGTGCGCGCACGGGCGCGGGGTACGAGAACGGGCGGCCACCCCCTCGCGTGGGGGGTGGCCGCCCGTCGTCCGGTCGGGGTCAGCGACCGGCCCTGAGCTCGTCGTGGATGGCGTCAGGCGTGGTCTTCGCCCATCGTCCGGGCCGGCACGTCCGTGAGCCGGTCCGTCTCATCCTGTATCTCAACGGCGATCTTCTTGAGTTCCGGCTCGAACTTACGTCCGTGATGGGCGCAGAAGAGCAAGTCACCTCCGCTGGTCAGAACGACGCGCAGGTACGCCTGGGCGCCGCAGCGGTCGCAACGGTCAGCGGCCGTCAGGGGGCTCGCGGGGGTCAGAACAGTAGTCACGTCGCCTCTTCTCTAGCTCGACGAGCTGTCGTACCAGGGTCAACATCCAACCAGGCCGAAAACGTTCCCGCTCGTGGCTTTTCCTTGAAACTTCTTCCCAAGGTGGCTGTCTGCTGCCGGTTGGCGGCGAATGAGCCGTATTGCGTTGCTCTACGGATTTCGCGTTGCTTGTGTCGGTTCGTCCTCCCGGCGTGGTTGCCGGTTGTTCATGAGGACGTGCCCGGAGCCTAAATGGTTCATGCCTGGAAGGGAACGTGATGTTTGCTTCACCCCATCGAGGGATCGAACATCCATACGACCCTGGACTAGCATGAAGAATCGGGGTGGGTGGCGTGACAACGGCTCTACCAGGCATCGGTACCCTCTGAACCGGTGACCGACGCCGGGCCTTACCCCACTGGGCCACATTTCAAATTCAGCGAGGAGCGAACCGCGTGACCGCCGAAACGTCCGTGCCGTCCAGTGCGCTGCTGACCGCAGACCGTGACGGTTCCAACTACACCGCGCGGCACCTGCTCGTACTCGAAGGGCTCGAAGCGGTCCGCAAGCGCCCCGGTATGTACATCGGGTCCACCGACAGCCGCGGCCTGATGCACTGCATCTGGGAGATCATCGACAACTCGGTCGACGAGGCCCTCGGGGGCTACTGCGACCACATCGAGGTCATCCTCCACGACGACGGGTCCGTCGAGGTCCGCGACAACGGCCGCGGCATCCCGGTCGACGTCGAGCCGAAGACCGGGCTCTCCGGCATCGAGGTCGTCATGACCAAGCTGCACGCCGGCGGAAAGTTCGGCGGCGGATCGTACGCCGCGTCCGGCGGCCTGCACGGCGTCGGCGCCTCCGTGGTCAACGCCCTGTCGGCCCGCCTCGACGTCGAGGTCGACCGCAACAGCGCCACGCACTCGATCAGCTTCCGCCGCGGCGTCCCGGGCATCTTCACCGAGCAGGGCCCCGACAGCCCCTTCGATCCGGCCAACGGCCTGCTCAAGGGCAAGCGCGTCCCCAAGACCCGCACCGGCACGCGCGTCCGCTACTGGGCGGACCGGCAGATCTTCCTCAAGGACGCCAAGCTCTCCCTGGAGACGCTCCACCAGCGCGCCCGGCAGACCGCGTTCCTGGTGCCCGGCCTCACCATCGTCGTCCGCGACGAGCGGGACCTGGCGGGGATCGGCAAGAGCGAGGAGACGTTCCGCTTCGACGGCGGCATCAGCGAGTTCTGCGAGTACCTCGCGCAGGACAAGGCCGTCTGCGACATCCAGCGGCTGACCGGCCAGGGCACCTTCAAGGAGACGGTCCCGGTCCTCGACGAGCGCGGTCACATGACCCCGATGGAGGTCACCCGCGAGCTCGCCGTCGACGTCGCCCTGCGCTGGGGCACCGGCTACGACAGCACGGTCAAGTCCTTCGTCAACATCATCGCCACCCCCAAGGGCGGCACCCATGTCTCGGGCTTCGAGACGGCCATCACCAAGACGGTGAACGAGGTGCTGCGCTCGGCCAAGATGCTGCGCGTCGCCGAGGACGACATCGTCAAGGACGACGCCCTGGAGGGGCTCACGGCCGTCGTCACGGTCCGCCTCGCCGAGCCGCAGTTCGAGGGCCAGACGAAGGAGGTCCTCGGTACCTCCGCCGCCCGCCGCATCGTGGCGAACGTGGTCGCCAAGGAGCTCAAGGCATTCCTCACCTCCACCCGGCGGGACGCCAAGGCGCAGGCGCGCGCCGTCCTGGACAAGGCCGTCGCCGCGGCCCGCACCCGGATCGCGGCCCGCCAGCACAAGGAGGCCCAGCGCAGGAAGACCGCGCTGGAGACCTCCTCGCTGCCGGCCAAGCTGGCTGACTGCCGCAGCGACGACGTGGAGCGCAGCGAGCTCTTCATCGTCGAGGGCGACTCGGCCCTCGGTACGGCCAAGCTCGCCCGCAACAGCGAGTTCCAGGCCCTGCTGCCGATCCGCGGCAAGATCCTCAACGTCCAGAAGTCGTCCGTCTCGGACATGCTCAAGAACGCCGAGTGCGGAGCGATCATCCAGGTCATAGGAGCGGGTTCCGGCCGCACCTTCGACATCGACGCCGCCCGGTACGGGAAGATCGTCCTCCTCGTCGACGCCGACGTCGACGGCGCCCACATCCGCTGCCTGCTGCTCACTCTCTTCCAGCGCTACATGCGCCCCATGGTGGAGGCCGGAAGGGTCTTCGCCGCCGTGCCGCCGCTGCACCGGATCGAGCTCGTCCAGCCCAAGAAGGGCCAGGACAAGTACGTCTACACGTACTCGGACAACGAGCTGCGGCAGACCCTGCTGGAGTTCCAGCGCAAGGGGGTCCGCTACAAGGACTCCATCCAGCGCTACAAGGGTCTGGGCGAGATGGACGCCGACCAGCTCGCGGAGACCACGATGGACCCGCGCCACCGCACCCTGCGCCGGATCAACATCGGCGACCTGGACGCGGCGGAGCAGGTCTTCGACCTCCTCATGGGCAACGACGTGGCGCCCCGCAAGGAGTTCATCACCGGCTCGGCGGCGACGCTCGACCGTTCCCGCATCGACGCCTGAGCCACTCCACCCGTGGGTGGAGCCGGCCGGCTCCACCCACGGGCCGATCACACGGCCGCCGACTCTCCGTAGCATCGTGATGACGGAGGGGGGCGTTCATGAAAGAAGAGCACGACCGAGGTCGTACGGAGAGCGGTACGGGTAGCGCGGGAAGCTGGCGCACCTGGCCCTCACGGGAAGCACTCACCCGGGTAGGTGTGCCCCGGGGACGCATGGTCCTCGACTACACCATGATCGCGGTCCTGAGCGTCTGGGTGCTGACCGGGAGCTACACCTCGGGGGCCTTCGACGGCGGGTTCGCGGTCGTGCCCCCGCTCGGGTTCGGACTGTGCGTGGCGGCAGCCCTGGGCTTCCACCACACGACCCTCGACCACCGGGCGGCCGCCTCGCTGGGGCTCCTCGGGGTGATGGCGCTGAGCGGCCTCGGAGCCTATGCCGCCGGCGCCCCGACGGCCGCGACCGTGCTGTGGATCGTCGTCTCCGTCATGGCGATGCAGCGGCTGCCGCTCCCCGCCGGCCTGGCCACGGTGGCGGTGCTCGTTCCCGGCTTCGTCGAGGCCGATGAGACGGGGATCGTCGGAGCCGCCGCCACCACGGTCGCCGTGCTCCTCGCGGGGTACTCGCTCCGGCTGGACGCCGAGGCCCGCGGTGCGGGGTTCCAGCTGCTCGCCCAGGAGCGGCTCGCCCGGGAGGCCGAGGCCGCGTCGGCGGCGCTCGCCGAGCGGGCCAGGATCGCCCGGGAGATACACGACGTGCTCGCCCACAGCCTCTCCGCCCAGATGGTGCACCTGGAGGTGGCCCGGCTCAAGATCGAGGCGGGGGCCGAGCGGGCGGAGATCCTCAAGCTCGTGACCTCGGCCCGCTCCATGGCCAGGGAAGGGCTCGCCGAGACCCGCCACGCCCTCTCCGCGCTGCGCGGGGACATGGCGCCCGTCGAGGACTATCTGCGGGAACTGGCGCGGGAGGACCGGGCCGAGGTCGCCGTCACCGGCGAACGCCGGGACCTGCCCGCCGAGGCGTCCCAGGCGGTGCGACGGGTCGCGCAGGAGGCTCTGACCAACGTCCGCAAGCACGCTCCCGGGGCCCGGACCCGCATCCGGTTCGCCTATGGGACGCACGAGATCTCCCTGGAGATATGCGACTCCGGGCCGCCCGGCAGGGCCGGCGGCACCGGGCCGGGGGAGGGACTCGGCTCGTCCGGCTCCGGGTACGGGCTCCTGGGGATGAGGGAGCGAGCCGAGTTGCTCGGCGGCAGCCTGGACGCGGGGCCCGAAGGGCCCGGGTTCACCGTGCGGCTGAGGGTGCCGGCGTGAGCGGCCCGGAGAGCACGCGAGGAGCCATGGAGCCCCGGGTGGTGCGGGTGGTCGTCGCCGACGATCAGGCCATCGTGCGCGAGGGGATCGTGATGCTGCTGGGGCTGCTCCCCGGAATCGAGGTCGTCGGATCGGCCCGGGACGGCGAGGAGGCGGTCGCGCTGACCGGTGCCCACGAGCCCGACGTGGTGCTGATGGACCTGCGTATGCCCCGCTGCGACGGCGTCGAGGCCACCCGCCGGATCCGTGACCGGTTCCCCGGGACGGAGGTCGTGGTGCTCACCACCTACGCCGACGACGACTCGCTCTTTCCGGCGCTGCGGGCCGGAGCACGCGGGTACCTGACCAAGGACGCCGGCGGGGAGGACATCGCACGGGCGGTGCGGGACGTCGTCGACGGGCGGGCCGGGCTGTCGCCCTCCGTACAGCGGCGCCTGCTGGAGCAGTTGATGGACCGGCCGGAGGAGGCCGGGCGAGCGGGGGCGGCGGTCGGCGACTCCGGGGGCCGTCCGGAGGACCGGTCCGCTCCTGGCGGCGTGGATGGCTCCGCGGCTTCGGATGGTCCGGGTGGGTCGGGTGGCCCTGCGGCGCCGGAGGCTGATGGGCTGACGGAGCGGGAGACGGAGGTGCTCGTGCTGGTCGCGGACGGACTGTCCAACCGGGAGATCGCCGACCGGCTGCGGATCTCCACGGCGACGGTGAAGACCCATATCAACAACCTCTTCGCGAAGACCGGGGTGCGCGATCGGGCCCAGGCCGTGCGATACGCATATCAGCACGGTCTGGTCAGGGCACCAGGGAAAAGAGTCACCTGATGGGGTGAAGTGAAGGAGGAGAAGAGTCCGGGATCTTCCCGCTCTGTCCATCCTTGGGCACGCGGCCGAAACGGTTCGCTGACAAGGAGAGTTGACCGGTGGAGCAGGTGGACGAGCAGGAGGGGCGCGACGCGTCGGCGATGCCGGTGGGAGACCCCTGGTACGACGCGACGGGCGCCGAGTGGGGTGAGCGGGCGGGAGCCGGGGTTCCCGGTGACGGCCGCCCCGACGCGGTGCCGCGGCAGCGGGTCCACAGTGCGGCGGAGATCTATCTGGAAGTCCAGCGGAGCCCCGCCTTCCAGGAAGTACGCAGCCGCTACCGCCGGTTCGTCTTCCCGGCCACCCTCGCCTTCTTCCTCTGGTACCTCGCCTATGTCGTGGCGGCGACGGCCGCGCCCGGGTTCATGGCCCGGCCGGTCGCCGGGGCGGTGAACGTGGCGATGGTCGCGGGGCTCGGGCAGTTCCTCACCACCTTCCTGCTGACCTGGGCGTACGCACGGCACGCACGGCTGCGCAGGGACCGGGCGGCGCTGGAGTTGCGCTGGGACACGCAGGAGATGACCCGAGGGGCGGTGCAGCGGTGACCGGAGAACACCAGACCCTGGCGCTCCTGCTGTTCAGCGCCTTCGTCGCGGTCACGCTGGGGATCACGACCTGGGTGAGCCGCAACCGGCATGGTTCGGCCGAGGAGTTCTATGCCGGGGGACGGCTGTTCTCGCCCCTGGAGAACGGCTTCGCGATCGCCGGCGACTACATGTCCGCGGCCTCGTTCCTCGGTATCTCCGGGCTGATCGCGCTGTACGGCTACGACGGCATGCTGTACTCCGTCGGGTTCCTCGTCGCCTGGCTGGTCGTGCTCCTGCTGGTCGCCGAACTCGTCCGCAACTGCGGCCGGTTCACGCTGGCCGACGTCGTCGCCGCGCGGATGGCCGAGCGGCCCGTGCGGATCGCCGCCGGTACGTCCTCGGTGGCGGTCTCCGTGCTGTACCTCGTGGCACAGATGGTGGGGGCCGGAAGCCTGGTCGCGCTGCTGCTCGGCGGGACCGGCGAGGCGGCCCGTTCGTGGACGGTGATCGGCGTCGGCGCGCTGATGGTGGTCTACGTGTCGCTCGGCGGCATGCGGGCCACCACCTGGATCCAGATCGTCAAGGCGGTGCTGCTCATGGCGGGCACGGTCGCGCTGACCGTCCTCGTCCTGGTCCGCTTCCACGGCGACGTCAACAGCCTGCTCTCCACCGCGGCCCGGCGCAGCGGCCACGGCATGGACTTCCTCGCCCCCGGCCTCCGCTACGGCGGGGACTGGACGTCCCGGCTCGACTTCATCAGCCTCGGCCTCGCGCTGGTGCTGGGCACCGCGGGACTGCCGCACATCCTGTCGCGCTTCTACACCGTGCCGACGGCGCGGGCCGCTCGCCGCTCCGTCGTCTGGGCCATCGGGCTCATCGGCAGCTTCTACCTGATGACCATCGTGCTGGGCTTCGGCGCGGCTGCCCTGATCGGTCCGGACGAGGTCCGCGCCTCGAACGCGTCCGGGAACACCGCCGTGCCCCTGCTCGCCCTCGATCTCGGCGGGGGAGCGGGGTCCACCGGCGGGACGGTGCTCTTCGCGATCGTCGCCGCCGTCGCCTTCGCGACCATCCTCGCCGTCGTCGCGGGGATCACCCTCGCCTCCTCGGCCTCCGTCGCCCACGACCTGTACAGCTCGCTGCGCCGCCGGCACGCGAAGCAGTACAGCGAGGTGACCGTGGCCCGGGTCGCCGCAGCGGTGATCGGCGCGGCCGCCATCGGCCTCGGGCTGCTGGCCCGCGACCTCAACGTGGCGTTCCTCGTCGGTCTGGCCTTCGCGGTCGCGGCCTCCGCCAACCTGCCGGTGCTGCTCTACTCGCTGTTCTGGCGGAGGTTCACCACCAGGGGCGCGGTCTGGGCCGTGTACGGCGGCCTGATCCCCGCGGTGCTGCTCGTCCTGGTCTCGCCCGTCGTCTCCGGCGGTCCGGAAGCGCTCTTCCCCGGCGTCGACTTCCAGCTGTTCCCGCTGCAGAACCCGGGCGTGGTCTCCATCCCGCTCGGCTTCCTCGCGGGCTGGATCGGCACGCTCACCTCGCCGGAGCCGCCCGACGAGGCCCGCCACGCCGAGACCGAGGTCCGGGCGCTGACCGGCGCGGGAGCCGTCTGACCCGGCTCGGGTCGTTCCTCACGTCCCGGTTCGTGCCTCTGGTCCCGGGTCATGCCTCATGCCCGGGGCCGAGTCTCACGCCTCGGGGCCTGCCTCAGGTGGTGGGGGTGAGGAGGTCCAGGCGTACCGGTGCTCGGGGCGGCCGGTCTCGCCGTACCGGAGCGAGAGGCGGACCCGGCCGGTGCGTTCGAGGAGCTTGAGGTAGCGCTGTGCCGTCTGGCGGCTGATGCCGGCCCGCTCGGCGATCTCCTGCGCGGAGAGCGGGCCGGCGGCGGCGAGCAGCACCTGCCGGACCAGCTCGGCCGTGGTGGGGGAATGCCCCTTGGGCAGGTCGGGGGCGACGGAACCGGCCGAGAGGACGCCGAAGATCCGGTCCACCTCGGCCTGCTCGGCCTCGCCACCGCTCTCCAGGGTGCGGCGGAGCGTCGCGTACGCCTCCAGCTTGGCCCGCAGCCCGGCGAAGTTGAACGGCTTGACCAGGTACTGGAGGGCGCCGTGGCGCATCGCCGCCTGCACGGTCGCCACGTCCCGGGCCGCCGTCACCATGATCACGTCGCACTGGTGGCCGCGCGCACGGAGTTCCCGTACGGCGGCGAGGCCGTTCTCGTCGGGCAGGTAGTGGTCCAGGAGGACCAGGTCCACCGCGTGGCCGTCCAAGGCGGCGAGTGCCTCGGCGGTCGAGTGGGCGGTGGCGACGACCCGGAAGCCCGGCACCTTGGCGACGTAGGCGGCGTTGATCCGCGCGACCAGGACGTCGTCGTCCACCACGAGCACGTCGATCATCGTGCCTCCTCCGCTGTCTCCGGCCCGAAGAGGCCGGAGGGGCTGGAGAAGCCGGAAGGGCCGGCGCTGGTGTCGGGGCTGGAGGGGGTGGGGACGGTCGTGGCGGGCTCCGGATCGGTCAGGGCGTCCGGGAGGACGACCGTGAACGCGGCGCCCCCGTCGGGACCGTCGGTCACCCGGGCGGTGCCGCCCCGGCGTTCGGCGAGCCGGCGTACGAGGGCGAGGCCCAGTCCGCGCTTTCCGTGCGAGGGAAGCGCCTTCGTCGTCCAGCCCTCGGTGAAGATCAGCTCGCGGCGGTCCACGGGGACCCCCGGGCCGCTGTCCGTGACGCTCAGCACGACCGTACGGCCCTCGGCGCGGAAGGTGACGCCGACCCGGGCGCCGGTGGTGCCGGCGACGGCGTCCAGGGCGTTGTCGACGAGGTTGCCGACGACGGTGACCAGCTCGCGCGGGTCGACGAGCCGGTCCGGCAGCAGCGAGTCGGGGGCGAGACGCAGGGAGACCCCGCGCTCGGCGGCGACGGTGGCCTTGCCGACCAGGAGCGCGGCGAGGAGCGGGTCGTGGATCTTCTCCGTGACCTGTTCCGCGGTGGCCCGGTGCACCCCGACCACCTCGGTGACGAACTCGACCGCCTCCTCGTGCATCTCCAGCTCCAGGAGCCCCAGGAGGGTGTGCAGCCGGTTGGCGTGCTCGTGGTCCTGCGCGCGGAGGGCGTCGATCAGCCCCCGGGTCGAGTCCAGCTCGCGGCCGAGGTGTTCCAGCTCGGTGCGGTCGCGCAGGGTCGCGACGGCGCCGCCGTCGTCCGTGGGCATCCGGTTGGCGATCAGGACCCGGTGCCCCCGGACGGTGACCAGGTCGTCGCCGGTGACCCGGCCCGCGAGGACGTCCGCCGTGCGGCCCGCGCCGAGGACCTCGTCGAGCGGCCGGCCCGCGGCCTCGGGGCCGACGCCGAGCAGCCGCTGCGCCTCGTCGTTCATGAGCCGCACGGAGCCGTTGCGGTCCAGGGCCACGACGCCCTCGCGGATGCCGTGCAGCATCGCCTCGCGTTCGGTGAGCAGTGCGGAGATATCGGAGAAGGCCAGGTCGTGGGTCTGCCGCTGGAGGCGCCGGGAGATCAGGTACGCGGCCAGGGCTCCGGCGGCGAGCGCGCCGCCGGCGTAGGCGAGGAGGCCGGGGATCGCGGCGAGGAGTCGGTCCCGGACGCTGTCGTACTCGATGCCGACCGACACCGCGCCGACGATCCGCCCGTCCGCGTCCCGCAGTGGCACCTTGCCGCGTGCCGAGCGGCCCAGGGTGCCGTTGTCGATCTCCATGACCTCGTGCCCGGCCAGGACGCTGCTCGGGTCCGTGGAGACGAGTCTGCCGATCTGGGCGGGGTCCGTGTGCGACCAGCGCACCCCGCGGGTGTCCATGACCACGACGTACTCGGCGCCCGTCGCGGTCCGGATCCGCTCGGCCTCCGTCTGCACCGGGCCCCGGGCGGACGGCGGGCTTCCGGTGAGGTCACGGGCCAGCCGGGGCGAGGCGGTCGTGTCGGCGATGGCCAGCGCCTGCCGCATGGCCTGGTCGTCGAGCTGCGCGCTGAGCGGGGCGAGGAAGAGGCCCGTGGCGAGGATGGTCACACCGGTCGCGATGACCAGCTGCATCAGCAGGACCTGCGAGAACACCCGCTGCGGCCAGCCGAACCGCCGACGGCGCGCCGGGGGGCGCGGGGGGCTGGTCTGTGCGGGGCTCATGCCGGAAAAGGTACGGCGACACGGTCCGGGACCGGAAATGGCGTGTCGGAGGCCGGGGCGGACTGCGTCCCGCCGATGGGGGTGCACGGCCTGGTGCGCCCGGCCTGTGGTGCGCCCGGCTTGCGGTGCGCCCTGCCTATCGTGCGCCCGGCGTGCGGTGCGCCCGGCCTGCGGTGGGCCCGGCCGTGGAGGTGCCGCCGGGGGCGGGGTCCCGTGTGCCCACCCGTCCCGCCCTGCGGGACGATTGCCCACCCGGGGGGGGTGTCCCGCACTGCGGGGCTGCCCACACGGGGGGTGCGGCGGGCTCGGGCCCGGCCTGCGGGGGGATGGCCCGCACGGAGGGGCGGGGCCGGTTCGAGGGGGTGGGTGGTGGGGGCTGCCTATTCTGGGGGTTTCCCACGGCCGTGGGGTACGAAGGAACCGGAGGCACGTCCCTTGAGCACGCAGCAGATCCCCGTCGTCGTTCTGGCCGGGTTTCTCGGGGCGGGGAAGACCACGCTCCTGAACCATGTGCTGCGCAGCGCCCGGGGCACCCGTATCGGAGTGATGGTCAACGACTTCGGGGACATCGGGATCGACGCGATGACCGTCGCCGGGCAGGTCGGCTCCACGGTCTCGCTGGGCAACGGGTGTCTGTGCTGTGCCGTGGACGCCAGTGAGCTCGACGAGTACCTGGAGGTGCTGGCCCGGCCCTCGTCCCGGCTCGACGTGATCGTCATCGAGGCGAGCGGCCTTGCCGAGCCCCAGGAACTGGTCCGCATGGTGCTCGCCAGCGAGAACGAGCGGATCGTGTACGGGGGGCTCGTCCAGGTCGTGGACGCGGCCGAGTTCTCCGCCACCCGGCAGCGGCACCCCGAGACCGACCGGCATCTGCCGATCGCGGACCTCGTGGTCGTGAACAAGGCCGACCGGGTCTCCGAGGACGAGCTGCGGGCCGTCCACGGGACGGTGCGCGGGCTGGCGGGCAAGGCCGTGGTGGTCGACGCCCGGCACGGGCGGATCGACCCGGAGCTGCTGTTCGACCGTGTCGTGCCCGACGGGGAGATCGAGGGGCAGATGTCCATCGAGGACATCCTGTACGGCGAGGACGACCCGCAGGCCCACCCGCACGCGGAGTACGAGACCGTCTCGCTGGCGGCCTCCGTCCCGCTCCACCCGCGTCGGCTCATGGCCTTCCTGGACGGCAGGCCCGAGGGTCTCTACCGGATCAAGGGCTTCGTCGACTTCGGGGCCGCCGACCCGGCCAACCGCTACGCCGTCCACGCCGTCGGCCGCTTCCTGCGCTTCTACCCCGAGCCGTGGCCCGAGGGCGAGGAGCGGCTCACCCAGCTCGTCCTGATCGGCTCCGGCATCGACGCGGCCGGCCTGCGCAAGGAACTCGCCGCCTGCGAGCTGAACGGCCCGCAGGACGCCCCCGACGAACACGGCATGTGGGGCGTCCTGCGGTACGTGCAGCGGACGGAGGACCAGCCGGACGAGCCCCAGGGGGTGTCCGGACAGGGCTAGGCCCTGTCCGGACAGTCCCTAGTTCGCCGGGCCGGCCACCACGTCGACCGGCTGGGGGAGCGGGGTGCCCGAGCCGTCGCGGCGCGGGTCCGGGGTGGGCAGACTCACCGGGGCGCCGGACTTCTGCGCGGCACGCGCGGGGGTGGTGCCCGCCCAGGCGAGGATCAGGACGTCCTCGCCCTTGAGGAACCGCTGGCAGCGGACGCCGCCGGTGGCGCGGCCCTTGCGCGGGTACTGGTCGAAGGGGGTCAGCTTCGCCGACGTACCCGCCGAGGAGTCGAGGGTGCCCGTGGAGCCCGCGACGGTGAACACGACGGCGTCCGCCGCAGGATCGACCGCGGTGAACGAGAGCACCTCGGCGCCCGCCGTCAGCTTGATGCCCGCCATGCCTCCCGCCGGACGGCCCTGGGGCCGTACCTGCGACGCCTGGTAGCGCAGCAGCTGGGCGTCGGAGGCGATGAAGACGAGGTCCTCCTCGCCCGTCCGGAGTTCGGTCGCGCCGACGATCCGGTCACCGTCCTTGAGGGTGATGACCTCCAGCTCGTCCTTGTTCGCCGGGTAGTCCGGCACGACGCGCTTCACCACGCCCTGGAGCGTGCCGAGGGCCAGGCCCGGCGAGGACTCGTCGAGCGTGGTCAGGCAGACCACCGTCTCGTCGGCCTCCAGGGACAGGAACTCCGACAGCGGGGCGCCGCCCGCCAGGTTCGGGGCGCTCGCGGTGTCCGGGAGCTGCGGCAGGTCGATCACCGCGATCCGCAGGAGTCGGCCGGCCGACGTCACCGCCCCGACGTCACCGCGCTGGGTGGCCGCCACGGCGGACAGGATCACGTCGTGCTTGACCCGTGCGGCGTCCGGGTCGACCGGGGGCAGCTCGGCCGTCGCCGTGCGGGCCAGCAGGCCGGTCGAGGAGAGCAGCACCCGGCAGGGGTCGTCCGCGACCTCCAGGGACACGGCCGCGACGGGCGCGCCGGCGGACTCGAGCAGCACCGTCCGCCGGTCGGTGGCGAACTTCTTGGCGACCGCGGCCAGCTCCGCCGAGACGAGCTTGCGCAGCTCCGCGTCGGAGTCGAGGATGCCGGTCAGCTCGTCGATCTCGCCGGTGAGCCGGTCGCGCTCGGTCTCCAGCTCCAGCCGGTCGAACTTGGTGAGGCGGCGCAGCGGGGTGTCCAGGATGTACTGCGTCTGGATCTCGCTCAGCGAGAAGCGCTCCATCAGGCGCTCCTTGGCCTGCGCGGAGTTGTCGCTCTCCCGGATGAGGCGGATGACCTCGTCGATGTCGAGCAGCGCGACGAGCAGGCCGAGCACCAGGTGGAGGCGGTCGCTCTTCTTGGTGCGGCGGAACTCGGAGCGGCGCCGGACGACCTCGAAGCGGTGGTCGAGGTAGACCTCCAGGAGCTCCTTGAGGCCGAGGGTGAGCGGCTGCCCGTCGACCAGTGCCACGTTGTTGATGCCGAAGGACTCCTCCATCGGCGTCAGCTTGTAGAGCTGCTCCAGGACGGCCTCGGGCACGAAGCCGTTCTTGATCTCGATGACGAGACGCAGGCCGTGGCTGCGGTCGGTGAGGTCCTTGACGTCCGCGATGCCCTGGAGCTTCTTGGAGCCGACCAGGTCCTTGATCTTGGAGATGACCTTCTCCGGGCCGACCGTGAAGGGCAGCTCGGTCACGATGATGCCCTTGCGGCGGGCCGTCACCGTCTCCACGGTCGCCGTGGCGCGGATCTTGAAGGAGCCGCGGCCCGACTGGTACGCGTCCTTGATGCCGGAGAGGCCGACGATCCGGCCGCCGGTGGGCAGGTCGGGGCCGGGCACGAACCGCATGAGGGTCTCGAGGTCGGCGCTCGGGTGGCGGATCAGGTGCCGGGCGGCCGCGATCACCTCGCCGAGGTTGTGCGGCGGCATGTTGGTCGCCATGCCGACCGCGATGCCGGACGCGCCGTTGACCAGGAGGTTCGGGTAGGCGGCGGGGAGCGCGACCGGCTCCTGCTCCTGACCGTCGTAGTTCGGCGTGAAATCGACCGTGTCCTCGTCGATGGACTCGGTCATGAGCAGCGCGGCCGGGGCCATCCGCGACTCGGTGTACCGCATGGCGGCCGGCGGGTCGTCGTTGCCGAGGGAACCGAAGTTGCCGTGGCCGTCGACGAGGGGCAGTCGCATGGAGAACGGCTGTGCCATGCGGACCATGGCGTCGTAGATCGACGCGTCGCCGTGCGGGTGCAGCTTGCCCATCACCTCGCCGACGACGCGGGCGCACTTGACGAACCCTCGGTCGGGGCGGAGCCCCATCTCGCCCATCTGGTAGACGATGCGGCGCTGTACGGGCTTCATGCCGTCGCGGGCGTCGGGAAGCGCGCGCGAGTAGATGACCGAGTACGCGTACTCGAGGAAGGAGCCCTGCATCTCGTCGACGACGTCGATGTCGAGGATTCGCTCCTCGAACGCGTCGTCCGGCGGCGGTGTCTTCGTGCTGCGGCGGGCCATCGCGGCTGCGGCTCCTTCACCAACAAGGTTGATCTGACGCGGACCATTGTGGACCGTGCCACCGACAACGCCGACCGCGACCCGGAAGAGGGACATCAGGACCGGGCGGGAACTTCGCCAGGTGTCGGCGCGCTTGCATACAGTGGCAGGACTTTTTCACATCGCGATCGAAGGGACGTACATGCCCATGGGTCACACGGCCACGGCCGAGGCCGGCTCCGGCGGCCTGACAGCGACCGAGCACCGGTTGGCGAACGGCCTGCGTGTGGTGCTGTCGGAGGACCACCTGACCCCGGTCGCGGCGGTCTGCCTCTGGTACGACGTCGGCTCGCGCCACGAGGTCGAGGGCCGCACGGGCCTCGCCCATCTCTTCGAGCACCTGATGTTCCAGGGCTCGAAGCAGGTCCACGGGAACGGTCACTTCGAGCTGGTGCAGGGTGCGGGCGGCTCGCTCAACGGCACGACGAGCTTCGAGCGGACCAACTACTTCGAGACCATGCCCACGCACCAGCTGGAGCTCGCGCTCTGGCTGGAGGCCGACCGCATGGGCTCGCTGCTCGCCGCCCTGGACGACGAGTCCATGGAGAACCAGCGGGACGTCGTCAAGAACGAGCGCCGCCAGCGGTACGACAACGTGCCGTACGGCACGGCCTTCGAGAAGCTCACCGCGCTGGCCTACCCGGCGGGCCACCCGTACCACCACACGCCGATCGGCTCCATGGCCGACCTGGACGCGGCGACGCTGGAGGACGCGCGGAACTTCTTCCGCACGTACTACGCGCCGAACAACGCGGTGCTGTCCGTCGTGGGTGACATCGACCCGGTGCAGACCCTCGCCTGGATCGAGAAGTACTTCGGCTCCATCCCCCAGCACGACGGCAAGCGGCCCCCGCGCGACGGCTCCCTTCCGGAGGTCATCGGCGAGCAGCTGCGCGAGGTCGTCGAGGAGGAGGTACCGGCCCGGGCGCTGATGGCCGCCTACCGGCTGCCGCACGACGGCACGCGCAAGTGCGACGCCGCCGACCTGGCCCTGACGGTCCTGGGCGGTGGCGAGTCCTCCCGCCTGCACAACCGGCTGGTCCGCCGCGACCGCACGGCCGTGGCGGCCGGCTTCGGCCTGCTGCGGCTGGCCGGCGCGCCCTCGCTCGGCTGGCTGGACGTGAAGACCTCCGGTGGCGTCGAGGTCCCGCAGATCGAGGCGGCCGTCGACGAGGAGCTCGCCCGGTTCGCCGCGGAGGGCCCCACGTCCGAGGAGATGGAGCGCGCGCAGGCCCAGTTGGAGCGCGAGTGGCTGGACCGGCTCGGCACCGTCGCGGGCCGTGCCGACGAACTGTGCCGGTTCGCCGTGCTGTTCGGCGACCCGCAGCTGGCCCTGACGGCCGTGGACCGGGTCCTGGCCGTCACGGCCGAGGAGGTGCAGGCGGTCGCCGCGGCCCGGCTGCGTCCCGACAACCGCGCGGTGCTGGTCTACGAGCCGGTGACCGCCGACGAGAGCGACAGCGACGAGGAAGAGGGGGCGGACCAGTGACCGACGCTGCCGCGTCTTTGACGAGCATGGACTTCCACCCGCAGCCGGAGCCGGGGGTCGCCAGGCCCTGGGCGTTCCCCGCCCCGGACCGGGGGAAGCTGGACAACGGACTGACGCTGCTGACCAGTCACCGCCCCGGCCAGCAGGTCGTGGCCGTGGAGATCTTCCTGCCGGCCCCGCTGGACGCCGAGCCCGCCGGGCTCGACGGCGTCGCCACCATCATGGCCCGCGCGCTCTCGGAGGGCACGGACCGGCGCAGCGCCGAGGAGTTCGCGGCCGAGCTGGAGCGGTGCGGCGCCACGCTCGACGCGCACGCCGACCACCCGGGCGTACGGGTCTCCCTGGAGGTTCCCGTCTCCCGGCTGCCCAAGGCGCTCGGGCTGCTCTCCGAGGCGCTGATCGCGCCGGCGTTCCTGGACACCGAGATCGAGCGCCTGGTGCGCAACCGTCTCGACGAGATCCCGCACGAGACGGCCAACCCGAGCCGCCGCGCCGCCAAGCAGCTCTCCAAGGAGCTCTTCCCGGCCGAGTCCCGGATGTCCCGGCCGCGCCAGGGAACCGAGGAGACCGTCGCCGCGATCGACGCGGCCGCCGTCCGCGCCTTCTACGAGGCGTACGTCCGGCCCGGCACCGCCACCGCCGTGGTCGTCGGCGACCTGACCGGGGTCGACCTCGACAAGGTCCTCGCGGACACGCTGGGCGCCTGGACCGGTGAGCCGGCCGAGCCGCTCCCCATGCCGTCGATCACCGCCGACGACACCGGACGGGTCGTCATCGTGGACCGTCCCGGCGCCGTCCAGACCCAGCTGCTCATCGGCCGGGTCGGTCCCGACCGGCACGACGTCGTCTGGCCGGCCCAGGTCCTCGGCACGTACTGCCTCGGCGGCACCCTCACCTCGCGGCTCGACCGGGTCCTGCGCGAGGAGAAGGGCTACACGTACGGTGTGCGGGCCTTCGGCCAGGTCCTCCGCTCGGACGCCGGGGGGAACGGCGCCGCGATGCTCGCCATCAGCGGCTCCATCGACACCCCCAACACCGGTCCGGCGCTCGAGGACCTGTGGCAGGTGCTGCGCACCCTCGCCGCCGAGGGGCTCACGGACGCCGAGCGCGAGACCGCCGTGCAGAACCTGGTGGGGGTCGCGCCGCTCAAGTACGAGACGGCCGCCTCCGTCGCCGGGACGCTCGCCGACCAGGTCGAGCAGCACCTTCCGGACGACTTCCAGGCGCAGTTGTACGCGCGTCTCGCCGAGACCGGCACGGTGGAGGCGACCGCTGCCGTGGTCAGCGCCTTCCCCGTGGACCGGCTCGTCACGGTGCTCGTGGGTGACGCGGCGCAGATCGCGGAGCCGGTGCGGGCGCTCGGCATCGGTGAAGTGACCGTCGTGACCGGCTGATTCCGGCCCCGACGTGGCAACGGGAGGACCCCGGCGGTGTGTTCGCCGGGATCCTCCCCTTTGTCCGTATTGAGGGTAAAGGTTGGCGTATGCCCTGTGGCATGTCTTACAAAAAGCGTGTCTGGTTGGTGATTGAAAGACGATCCGCATAGCGTCGGTGCGGCTGTTCGTCAGTTGCACGTGCCGCAGCCGCGGCATCGGACAGTCATCGCCGAGTCCCCGTCAGGCGCGAGCCTGGGGAGCCGGGGACCCATATGAAGTCCCTGGGGTGAATCGGACGCCTTCGTCTCGTACGGAGGGGCCCGTAGGAGACCTTCCTGCTCCGAACCCGTCAGCTAACCCGGTAGGCGAGAAGGAAGGAAAGGACCAGCCTCTACATGGCGTTCACCCGTGCCACCGGGAAGCATCGTGCTCCGAGCCGGATGGCGCGCCGCGGCGTGGGCATCGCCGGCGTCGCGACCCTCGCCACCACCGGCGTCATCGGAACCCTCGCTTCCCCGGCGCTCGCCGCCGACACGGACAACCGCTCCGCCGAGGACACCGGCCTCACCCAGGTGATCACCGAGGACTCCCTCGCGGACCGGCTCAACGCGCAGGCCGCCGCCCAGGAGCGGGAGGCGTTCGAGGCCGTCGCCAAGGCGAAGGCCCAGGCCGAGGCGAAGCGCAAGGCCGAGGCCCGCGCCAAGGAGATCCGACTGGAGCGGGAGCGCGCCGCCCGCGAGGCCGAGCGCCGCCGCCTGAACTCCTTCCAGCTCCCCGTCGCCGGCTCGTACGTCTCCACCGGGTACAAGACCGGCGGGTCGCTCTGGTCCTCCGGCAGCCACTCGGGCGTCGACTTCCACGCCGCCTACGGCACCCAGGTCGTCTCCGTCGGCTCCGGCACCGTCGTCGAGGCTGGCTGGGGCGGCGCGTACGGCAGCAACATCGTCATCCGGATGAACGACGGCACGTTCACCCAGTACGGGCACCTCTCCTCCATCGGGGTCCACGTCGGCCAGACCGTCGAGCCCGGCGAGCAGATCGGCGTCTCCGGCTCGTCCGGCAACTCCACCGGCCCGCACCTCCACTTCGAGGCGCGCACCACCGCGGAGTACGGCTCCGACATCAACCCGGTCGCGTACCTCCGCGCCCGCGGCGTCGCGGTCTGACCGCAGCCCGCCGCACCTCGCGTCGCAAAAGCCCCGGCTCGTACTGAGCCGGGGCTTTTCGCTGACCCGCCGGCGGCCGAGTAACATCATGGATTTCCCTGGGGCATCGGAAATTCCGGCGCGCTGCAATAGAGTCGAAGATCAGGCGCAGAACAGGCGCCGCTCGAATTGTCTCGCGCGGACCAAGGCGGAGGTCGGACATGCGCATTCCCGCGCACTCGGTATGCACGGCGATCCGGGACGACATCGTCTCCGGTGTCTACGAGCGGGGCAGCCGGCTGACCGAGGAACAGCTCGCCCGCCGGTACGGGGTCTCCCGCGTCCCGGTCCGTGAGGCCCTGCGCACCCTGGAGTCCGAGGGCTTCGTCGTCACCCGCCGGCACGCGGGCGCGCATGTCGCCGAGCCCACGGAGCAGGAGGCGGCCGACCTCCTCGACATGCGGTCGCTGCTGGAACCGCTGGGGGCCGCCCGGGCCGCGCAACGGCGCACCGACGCCCACCTCAAGGTGCTGCGCGGCCTAGTCAGGCTGGGGCAGGAGCGCGCCCGGCGGGGCCAGGGCGAGGATCTGCGCTCGCTGGGCGGCTGGTTCCACGAGACGCTCGCGCAGGCTTCCGGCAGCCCGGCCCTGACGGCGCTGCTCACCCAGCTGCGCCACAAGATCGCGTGGATGTACACGGTGGACCAGCCCGCCCAGCCGGTGGAGGTCTGGGCCGAGCACGGCGCGATCGTGGACGCGGTGGCGCGCGGTGACGCCGAGCGGGCCAGGGGGCTGACCGCGCTGCACGCGGAGCGCACGCTGCCGCTGCACCGGCTCAAAACATCGGAGCGCGGCCGTGTGAGGGTTTCGCAACATGTCGTCAACACGGCGAGCGTCCGGAATTAACGCGGCCGCCGTATACAAAGAAGAGGAATTCGGCGGACGCTGTTCGTGCTGCCCGGAAACAGGCTTTCGCGGAAATGCGAAAGCCGTGACCGCCTCGATTTGGGCAGTCACGGCTTTTCGGTGTGCGGAATCCGATCGGAATCCGTACGGGCGTGGATCAGACGGTCTCGGGGAGCTCGTCCAGGCCCTCGGCGACCAGCTTCGCGAGACGGTCCAGGGCGACCTCGGCACCGTCGGCGTCGGAGGCCAGGACGATCTCCTCGCCGCCCTGCGCGCCCAGACCGAGCACCGCGAGCATGGACGCGGCGTTCACCGGGGAGCCGTCGGTCTTGGCGATCGTCACCGGAACGCCGGAAGCCGTGGCGGCACGGACGAAGATGGACGCGGGGCGGGCGTGCAGGCCCTCGGCCCAGCCGACGTTGACGCGGCGCTCAGCCATGGTGTTGCCCTTCAAGTCTCAAGCGGGTTGTCTAGACCAGTCTCTCATGTGCTGCGTGGTGCTCGCGCCGACCTTCGGCCCGGATCGGACCGCCCTTCGGCCCTCCCTACCTTGCACGGCGCGCACCCGCCGCGCGAGCGATGCCACGGTCGTGTCGCGGCCGTAGGCTGACCCCATGCAGAGCGCGTCGGAGCAGTCGGAAGCGGCGGATCGACCGGCCCCGCCGGCACCACCGGAGCACGCCTACCCCGACCACTGGGAAGCGGACGTGGTCCTCCGCGACGGCGGCACCGCGCGCATCAGGCCCATCACCGCGGACGACGCCGACCGGCTCGTAAGCTTCTACGAGCAGGTTTCGGACGAGTCGAAGTACTACCGCTTCTTCGCCCCCTACCCGCGCCTCTCGGCCAAGGACGTCCACCGCTTCACCCACCACGACTTCGTGGACCGGGTGGGACTCGCGGCGACCGTGGGCGGCGAGTTCATCGCCACCGTCCGCTACGACCGCATCGACGCCCGGGGGCTGCCCGCCTCCTCGCCGGCCGACGAGGCCGAGGTCGCCTTCCTCGTCCAGGACGCCCACCAGGGCCGGGGCGTCGCCTCCGCCCTCCTCGAACACATCGCGGCCGTGGCGCGCGAGCGGGACATCCGGCGCTTCGCCGCGGAGGTGCTCCCCGCCAACAACAAGATGATCAAGGTGTTCACGGACGCCGGCTACACCCAGAAGCGCAGCTTCGAGGACGGCTCCGTACGGCTCCACCTCGACCTCGAACCCACCGACCGCTCCCTCGCCGTCCAGCGCGCGCGGGAGCAGCGCGCCGAGGCGCGCTCCGTGCAGCGGCTCCTCACCCCGCGCTCCGTCGCCGTGGTCGGCGCCGGACGCGCACCCGGCGGCGTCGGCCGGACCGTGCTCCGCAACCTGATCGGGGCCGGCTTCACCGGACGCGTGTACGCGGTGAACGCCGCGCTCGGCGGCGAGGCGGCGGAGTTCGACGGCGTCCCCGCCCACCCGTCCGTCGGCGCCATCGGGGAACCGGTGGACCTGGCGATCGTCGCCGTCCCCGCCGAACGCGTCCCGGAAGCCGTCGCCGACTGCGGCGAGCACGGCGTCCGGGGCATCGTCGTGCTCTCCGCCGGATACGCGGAGAGCGGGGCCGAGGGCCGGGAACGGCAGCGCCGGCTCGTCCGGCAGGCCCGCTCGTACGGAATGCGGATCATCGGCCCGAACGCCTTCGGCATCATCAACACCACCGCCGACGTCCGGCTCAACGCCTCCCTCGCCCCGCAGATGCCGGCCGCCGGCCGCATCGGGCTCTTCACCCAGTCCGGCGCCATCGGCATCGCCCTCCTCGCCGGGCTCCACCGGCGGGGCGCGGGCCTCTCCTCCTTCATCTCGGCCGGCAACCGCGCCGACGTCTCCGGCAACGACTTCCTCCAGCACTGGTACGACGACCCCGGCACCGACGTCGTCCTCCTCTACCTGGAGTCGATCGGCAACCCCCGCAAGTTCACCCGGCTCGCCCGCCGGACCGCCGCCGTCAAGCCGGTCGTCGTCGTCAAGGGCGCCCGGCACAGCGGCAGCGCCCCGCCCGGCCACCGGGTGCCGGTCACCCGCATCCCGCACGCCACGGTCTCCGCGCTGCTCCGGCAGGCCGGCGTGATCCGCGTCGACACCGTCACCGAACTCGTCGACGCCGGACTCCTCCTCGCCGCCCAGCCGCTGCCCGCCGGACCCCGCGTCGCGATCCTCGGCAACTCCGAGTCGCTCGGCCTCCTCACGTACGACGCCTGTCTGACGGAGGGGCTGCGTCCGCTCCGGCCGCTCGACCTGACGACGGCGGCGGAACCGGCGGACTTCCGGGACGCCCTGGCGGCGGCGCTGGCGGACGAGACGTCCGACGCGGTGGTCGTCACCGCGATCCCCTGGGTCGGCGAGAACGGCGCCACCGAGTTCGGCGACGGAGAGGTCCTCGCCGCAGCCCTCCGCGAGGCCGTCGCCTCCGCGCCCGCGCCCACCAAGCCCGTCGTCGTCGTCCACGTCGAGATGGGCGGCCTCGCCGAGGCCCTGGCCGTCGCGACGAGCACCCGGCCGGTCCCGACGGGCCGCGCCGGCACCACGGCCGCACCGCGGCCCGCCGCCGGCCGCCGGCCGGACCCGGCCACGGCACCGCAGGGCACCGACGGCCCGCCCCCCACGACGCCCCCGGCGGCCACGGCGCCCCCGACCCTCACGGCGTCCCCGACTCCGACGGCGTCCGCGGAACCGCCGACCGCCTCGCCACCCCGCACCGACGCCCCTCACGCGGATCCCGCACCCGAGGCCGCCGAAGCCCTCGCCGCCGGCGGCGAGGCTCCCGCGCCCGCCACCATCCCCGCCTACCCCGCCGCCGAGCGGGCCGTGCGGGCGCTGGCCGAGGCCGTGCGGTACGGGCAGTGGCGGCGGCAGGCGGCCGAACCGGGACGGGTGCCGGAGTACGAGGACATCGACGAGGCGGGGGCCGCCGCGCTCATCGCGCGCGTGCTCGGCGAGAAGGACGGCGACGACGCGGACACCCGCGGTGTGACCCTCGGCACGGACGAGGCCGGGGAACTGCTCGCGCGGTACGGGATCGCCGTCCTGCCGACCCTGCCGGCGCCCACCCCCGACACCGCCGTCGCGGCCGCCGCCCGCCTCGGCTACCCCGTCGCGCTGAAGACGACCGCACCGCATCTGCGCCACCGCCCGGACCTCGGCGGCGTCCGCCTCGACCTGGCCTCGGAGGAGCAGCTCCGCACCGCGTACGCCGAACTGACCGAGGTCCTCGGCAAGCCGGAGGAGCTCCAGCCGGTCGTCCAGGCGATGGTGCCCCGGGGCGTCGACACCGTCGTCCGCTCCGCCATCGACCCGGCCGTCGGCGCCGTCCTCTCCTTCGGCCTCTCGGGTGCGCCCTCCGAGCTGCTCGGCGACACGGCACACCGGCTGGTACCGGCCACCGACCGGGACGTGGCCGAACTCGTCCGGTCCCTGCGCACCGCGCCCCTGCTCTTCGGCTGGCGCGGCTCCGCACCCGTCGACACCCCGGCTCTGGAGGAGCTGCTGCTGCGGGTCTCGCGGCTGGTCGACGACCACCCCGAGGTGGTCGCCGTCTCCCTGGAGCCGGTGGTGGTGGCCCCCCGCGGGCTCTCCGTCCTCGGCGCCACCGTCCGACTGGCCCCGCCCCCGCCCCGAACCGACCTCGGTCCCCGCAGCCTGCCCAGCTACTGACGGGGCCGGAGGGGGCCCACGGCCCCGTAGGATGGAGTCCATGGCAAAGAGCGGGACGACGACCCAGGGGCTGCGCGCGGCGATCGAGCGCAGCGGCTACTACCCGGCCCTCGTGGCCGAGGCGGTGGAGGCCGCCGTCGGCGGTGAGGCCGTCGCGTCGTACGTGGTCCACCAGGAGACCACCTTCGACGCGAACGAGGTCCGGCGCCACGTCACCGTCCTCGTCCTGACGCCGCACCGCTTCGTCGTGAGCCACACCGACGAGCAGGCCGCCGACACCAGCTCGCCGACGCCGTACGCCACGACGTCCACCGAGTCCGTGAAGCTGGACCGGATCTCGTCGGTCGTCGTCAGCCGCGTGGTCGCCAACCCGGAGTCGTACACGCCGGGCACGCTGCCCCGCGAGGTCGTCCTCACCATCGGCTGGGGCGCCGTCTCGCGCATCGACCTGGAGCCCGCCGCCTGCGGCGACTCCAACTGCGACGCCGACCACGGCTACACGGGCAACGCCACGGCCGACGACCTCTCCCTGCGGGTCAGCGAGGCCGGCGACGGCCCGGACACCGTCCGGCAGACGCTCGCCTTCGCCCAGGCGCTCTCCGAAGCCATCGCGGCGACCGCCGCGCCCACCCGCTGATGGCGCAGCCCACCGCGATGCCCCATGGCTGGCCCGACGACCCGGTCCCGCTCGCGCCCGAGAGCGCGCCGGTGCCCGAGTACACCTTCGGCTCGCTGGGCGACCTGCTGCCGACGCTGGTCGCCGGTCAGGGCGTGCCCGGCTTCGAGCCGCGGATCGCGGAGCTGGCCCCGGCCGACCGGAACTGCGTCCTGCTGATCGACGGCCTCGGCTGGGAGCAGATCAAGGACCACCCGGACGAGGCCCCCTGCCTGACCTCGCTCCTCGGCTCCTCGCGGGGCGGTACGGGCCGGCCGATCACCGCCGGTTTCCCCGCCACCACGGCGACCTCGCTGGCCTCCGTCGGCACGGGCCGCTACCCCGGTACGCACGGGCTGCCCGGTTACACGGTGCGCGACCCCGCGACCGGCGCGCTGATGAACCAGCTGCGCTGGAAGCCGTGGACCGCGCCGCGCGTCTGGCAGCCGTACCCGACGGTCTTCCAGCTCGCGCACGACGCCGGGATCCACACCGCCCAGGTGTCCTCCCCGATCTTCGAGCAGACCCCGCTCACCAAGGTCGCGCTCAGCGGCGGAACGTTCCACGGGCGGCTCTCCGGCGAGGAGCGCATGGACTTCGCCGCCGAGCAGCTCGCCGCCGGTGACCGCTCGCTGGTCTACACGTACTACAGCGAACTCGACGGTGCCGGGCACCGCTTCGGCATCGACTCCGACGCCTGGCGCGGCCAGCTGATGTTCGTCGACCGGCTGGTGCAGCGGCTCGCCGAGCAGCTGCCGCCCCGCACCGCGCTGTACGTCACGGCCGACCACGGCATGGTCGACATCCCCTTCGACGACGAGCACCGCATCGACTTCGACGAGGACTGGGAGCTGCGTGCCGGCGTCGCCCTTCTCGGCGGCGAGGGCCGCGCCCGCCATGTCTACGCGGTGCCCGGGGCCGAGGCGGACGTCCTCACCTGCTGGCGCGAGGTCGTCGGCGAGCAGTTCTGGGTCGCGAGCCGCGACGAGGCCATCTCCCTCGGCTGGTTCGGGGACGAGATCGACGAGCGCGTGTACGGGCGGATCGGCGACGTCGTCGCCGCGGCCCACGACGACGTGGCGATCACCGCCTCCGTGAACGAGCCCCACGAGTCCGCGATGGCCGGGATGCACGGGTCGATGACCCCCGCCGAGCAGCTCGTCCCGCTGCTCGAAGTGCGTTCCTGACCCCCACGTCCCTCCCCACCCCCTCCCACGACCTGAAAGGTCCCGACCCGTCATGCCCGAGCTGGTCTTCTTCTCCGGAACCATGGATTGCGGGAAGAGCACCCTGGCCCTCCAGATCGGGCACAACCGGTCGGCCCGCGGGCTCCAGGGCGTGATCTTCACCCGTGACGACCGGGCGGGCGAGGGCAAGCTCTCGTCCCGGCTCGGCCTGGTGACGGAGGCGGTCGAGGCAGGCGAGGGCATGGACCTCTACGCCTATCTGGTCGGCCAGCTGTCCCAGGGCGGCAAGGCGGACTACGTGATCGTGGACGAGGCGCAGTTCCTCGCCCCGGACCAGATCGACCAGCTCGCCCGTATCGTCGACGACCTCGGCATGGACGTCTTCGCCTTCGGCATCACGACGGACTTCCGGACCAAGCTCTTCCCCGGCTCGCAGCGGCTGATCGAGCTGGCCGACCGGCTTGAGCAGCTCCAGGTCGAGGCCCTGTGCTGGTGCGGCGCGCGGGCCACGCACAACGCCCGCACGGTCGGCGGCGAGATGGTCGTCGAGGGCGAGCAGGTCGTCGTCGGGGACGTGCACCGGCCGTCGGAGGAGATCGGTTACGAGGTCCTCTGCCGCCGTCACCACCGCCGCCGCATGACCTCGGCCTCGGCCCACGCCGGTGCTCTTTCCCCGGACGTCCTCCCGGTCAACCACGCCTGACGCCGGGGCGCCTGGCGCTGGACACCTGGCGCCTGTCGTCCGCGCCGCGGTGCCTACGGCTCCGAGGTCGGCCCGGCCGGCGGGCGCAGTGCGTCGGTCAGGCGGTCGAGGGCCGCGCCGTCGACGGGCGCGCTGCCCGTGAGGGTGCCGACGAGTGCCTGGGCGAGGACGGTCGCGGTGCCGATCCGGGTGTCCTCCCGCTCGTCGCCGGTGACCTTGCCGATCACGGCGTCGCGTACCGACCACGAGATGGCGGGATCCCCGAACAGTTCGGGGAAGGAGAGCGCCATCATGCACACGCCCACGTTGGCGGAGAGGATCGTCTGGCCGGCGAGTTCGGGGGCCGTGCGCAGGCGTCCGGCGTCACGGCAGCGTTCGACGGCCTTCAGGAGGATCGCCCGGGCCTCGTGGATCGCCTGGGGCTTGGCGTCGCCCGTCGGTGTGAACATCAGCCGGTAGAGGTGGGGGTTGCGCAGGGCGAACCCGACGTGGCTGTCCCAGGCGGTGCGGAGGTCCGCCACCGGGTCGTCGGTGAGCGGGTTGCGCCGCTTGTCGGCGAGGAAGCGCTCGAAGCCGATGTCGGCCGCGGCCGTGAGCAGTCCCTGCTTGTCGCCGAACTGGCGGTAGATCTCGGGCATGCCGACCTTCGCCAGGTCGCAGATGGCCCGGGTCGAGATGGCCAGGGCGTCCTTGGTGGCGAGCAGTTCCCCGGTGGCTTCCAGGATGCGCTCTCGTGCCGTCGACATGGCGCCCACGATAACAGCGCTAACAGTGCGGACCTGGGCGTTCGCGGTGGTGCGGGGCTGCGGCACGGAGCGTTGTTATCAATGATTACGAGTTGTGTTAGCGTAAGAAACACCCCTCCTCCTCATCCGTCGAAAGGGAACCCCGCCATGACCGCGTCCACCACCCTGCGCGATGTGATCGGCCTGCCTCAGGAACTCCCGCGCCTGGCCGGGTCCGCCCTGCTCATGATCGACTTCCAGAACACCTACCGCTCCGGCGTCATGCGGCTCGACGGGGCCGAGGAGGCGCTCGCCGCCGGCGCCCGGCTGCTCGCGGCCGCCCGTGCCGCCGGCGCACCCGTCGTGCACGTCGTCAACGACGGAGGCGAGGGCACCCCGTACGACATCCGGGCCGAGATCGGCGCGATCAGCGAGGAGGTCGCCCCGATCGAGGGCGAGAAGGTGGTCGTCAAGCAGTTCCCCGACGCCTTCCACGCCACGGACCTCCAGGAGACCCTCCAGGGCCTCGGCGTCGGCGGCGACCTCGTCGTCGCCGGGTTCATGACGCACATGTGCGTCCTCTTCACCGCGCAGGGCGCCTTCCACCGCGGCTTCCGCCCCACCGTGGTCGCCGAAGCCACCGCCACCCGCCCGCTGGAGGCCCCGGACGGCACCGTCCTGTCGTCGGACGCCCTCCAGGCCGCCGCCCTGACGACGGTCTCCGACCTCTTCGGCACCGTGGCCCGCACGGTCGACGACCTCGTCGCCCTGACGCCGGCCGGCTGACCCCCCCCAGCGGCGCGAGCGGTACGGGGGTGCGCGGCGCCGACGAGTCCGCCGGGGCGCACGGAACGGGAAGAGTCCGCGTGGGGGCCCGGCAAGGGGAAGTCCGTGCGGGGCCCGGCACGGGGAAGTCCGCGCGGGGGCCCGCCACGGGGGAGTCCGCGTGGGGCGCGCGTGGCACCGGGAGTTCACCCGGGGTGTGCCGGAAGCCCGTCTGGTGATCGGTTGCGGGTCGCCCGCCTCGGCGGTAATGGCGGTCGGCCCGCGACGACTTCACCTCCGGGCGCCTGCCCGCTCCGTGCGCCCCCTGGAGGACGTGTGCCACCCGCCGCCGAGACCGTGCTCGACGAGGACAAGGTCGGGGACGGGACGGGCGGGCGGCCCGGCGGCCCGCGACGGGGACCGCGGAACCCGGCCGTCGCCGCGCCCCTCGCCGCCGCCCTGCTCACCGCAGTCCTGCTCTGCCTCGCGGGCCGGTTGTCCCGCAGCTACCCCTTCGGGCCGGTGACCAGGAACATCGTCGACCTGGGCCAGCAGTACCTGCCGTACCACGCCTACTGGCGCGCCCTCCTCCTCGGCGAGACCCACGGGGACGCCTTCCTCAACTGGAACTCCGGCTTCGGGGCGAACTTCCTCGGCGACATCGGCACCTATCTGAGCAGCCCCTTCGATCTGCTCGTCGTCGCCTTCCCGGCCGACCGGATCGAACTCGCCCTCTACGTCGTCACCGCCGCCAAGATCACCGCGGCCGGAGCCGCGATGGCGCTGCTGCTCCTGCGGCTGCGCCCCGGCCCCTGGCCGGTCGCCGCGGTGCTCGGCACCGCCTACGCCCTCTCCGGCTGGACCTTCAACTACGGCGCCACCGTCCCGATGTGGCTCGACGGGCTCGTCGCCTTCCCGCTGCTCTGCCTGGTCGGCGAGTGGGCCCGCACCGGCCGCCGGCCCGTCCTCGGCCCGCTCGTCGTCGGCCTCGCCTGGATCGCGAACTTCTACACCGCGTACATGGCGACCCTGGGCGCGGCCGTCGTCCTCGTCGTCCGGATTCTCACCGCCGAGGAGACCGCCACCGCCCGGCAGCGCGTCGCCGGGATGCTGCGCGCCGCCCGGAGCGTGCTCATCGGGATCGGCCTCGCCGCCCCGCTCGTCGTGGTCGTGTTCGTCGCCACCAAGGTCGCCGACCCGACCCCGGAGACCACCTTCGCGCCCGCCGCCTGGACGGACGTCCTCGCCCGATTCCTGCCGGCGACCGCGAGCGTGGCCAGCCCCGCCCTCTTCATCGGCACGCCCGCGCTCGCCCTCGCCCTGACCCTGCCCTTCAACGGGGCCGTCCCCGCGCGCGTACGGGCCGGGTGGACGGCCGCGATCCTCCTGGTGACGCTCTCCCTCCAGTGGGAGCCCACCCATCTGCTCTGGCACGCGGGCGCCTCGCCCAACGGCATTCCGTACCGTCAGACCTTCGTCCTGTGCGGGCTGCTGCTCATCGGGGCCTGGTTCTCGGCCGCCCGTGGCGTGCCCCGGCCGGCCGCGCTCCTCGCGGGCGGCGCGCTGCTGGGCCTCCTGGCACGGGCGGCGCGGGGGAGCGTCGACATCGACCGGTGGACCTTCCCCGCCTTCGGTACCGCCGCCGTCCTGGCGCTGGCCGCCGTCCTGCTCGCACGGGCGGGCGACCGCCGGAGCCAGGCGCGCGTGCTGCCGGTGCTGGCCGTGGTGCTGCTGGTCGCCGCCCAGGCCGGCGAGGCGGCCGTCACCGGGAAGCGGATCGAGGAGCAGCAGCGGAGCGAGGTCTCCTGGTCGCCCCGGATCGGTCCCTGGCACGAGGACGTGGCCCGCGAAGTGGCACGGGCGGACGCCTGGCCCCTGCACCGTACGGACCCCGGGGAGGTTCCCGGCGGCAACGACGTCCTGCTCGTCGGCGGGCAGGGCGCCGACTACTACAGCAGCCTCACCGCCGACGTCACCTCCCGCACCCTCGACGCCCTGGGCTTCGGCCACTACGCCAAGGGCCGGCATCCGGTCAGCCTCGACAACCCCGTGACGGACGCCCTGTTCTCCATCGGCACCCGGATCCGCTCGCGGCCCGCGGAGCCGGTACGGCAGGACGTGCCGCCCCGGGCGACCGTCACCGCCACCACCACCCCCGTGCCTCCCCTGGTCACCGTCCGGCCGTCGACCCGGCCGGCCACGCACCCCGGGGACTCCGCCTTCGCCCGGCAGGAACGGCTGCTCGGCACCGACGTGTACGAGCTGCCGTCCGCCCCGCGCCGTGCCGGACGAACCCTCACCACCCGCTGCCCGGCGGGCTCCCAGGTCTGGTTCTGGGCGCCCGAGTACCGGGGCGCGGCGACCCTCGCGGGCGGCGCGCCGGTGGAGTTCGAGGGCAAGCCGCCGTCCGTACGCGCCCCCATGCGACCGCTCGGCACCGTGCCGGCCACCGGCGAGGTCCGGATCGACCTGGACCCCGAGGCCCGCGTCCGGCTGCCCCGGCAACCCGTCGGCTGCCTGGTCCGCACCCGCCTCGACGCCGCCGTACGACAGCTCACCACCACCGGTGCCACGCGCGTGCGTGCCACCGGACACACCGTCACGGCCGAACTGCCGCCGGGCAGTACGGGTGTCGCCGTGCTCGCCGCACCCCGCGTCTCCGGCTGGCGCTGCGCCGCCGGGGAGGCGGACCTCCGCCCCGCGCGCGCGTACGAGGGTCTCGTCGCCGTCCCCCTCGACGGGCGGGCGACGACGGTCCGCTGCTCCTTCCGGCCCCCGGGGCTCCGGCTCGGCGGCGCCGTCGGCGCGGCGGCGCTCCTCGCCCTGGCCGTGACGGGTGTCCTCGGGAGACGGCAAGAGTTCACCCGGAGTGCACGCGCGGATCGTTCGCCCGGAAAAGCCGACGACTAACCTGCCCGCCGTAGCGACGTTCGACGTGCGGCGCTCACCCGAGCGACGTGCACCCGAGCGGCGTTCACCTGTTCGCATCAGCATGGGGATTCCGAGTGCCGAAACTGTCCGTTGTCGTACCGTTCCACAATGTCGGGGCGTACGCGCCCGACACCCTGCGCAGTCTCGCCCGCAACGCTGATCCGGAATTCGAGTTCCTGCTGATCGACGACTGTTCGACGGACGACACCCCGGACATCCTCGACCGCTGGCGCGACCGCCTCCCGAACGCCACCGTCATCCGGCACGAGACGAACCTCGGCGTCGCCCAGGCCCGCAACACCGGGATCGACGCGGCGCGCGGCGACTACCTCACCTTCCTCGACGGGGACGACTGGTACGCCCCCGGCCACCTGAGCGCCGCCGTCGCCGGGATCTCCCGTCTGGACTGCGACTTCGCCCGCACCGACCACGTCCTCTCGGAAGGCCGGAAACGGCAGATCCGCTATGCGCCGGCCAAGCGCCGTGACGCGGTGATGGATCCCAGGGACGGCATCTCGCCGGCCAGCATGGTGACGATGGTGGACTACCCGTTCGTCCCCTTCGGCATCTACGCCGGACGCCTCTTCGAGAACGGCGCCTCGCGTTTCGAGACGTCCCTCAGAACGGCGGAGGACCGCCTCTGGATCTGGCGGCTGCACCTCAAGGCCCGTACGTTCGCGGCGCTCTCCCTGCACGGAGTCTTCTACCGGCGGGGTGTCACCACCTCCCTCACCCAGATCACCGACAACCGCCAGCTGGACTTCATCCCCTCGTACGACCTGCTGCTCGACGACGTCTCCCGGGACGCGGAGGCGGACCGGTTCCTGCCGAAGGCGGTCCGCACCTACTGCGCGATGATCGCCTTCCACATGGGCAAGGCCGACACGTACGAGCCCGCCGTCACCCGACGGCTGCGCGCCGACGTCCGCGACGCTCTGCACCGGATGCCGCAGCGGGTCCTCGACGAGACCCTGGCCACCATGGACACCCCGCGCAGCACCCTCCTGCGGAGCCTGCGCGACACCGGAAGGACCGCCTGAACCATGGCCCCCGACACGGCATCCGCCCCCGCCTCCGCGACGGCGCCGGACGTGAGCACCGACGGCCGCCCGGTCCAGCTCTTCCAGGTCTCCACCCTGTACGGCGCCGCCACGCTCGCCGCCGCCCTGGACGCCGGACGGTTCGGCCCCCGCGAGGACGCCCGCAGGATCCTGCTGCTCTCGCACAACGCCGAGATCCCCGAGACCGCGCTGCGCCTGGAGAGCATGACCGGGTACGGCCGGATCGCCGCCCGCTTCGACGCCGCCCTCGACTGGAACGAGACCATCCACCCGTACCACCCGGCCGGCTGGGCCCCCCGCCCCGAGGAGGCCCCGCTCTGGCAGCGCGTGCTGCGCACCGCCTGGGGCCTCGGCGCCGCCCCGGTGGAGCTGATCGTCGAGTCCATCCAGGTCAACCCCGCCAAGGCACTCGCCGGCGCGTTCCCCGAGAGCGACGTGCACGTCTACGCCGACGGCCTCATGAGCTACGGCCCCACCCGCTCCGACCTCGCGCAGTCGATCGCCTGCCGCGTCCGGCGGGTCCTCCACCTCGACCTGGTGCCGGGGCTCCGGCCCCTCCTCCTGAGCGAGTACGGAGTGGAGCCCGAGATCGTCCCCGACAGCGCCTTCCGCGCGGTCCTCGCGGAGATCGCCGAGGAGGCGGCCGACGACCCGGGCATCGCCCGGACGGCCGCCGCCGGAGCCACCGCCCTCCTGCTCGGCCAGTACCTCGCCGCCCTCGCCCTGCTCACCGCCGAGGAGGAGGAGGAGCTGCACGTACGGATGCTGCGCGGGGCCGCGGCCGCCGGGCACCGCTCGGTCGTCTTCAAGCCGCACCCGACCGCACCCGCCCGTTACTCCCAGGCCCTCCACGAGGAGGCGGAGCGGTCCGGCGTCCGGCTGACCGTCCTCGACGGTCCGCTGCTCGCCGAGACCTTCTACGAGCGCTGCCGGCCCTCGCTCGTCGTCGGCTGCTTCTCCACGGCGATGCTCACCGCCGCCGTGTACTACGGCATCCCCATCGCGCGCGTGGGCACGGCCGAGGTCCTCGAACGCCTCACGCCCTTCGAGAACAGCAACCGGATCCCGCTCACCGTCGTCCACCACCTCGTGGCCGACCTGGAGCGCGGGGAGGAGCCCGCCGTCCCCGGCACGGCCCCGGAGTCGCTCACGCCCCTCGTCCGGGCCGTCGGCTACTGCATGCGGCACAAGATCCACCCGGGGCTCCGGGCGGAGGCCACCCGTTTCCTGGCCGCCCACCATGCCGACCCCGGCACCGCGCACCACTTCACGGCCGAGCGGCTGACCCAGCTCGGTCTGCCCGGCGGGGCGCCGGCCCCGTCCCGCTATGGCACCGCCCGGCTGCGCCGCGGCCTCGCCAGGACCCTGCGCGGCTGAGCCGCACCCCGGGCGTGCGACCGAGCCGCACCCCGGGGTGCGACTCACGGAGGCGCCCAGGGGTCAGTCCTGGGCCGACCTGACCAGGGTGAAGACCGCGCCCTCCGGGTCCGCCACCACGGCGAGCCGCCCCGCCGTGCCCTCGCGCGGCGGGCGCAGCACGCGGCCGCCGAGCTCCACGACGAACCGCGCCGCCGCGTCCGTGTCGGCGACCTCGAAGTACGTCATCCAGTGCGGGCCCCGGTCCCGGGGCAGCGCGTTGCCGACCCCGTGCAGGGACGCCACCGGGAGACCGTCCACGAGGAGCGTCGCGTAGTCGTGGTCGGCGGAGACGATCGGGTCGACCTCCAGACCGAAGACGGCCCGGTAGAACTTGCCGACCGAGGAGGTCTCGTACGTCAGCAGCTCGTTCCAGACCGGGGTGCCCGGCGGCCCGGCCGCCGCCGTGCCGTGGTGGGCCTCCGCCTGCCAGACGCCGAAGACGGCGCCGACCGGGTCCGAGCAGACCACCAGGCGTCCGGCCTCGCCCGCGTCCAGCGGGCCCACCGCGACGGTGCCGCCGCAGCAGCGGATGCTCTCGGCGGTCTCGTCGGCGTCGTCGGTGGCCAGGTAGGGGGTCCAGGCGATCCGCAGGTGACGGTCGGGGGGCAGCTGGCCGATGCCCGCCACCTCCTTGCCGCCGAGCAGCGCGCGCACGTACGGGCCGAGCTGGTGTGGACCGGGCACGAACTCCCAGTCGAACAGCGCGTTGTAGAACTCCTGCGTGGCGTCAAGCCCGTGCACCATCAGGCTCACCCAGCAGGGTGTGCCGGATGCGCGCCGAGTCGCCTCGGTCATCGTCACTCTCTCCTCGGACCATCGTCGTGGCCGTGCCCCCGGTCCGATCGTGACACCGACGGGGGCGTGGCGCGCCCCGGGCCGCGCCGACGGGTGGCGCGATCCGGCGGGGAGGACGCCGGGTTCGTCCCCGGCGGCCGTGCGGCTGCGCGAGGATGGCACCCATGAACCCCATCATCTCCGCAAGCGAACTGCTGAGCGAGTCGGCCGGGGCGCGGCCGCCGGTCCTCCTGGACGTCCGCTGGACGCTGGGCGGCCCGCCCGGACGCCCCGCGTACGAGGCCGGCCACCTGCCGGGCGCGGTCTACGTCGACCTGGACGAGGAGCTCGCGGGCCCGCCCGGGAGCGGTGGGCGTCACCCGCTGCCCGACGTCGCGGCCTTCGGCGCCGCGATGCGCCGGGCCGGTGTCTCGGCGGGACGACCCGTCGTCGTGTACGACGGCGGGCTCGGCTGGGGCGCGGCCCGTGCCTGGTGGCTGCTCCGCTGGGCGGGTCACCCGGACGTGCGGGTCCTGGACGGGGGCCTCGCGGCCTGGACGGGGGAGCTCACGGAGAAGGCGCACGCTCCGGAGCCGGGCGACTTCCGGCCGGAGCCGGGCGGGCTCGGGCTGCTCGACGCCGACGGGGCGGCGGCGCTGGCCGGTGCCGGGCTGCTCCTGGACGCCCGGGCGGCCGAACGCTACCGGGGGGACGTCGAGCCGATCGACCGGGTCGGCGGGCACATCCCGGGGGCCGTCTCGGCCCCGACGACCGAGAACGTCGACGCGGAGGGCCGTTTCCTGGGCGCCGACGCGCTGCGGGAGCGTTTCACCGCACTCGGCGCCGGCGAGGGGACGCCCGTCGCGGTCTACTGCGGCTCCGGTGTCTCGGGCGCTCACGAGGTCCTGGCCCTGGAGATCGCGGGCATCCCCGCGGCCCTCTACGCGGGCTCCTGGTCGGAGTGGTCCTCCGACCCCGCCCGTCCGGTGGCCACGGGTCCCGACCCCCGGTAGTCCGCGGGGAGCGGGCTCGTGCCGTCGTGCGGCGCGGGCCCCCTCCCGTACGGGCACGGGCGTCAGTCCTGCTTCTTCCGCCGGGTGCCGAAGACGATCTCGTCCCAGCTGGGGACCGCCGCGCGGCGGCCCGGCCGGACGCCGTCCGCCTCGGCCTGCCGGTCCGTGGTGCCGGTGAGCCGGTCGCGGTGGCCCGAGACGGCGCGCGGCATCAGGACGTCGGCGTACGCGGAACCGGCGCCCGCCGAGGCGGCCGGGGCCGGCGGTTCCTCCGCCTCCGACTCCTCCGAGGGCTCCGCGCCCGGGGGCTCGGGCACGACCATGTCGCCGCGGAAGCTGGGCACGGCCTCCAGGAGGCTGGTGAGCGAGTCCCGCTCCTCCTCCGGTTCGACGGACGCGGAGGCCCGCTCCAGCTGGCGGTCCGAGCGGTCGATCTGGCGGTCCAGGGCCCGGTCGAGCGGCCTGTCCCTGGGCAGCCGGGCGATGCGCGGCACGAAGGGGAAGCTCGGCTCCGGCGCGGCGGCGATCGTGTCGTCCGTCTCGCCGATCAGGGCCCGTGCCTCGTCGTCGACGGCCTGGACGAGCCGCCTGGGCGGGTCGTACGTCCAGCTGGCCGTGTGGACCTCACCGGCGACCCGGTAGACGAGCAGCACCTCCCAGGTGCCGTCGTCGCGCCGCCAGGAGTCCCACTGCACGGTGTCCTTGTCGGCGCCGCGCAGCAGCAGCCGCTCCTGCACCGCCTCGCCGAGCTGCGGGCCGCTGTTCTCGCCGGGCCTGCGGACCGGGGTCTTGCGGGCCCGCTCGGCCATGAAGGCGCGTTCGGCGAGTACGGGGCCCTCGAAGCGGCGTACGCGGTCGACGGGGATGCCGGCGAGCTGGGCGACCTCCTCCGCGGAGGCACCGGCTCGTATCCGTGCCTGGATGTCGCGGGGGCGGAGGTGGCTCTCCACCTCGATCTCGATCTGGCCGAGGCGCGCGCGGTCGTTGCGCACGGCGGCACGGAGCCGCTCGTCGATCGGAAGCGTGTACTCCGTGCTGTCAGCAGCCTTCAGCACCAGTCGTGTGCCGTCGTTGGAGACGGCCACGACACGCAGTTCGGGCATGGGGACCTCCCGGGTGGTGCCTGCCGACGTCACGTGCGTCGCTGCTTCCGCTAGTCGAGTGTGGCCTGCCCGGGTGCAGCCTGCCACTACCTTGCCGAGTTGCCCGGCGTGTCGGGCATGGACCCTGGAACGCCGTTATGACACGGTGACCTGACGGCTACCCCGAGTGACTGGCGGTCACTCTGTGCAGCCGGTTTCCGCGCGCTGGCGTGGCGTCACCGGTTCGAGTGCCGCTTTCGGGGCTCTCGCCTTGTTCCCGGGCACCCGAAGGCGTCCGGACCCAGGGTTCGTCAATGTACTCCATTCGGGCCACCTGGGTGGACCGGCGCGCCGCCCAACTTCTCGGGCGGTACGGGAGTTGAGTCTCCGCGATCTTCCTCCGTACGTGTCACTGTTCACAGAATGACCCGAAACGGAACTATTCGCTTCGCCTATGTGGTCCTTCTGATGGCAAGGAGAACGGAGTCAGCCGTCAGGGGTTGGAATGCGTCACAGGCCGGATACCGACACGGATGAACCGAAGGAGGAGCGGGAGGGCGGCAGGGGAAGGATCGACCTGAGCGTGGCTCAGGTCTCGGGCAGCGCCCTGGCCGCGGTCATCGCGGCCAAACTCGCGTCCACCCTCGGCGTGTACGGCACGATCCTCGGCGCCGGTGTGATCAGTGTCATCGCCACCTGCGGCGGCCCGCTCTTCCAGCACCTCTTCAGGCGCACCGGCGAGCAGGTGCGCGACGCGACCACGGCCGCCAAGCCGAAGGCCCGTCAGGTGCCGGTCGCGGCCGGGCCGCGGGACGACCGCACGCTGATGCTCGGCACGGTCCGGACCGTCCCCTCCCCGTACGGCGAGGAGTTCGGCGGCGCGACCACGCACGGCACACGCGTCCGGGGCTGGAAGCGCCCGGCGATCGCCGCGGCCCTGGTCTTCGGCGTCACCATGGGCGGCATCACCGCCTACGAGCTGGTCTCCGGCGAGGACTTCAGCGGCCGGCAGGGGACGACCACCTTCGGCTCCGCCGTCCGCGGCGGGAGCGCGGGGCAGCCCGCGCCGGACCGGGGCGAGGAGCCCGCCCCCACGCCGTCCGGTTCCGCCGGCGGCGGCACGCGCCCGACGGACGGCGCCACCCCCGCGACCGGCGCCGACGCGACCCCGGGCGACCAGGGTTCCGGTGAGGGGGAACCCGGAACGGGCACCCCCTCGGCGGAGCCGACCCCCTCCGGCTCCACCGGCGCCGAGACGCCCGCCCCGACGCCGACGGCCCCCACGACGGCACCGACGCCGACCGCCCCGACCCAGGAGCCCGGCACCGGCGCCGGCCCGTCGGAGGCCCCGGCGCCGGCCGGAGGCGACACGGGAACCGGGTGACGGTCAGTCGCCCAGGACCCGCCGCAGGTAGTCGTTGGCGAACAGCCGGTCCGGGTCGAGCCGGTCGCGCAGCGCCGTGAACTCGGCGAAGCGCGGATACACCTCGGCGAAGTAGGCGGCGTCACGGGTGTGGATCTTCCCCCAGTGGGGACGGCCCCCGTGCGCCGTCATGATCCGCTCCACCGCGGTGAAGTACGCCTGGTGGGGCGTGCCCTTGTACAGGTGGACGGCGATGTACGCGGTCTCCCGGCCCGAGGCCGTGGAGAGCGCGATGTCGTCGGCCGGTGCCGTCCGCACCTCCACCGGGAAGCTCACCTTCAGCGGCGAGCGCTCGACCATCGCCTTCACCTCGCGCAGCGCGGCGACCAACGCCTCGCGCGGCAGCGCGTACTCCATCTCCAGGAAGCGCACCCGGCGCGGCGAGGTGAAGACCTTGTACGGGATGTCGGTGTACGTGCGGGCCGACAGGGCGCGGCTGGAGACCTTCGCGATCGAGGGGATGACCGGCGGGACCGCCCGGCCCAGCGAACAGGCGACCTGGAAGAGTCCGTTGGAGAGGAGCTCGTCCTCGATCCAGCCGCTGATCCGCCCGGGAGGGGCGGTGGGGCCCGCGCTGCGGTTGTTGCGCTTGGTGTTGCAGTTGTCCGTGTGGGGGAACCAGTAGAACTCGAAGTGCTCGTTCTCGGCGTGCAGCGCGTCGAACTCCGCGGTCACCCGGTCGAAGGTCATCGGCTCCTCGCGCGCGGTGAGCAGGAAGACCGGCTCCACCGCGAAGGTGATCGCCGTGACCACGCCGAGCGCGCCGAGACCGATCCGGGCGGCCGCGAAGACCTCCGGGTTCTCCTTCTCCGAGCAGGTCAGCAGCTCGCCCGAGGCCGTCACCAGTTCCAGCTCGCGGATCTGCGCGGCGATGGAGGCCGACTCGCGGCCCGTGCCGTGGGTACCCGTGGAGGTGGCGCCGGCGACGGTCTGCTCCATGATGTCGCCCATGTTCGTGAGCGACAGGCCCTCGCGGGCCAGCGCCACGTTGAGCCGCTTGAGCGGAGTGCCCGACTCCACCGTCACGGTCATCGCCTCGCGGTCGATCCGCCGGATGCCGGTCAGCAGCCCCGGCCGGATCAGGACGCCGTCGGTGGCCGCGATCGAGGTGAAGGAGTGGCCGGTGCCGACCGTCTTCACCCGCAGCCCGTCCGCGGCCGCCCGGCGCACCGCCTCGGCCAGTTCCTCGGCCGAGGCCGGGCTCACCTCCCGTACCGGACGGGAGGTGACGTTCCCCGCCCAGTTACGCCACGGGCTGCTCGCCGTCCTGGCGCTCCCCGACCCCGCTGTTGTCGTCCCGCTCACGCTGCCCCTCCCGGTTCGGTGCCGGCCTGCGCAGCCGGCGGTGTCCGAGAAGACCCACCGCGACCGCGACGGCGCCCGAGACGACGGGCACCACGTACCCCGCCTCGGCCCCCGACGCGTCGACCACCCAGCCGGCGGCCGACGAGCCGAGCGCCACGCCGATCGCGAGCCCGGTACCCGTCCAGGTCATGCCCTCGGTCAGCTTGGTGCGCGGTACGTGCGCTTCGACGAGGGCCATGGTGGTCACCATCGTCGGTGCGATGGACAGGCCCGCGACAAAGAGCGCCACGGCCAGCAACGGCAAGTTCCCGGCCAGTAGGAGGGGGATCATACTCACGGCCATCGCGCAGACGCCCAGCAGCCAGCGGCGGGACGGCTCGCCCTTCAGGTGCAGCAGTCCGAAGACGGCGCCGGCCAGACAGGAGCCCAGCGCGTAGACGGCCAGCACGAGACTGGCGGCCGCCTTGTGCCCCTGCTCCTCCGCGAAGGCCACGGTCACCACGTCCACCGAGCCGAAGACGGCACCGGTGGCGACGAACGCGAGGGCCAGCACCTGGAGACCGGGGGAGCGGAGCGCGGACGCGCTCTTCTCGCCACTCTCCCGGGGGTGCGGCGCGGGCTCGGTGGCGCGCTGCGCGGTGAGCCAGAAGACGCCGACGGTCAGGAAGGCCCCGGCGAACAGCGGGCCGGCCTCGGGGAACCAGGTCGTCGACAGCCCGATCGAGATGATCGGGCCGAAGATGAAGCACACCTCGTCGACGATCGACTCCCAGGAGTACGCCGTGTGCAGGCGCCGCGCGTCCCCCCGGTAGATCTCCGCCCAGCGGGCCCTGGTCATGGCGCCGACGCTCGGCACGATGCCGATCACGGCCGTGAAGACGAAGAACGTCCAGTCCGGGGCCTTCTGCTGCACGCAGACGAGGAGCCCGGAGGCCGCGGCGAGCGACACCAGGGTCACCGGGCGCAGCACCCGGCGCTGCCCGTGCCGGTCGACCAGGCGCGAGACCTGCGGGCCGAGGACGGCGGCGGACATCGCGAGCGTCGCCGAGAGCGCGCCGGCCAGCCCGTACCGGCCGGTGACCTGCGAGATCATGGTCACGATGCCGATGCCCATCATGGACAGGGGCATCCGGCCGAGGAGTCCGGCGACCGAGAACGCGGTGGTGCCGGGCGCCTTGAAGATCGCGCGGTAGGGGCTGGACAAGGGGCTCTCCGGATCTCCGCTCCGGAGCATGCTCCGCGCGACGACTCAACACGTGTAATTAATAGCTAAAGCCTACGGTGTTGAAGTCGATGGGTCATCCCCCTTTTTCGGACGAACGCCGCCGGACGGGCCGCACCGTTCGCCGTCGGGGCCGGGTGGGAGGATCGGTGCCATGTCCGATCAGCACGATCCCGCCCCGTACGACGCCCTGCTGCTGCTCTCCTTCGGCGGCCCCGAGGGCCCGGACGACGTGGTCCCGTTCCTGGAGAACGTGACGCGCGGCCGCGGCATCCCGAAGGAACGGCTCAAGGAAGTGGGGCAGCACTACTTCCTCTTCGGCGGCGTCTCCCCGATCAACGACCAGAACCGCGCGCTTCTCGACGCGCTGCGGACGGACTTCGCGGAGGCCGGCCTCGACCTCCCGGTCCACTGGGGAAACCGGAACTGGGCGCCGTACCTCACCGACACCCTCCGCGAGATGATCACCGACGGGCGGCGCCACATCGCCGTCCTCACCACCAGCGCGTACGCCTCCTACTCCGGCTGCCGCCAGTACCGCGAGAACCTCGCCGACGCACTCGCCACACTGGAGGCGGAGGGCCTCCCGCTGCCCCGCGTCGACAAGCTCCGGCACTACTTCAACCACCCCGGCTTCGTCGAGCCCATGATCGAGGGCGTCCTCGCCTCCCTCGCCGCACTCGACCCGTCCGTGCGGGACGGCGCCCACCTCGCCTTCACCACCCACTCCATCCCCGACTCCGCCGCCGACAGCTCAGGACCGGTCTCCGAGCACGGCGACGGCGGGGCCTACGTCCGCCAGCACCTCGACGTGGCACGCGTGATCGCCGACGCGGTCCGTGAGCGGACCGGCGTCGACCACCCCTGGAAGCTCGTCTACCAGTCCCGCAGCGGCGCGCCCCACATCCCGTGGCTGGAGCCCGACATCTGCGACCACCTGGAGGAGCTGCACGGCGCCGGAGCCCCCGCGGCCGTCATGGTCCCGATCGGCTTCGTCTCCGACCACATGGAGGTCCTCTACGACCTCGACACCGAGGCCACGGCCAAGGCGGCCGAACTCGGGCTGCCCGTCAGGCGCTCCGCCACCGTCGGCGCCGACCCCCGCTTCGCCGCGGCCGTCCGCGAGCTCGTCCTGGAGCGGGCGGCGCACGAGCGGGGCAGCAGGGCCGAGCGGTGCGCCCTGGGCGCGCTCGGAGCCTCCCACGACCTGTGCCCGATCGGCTGCTGCCCGGCCAGGGCCGATCGGCCCGCGGCCGCCGGCGCCGACAGCCCGTACGCGTAAGGAGTCAGCGTGACCGACCCTCTGCTCACCGAACTGCTCGACCTCGCCCTGGAAGCCGCGCGGCGGGCCGGAGCGCTGCTGCGCGACGGCCGCCCGGACGACCTCGCCGTGGCCAGGACCAAGTCCAGCGCCATCGACGTCGTCACCGAGATGGACATCGCCGCCGAGAAGCTGATCACCGGCTTCCTCGCCGAGCACCGCCCGCAGGACGGCGTCCTCGGCGAGGAGGGGGCCTCCAGCCCCGGCACCAGCGGCATCCGCTGGGTCATCGACCCGCTCGACGGCACCGTGAACTACCTGTACGGACTGCCCACCTGGGCCGTCTCGATCGCCGCCGAACGCGACGGCGAGGCCGTGGTCGGCGTGGTCGAGGCCCCGATGCGCGGCGAGACCTACCGCGCGGTCCTCGGCGGCGGCGCCCACGTGGGGGACCGGCGCCTCGCCGTCCGCCCCTCGCCCCCGCTCGACCAGACCCTCCTGGGCACCGGCTTCGGGTACGTCCAGGCCCGCCGCGCCCACCAGGCGGACGTCGCCCGGCGCGTGATCCCGCTGGTCCGCGACATCCGACGCGGCGGGTCGGCCGCCATCGACCTCTGCGACGTCGCGGCCGGCCGCCTCGACGCGTACTACGAGCGCGGCCTGAACCCGTGGGACCTCGCCGCCGGGGCGCTCATCGCCCGCGAGGCGGGCGCGCTGACCGGCGGCCGCCCCGGGGAGCCCGCGTCGGGCGAACTGACCCTGGCGGCCTCTCCGGGCCTCTTCCGGCCGCTCCAGGACCTCCTGGAGGAGCTGGGGGCCTGGCACGACTAGCGGGCCGCGAGACGGACGCACGAGGGCCCCGGCACCGGGAGCGGCGCCGGGGCCCTCGTACGTCCCGGAAGGTCGGTCGGGTCGAGACGGTCAGACGGCGCCGGGCGTGGCGACCTCCACGCCGTGCTCGGCGGCCAGGCGGTGCAGGTCGTCCAGTTCGGCCTGCTCGACATCCACCAGGTAGTCGTCGCCCGTCTCGCGAGCTCGCGTGAGGTCCGTCTGCGTGGTCCTGATGCGGTGCAGCAGTCCTGCGGTGAAAGCGTCCATCGTGCGCCCCCTCGTCGTGGGTCCGGTGGCACGGGGGTGTGCCGAGGGTGGTGGATCACACACTGCGTCCCGGGGAACGGGGAGCGGTCGGTGGCGCGCCACATACAGGGCGTGATCACGGGGTGTGCAGTCGTCCTCCCCACCCCCTTCCTCACAGAAACCTCAACTGGCCCGTGAATCAGGTGAATTCTTCGCGCCCGGTCGAGCGCCCCACCGCACGCCCCCCGTTCGGGAACCCTCCGCCCCCGGCCCCGCACCGCCGTCTTACAGCCGGTTTACGCGCGTACGGGGCAGGATGGACGCGCACAGTCAGTGCTCGGATTCCAGCCGGTCCCACCCCGGACAGCGGCTCGACGGGAAGGAAGAACGACGTGCGCGTACTCGTCGTCGAGGACGAGCAGCTGCTCGCCGATGCGGTGGCCACCGGACTGCGCCGGGAGGCCATGGCCGTCGACGTCGTGTACGACGGCGCCGCCGCCCTGGAGCGGGTCGGGGTCAACGACTACGACGTCGTGGTCCTCGACCGCGACCTCCCGCTGGTCCACGGCGACGACGTCTGCCGCAAGATCGTCGAGCTGGGCATGCCCACCCGCGTCCTGATGCTCACCGCCTCCGGCGACGTCAGCGACCGCGTGGAGGGCCTGGAGCTCGGCGCGGACGACTACCTCCCCAAGCCCTTCGCCTTCACCGAGCTCACCGCGCGCGTGCGCGCCCTCGGCCGGCGGACCACCGTGCCCCTCCCGCCCGTCCTGGAGCGCGCCGGCATCAAGCTCGACCCGAACCGCCGCGAGGTCTTCCGCGAGGGCAAGGAGGTCCAGCTCGCGCCGAAGGAGTTCGCCGTCCTGGAGGTCCTCATGCGCAGCGAGGGCGCGGTCGTCTCGGCCGAGCAGCTCCTGGAGAAGGCGTGGGACGAGAACACCGACCCGTTCACCAACGTCGTGCGCGTCACCGTCATGACCCTGCGCCGCAAGCTCGGCGAGCCGCCCGTCATCGTCACCGTGCCCGGTTCCGGGTACCGGATCTGACCGATGGCCACGACTCCGGCGCCCCACCTCCAGGCGCCCCCGAAACCGACCTGGGACCCCAGGGACCCGGTCCGGCCGCTGCTGCGCCCGACGATCCGGATACGGCTCACCCTGCTCTACGGCGGGATGTTCCTCATCGCGGGCATCCTGCTGCTCTCGATCATCTACCTCTTCACGGCGCAGACGCTGAGCGACAGCGCGGCCCAGCTGCCCTTCAAGATCGTCAAGGGCGAGGTGCAGCCGACCACCTCCTGGTGCCGGTTGCCCAACACGGGGACCGGCGAGCAGTTCAACGACGCCGTCTCGGTCTGTCTGCGGCACCAGAGCGACCTGGCCCTGGACGACCTCCTGCGCCGCTCGCTCTTCGCCCTGCTCGGCCTGAGCATCATCGCCTTCGCCTTCGGCTATGCCATGGCGGGCCGCGTGCTCTCCCCGCTCGGCCGGATCACCCGCACCGCCCGCCAGGTGGCCGGTTCCGACCTGGCCCGGCGGATCGAGCTGGACGGCCCCGACGACGAGCTCAAGGAGCTCGCCGACACCTTCGACGAGATGCTGGAGCGCCTGGAGCGGGCGTTCACCGCGCAGCAGCGGTTCGTCGCGAACGCCTCGCACGAGCTGCGGACCCCGCTCGCGATCAACCGCACCCTGCTGGAGATCCACGTCTCCGACCCCGAGGCCCCGGTGGCGCTCCAGCAGCTGGGCAAGACCCTGCTCGCCACCAACGAGCGCAGCGAGCAGCTCGTCGAGGGCCTGCTGCTGCTCGCCCGGAGCGACAACCAGATCATCGAGCGCAAGGCCGTCGACCTCGCCGAGGTCGCCTCCCGGGCGATCGACCAGACGCACGCCGAGGCCGTGGCCAAGGGTGTGGAGATCCGGCGCGAACTGGGTCCCGCGGTCGTCCAGGGCAACGGCGTCCTGCTGGAGCGGATCGCGCTGAACCTGCTCCAGAACGCCGTGCGGTACAACGTGCCGGAGGACGGCTGGGTCGAGGTCTCCACCGAGACCGAGCACGGCCTGGCGGTGCTGGTGATCTCGAACACGGGGCCGGTCGTTCCCGCGTACGAGATCGACAACCTTTTCGAGCCGTTCCGCAGACTCCGCCAGGAGCGGACCGGCAGCGACAAGGGAGTCGGCCTCGGCCTGTCGATCGCCCGGTCCGTGGCTCGCGCCCACGGCGGCCGTATCATCGCGGAGCCCCGCGAGGGAGGCGGTCTCGTGATGCGCGTCACTCTGCCGATCTGACACACTGCACAAGCCGACCGGTTCCGTTCGCTTTGCGCGGAATTCCGTGGCCCTGATTCTGAGACGCTCATGTGTGATCGATCACAGGAGAGGGTGTCCGGAGCTCCACTCTCCGTGACCGAGAAATCCCTCGGAAAACCAGGAAAAGTCCGGGTTTCCGGGGCCCGGAATGACGGGAAGTACACGGGGTGGCGCCCGTGTGGGGCGCCCGGAGGACCGTGTACGGTCCGGTTCGCCACCCGAAGCCGATCACTCACGAGACCGCGCGACGGGTGTCGATTGAGTAACAGACCTTGATGTGAGGCAAAATCTCCGCCTCAGGTCGGGCACAAGTCCGACCTCTCACGCGTTACGTGCGCTGGAGACACCGCAACCACCCAGAGGGGGAGAGCGACATGGCAACGGATTACGACACCCCACGCAAGACCGACGACGACGTCGACTCGGACAGCCTTGAGGAACTGAAGGCCCGCCGGAACGACAAGTCGACCTCGACCGTCGACGTCGACGAGTTCGAGGCCGCCGAGGGCCTGGAGCTGCCCGGCGCCGACCTCTCGAACGAGGAGCTGGCCGTCCGGGTCCTGCCCAAGCAGGCCGACGAATTCACCTGCATGAGCTGCTTCCTCGTGCACCACCGCAGCCAGCTGGCCAGGGAGAAGAACGGCCAGCCGATCTGCCGCGACTGCGACTGAGGTCGCCCGGCCGTGGCAGGCGACACACCGTCGCGGAAGCGGCGTCTGCGGCTCCCCGGGAGCCCGCGGACGCACAAGGGCGGCTCAGGCCCGGCGGAGGGCGCCCAGTGGGCCCCTGAAGCCGAGCACGCCGCCCCCCTGCCCCCTCCCGGCGCACGTGACGACGGGCGGGGCCTTCCGGCCTCGCTCGAAGTGACCACCGAGCCGGCCCCGGCACCGCTGCCGGCGGAGCGGGAGGCAGGACCGGGCGCCGGGCGCGAGGCGGCGCGGCAGGACGGGCGCCGCGGCGTCGTCAGGCGGCTGGCCGACCCCGCGCGGGCCCGGCTCGACAAAATGAAGATCGACTCCGAGCGGATCGACGCCGTCCGGCGCGGCGTCACCCAGGGCGTCCGGCGCGGCGGCGACGGAGCCAAGGCCGGCATCGGCTATCTGGCGGACCGCCTGATCGACCTCGCCCCGCGGATTCCCGTCCGCGACCTGGCGATCCTCCGCAGACAGTTCCCCGGGCTCGGCCCCGAGGAGCTCGCGGACAAGCTCGTCACGGGCGCCGCGAACGCGAGCTCGACCGTCGGCGCGGGCGTCGGCGCCGCCGCCATGCTGCCGGTCCCCCCGGCCATGCCGGCCGAACTGGCGGCCGAGATCACCGGCGTCGCCGCCGTGGAACTCAAACTCATCGCCGAGCTGCACGAGGTCTACGGGCTGCGGCCCCCCGGCCGGCTCACCCAGCGCTCGGCGGCCTACCTGACCTCCTGGGCCGAGGAGCGGGGCATCGACCCCACCAAGCCCACCACGGTCAACGCGGCCCTCGGCGGACAGCTCAAACGCGAACTGCGCCAGCAGATCATGAAACGCATGGTGCGCAACCTGCCGAACCTGATGCCCTTCATGGTGGGCGCGGCCGTCGGCGCGGTCATGAACCGCCGCGACACCAAGAAGCTCGCCGGACACATCCGCAAGGACCTGCGCACCCGCCAGATCCCCTGGGACGCCCTCCGGGAGCTGCCTCCGCTGGAACGGCCCGAGAACCCCAAGGAACTGGGCTTCTAGGCCCGGAACCGAGCTTCCGGCCCCACAGTGCCCGGGCCCGTGCGAACGGGATCCGAGCGGCCGACGAGGGCCTCCGAGGGGCCTTCGGGGACGCCGCCGGGCGACCGCCCGGAGGGTGGTCCTCCGGGCGCCGGTCCTCAGCTCCCCCGGGCGGCGGTCCTCAGCCCTCGGCGCCGGCCCGTTCGGCGTCCAGCGCCGCCACCAGGGCCGCCGGCTCCCGGGTCGACAGGTACACGTACGGCGTCGGGTCGGCCGGGTCCGTCACCACGATCCGCACCGCCCCGGGCACATAGCTGCGCATCAGCATGAACGCGCGCGGGTCGGCCTTGTGGGTACGCCAGGCGAGCGCCCCCTCCGCGTCGAGCACCTCCGCCGCCCCCAGCGCCGTGACCGGGATCCGCGCGTCGCCCGCCACCAGCGAACCGGCCACCACCCGGATCCGGGCCGAGCCGTACGAGGAGACCGCCATCCCGGCGAGGACCGACGCCACGATCAGGCCGCCCAGCAGCGGGACCGTACCCAGCGGGAACATGATCAGGCCGCCGGAGAGACCGACCAGGACCACGATGACCCACCAGGAACGGGGCGCCGTCAGCCGCTCGTCGAAACGCGGGGCGGCGGAGGGCGCGGGGGAGGGGGCCGGAGACGGTGCGGAAGGCTGCATGCGTCCAAGCTTGGCACGGCGCGACCAGGGCCCATCCGCGCGGGTAAGGTCTGCGCCTGTGACTGCAACATCTGCCGCCCTCACCCCGCCGGCCGACGCCATACCGCCGGTACGCCACCCCGACGCGCCGGCCCCCGGCGAGCTGCTCGGTGCGCACTACGAGTACTGCTTCGGGTGCGGCGGCGGGCAGCCCCACGGCCTGCACCTGGAGGCGCGGGCGGGCGAGGACGTGACCGTCACCGCCGAGTTCACGGTGACCCCCGACCACCAGGGCGCCCCCGGCCTCGCGCACGGCGGCGTCCTCGCCACCGCGCTCGACGAGACCCTCGGCTCCCTGAACTGGCTGCTGCGGGTCATCGCCGTGACCGGACGCCTGGAGACCGACTTCGTCCGGCCCGTCCCCGTCGGCACCGTGCTCCACCTGGAGGCCGCGGTCACCGCCGTGCACGGCCGCAAGATCTTCTCGACCGCCGTCGGGCGGATCGGCGGGCCCGAGGGCCCCGTCGCCGTCCGCGCCGACGCCCTCTTCGTCGAGGTGAAGGTCGACCACTTCATCGACAACGGCCGCCCGGAGGAGATCCAGGCCGCCATGTCCGACCCCGACCAGGTCCGGCGCGCCCGCGCCTTCGAGGTGAACCCCTGATGCGCAACCCTGTCGACGTACTGATCCGCCGCGTGGACCCGGAGGTGCCGATCCCGGCCTACGGGCATCCCGGCGACGCCGGGGCGGACCTGGTGACCACCGAGGCCGCCGAGCTCGCTCCCGGGGAGCGGGCCGTGCTGCCCACCGGGGTCTCCATCGCCCTGCCGGACGGGTACGCGGCCTTCGTGCACCCGCGCTCCGGTCTGGCCGCCCGCTGTGGAGTGGCGCTGGTGAATGCCCCGGGGACGGTGGATGCCGGGTACCGTGGAGAGATCAAGGTGATCGTGGTCAATCTCGACCCGCGCGAGACCGTGCGGTTCGAACGATTCGACAGGATCGCCCAACTTGTCGTCCAACAGGTCGAGAAGGTGCGCTTCCACGAGGTGGCGGAGCTTCCCGGCTCGGCGCGGGCCGAGGGGGGCTTCGGGTCCACCGGCGGTCATGCCGCCGTGGACGGCACAACGGGTGGGAATCGATACGCTTCGGTCGTATCCGACCGGGAAGGACAGTGACGTGTTCGGACGTCGCAAGAAGAGCGGTGCCGCCGAGGACGCGGCGGGCGAGGCCGAGCAGGTCGTCGACGCGGTGGACGGCGAGGACGCGGGCGACGCCCCGCGCCGGGTGAACCTTCCGCCGGCGCCCCGGCCCGACGGGCCCTGGGACATCTCCGAGGTGGGCCAGCCCGACGAGGGCCGTGTGGACCTCGGCGGCGTCTTCGTGCCCGGAGTCGAGGGCATGGAGCTGCGGGTGGAGGTGGCCGGTGACGCGATCGTCGCCGCCACCGTCGTGCTGCGCGACAGCGCCGTACAGCTGCAGGCATTCGCCGCCCCCAAGAACGAGGGCATCTGGGGCGAGGTCCGCGACGAGATCGCCACCGGCATCATCCAGCAGGGCGGTGCCATCGACGAGGTCGAGGGCCCGCTGGGCTGGGAGCTGCGGGCCCAGGTCCCCGTACAGCTGCCGGACGGCAACCGCGGCGTACAGCTGGTCCGCTTCGTGGGCGTCGACGGGCCCCGCTGGTTCCTGCGCGGAGTGATCTCCGGGCAGGGCGCGGTCCAGCCCGAGGCGGCCGGACTCCTGGAGCAGATCGTCCGGGACACCGTCGTCGTCCGCGGCGACGGCCCGATGGCCCCGCGCGACCCGATCGTGCTCAAGCTGCCGAACGACGCGCAGATGGTGCCGGACGGCGTCCAGCAGGAGGAGCAGGAGAACTCCCGCTTCTCCGGCGGCATGGGCCAGCTCCAGCGCGGCCCGGAGATCTCCGAGATCCGCTGACCCGCGGTCGCCGGCTCGCCCAGTCGAGCCGGCGTGACCGAGACACGGCCGGTGGGCCGCTTTCCGTACGTCTTGTACGGAAGGCGGCCCACCGGCCGTTCCGGCGTTTTTTCCCGGGGTTCTCGCCGGCCGGCCCGGCGATCCGTCGGCCCGCCGACCGGTCGCTCCGGCGTCCCGGCCGGTTCGCCGTCATCGGGGTTTTCCACAGGTCCGGGGCTCCGGCTCTGGCCGTGGGGGGCGGCCGCGGACCATACTGGCGGGCGCACATGTTCGAGGAGGGGGAACACAGGGTGAGTGAGAGCAGCACGGGGTCCGCGACGGCCCTGGCCGAGGACCCGGCCGGCCTGCCGATGGTCAGAGTCGAGGATCTGCGCCGGTCGTACGGCACGGGCGAGGCGGCCGTCCACGCCCTGCGCGGGGTCTCCTTCGACATCCCGCGCGGCGAGCTCGTCGCGCTCAAGGGCCGATCGGGCTCCGGCAAGACGACCTTGCTCAACCTCGTGGGCGGCCTCGACAGCGCCGACGGGGGCCGGATCGTCATCGACGGCACCGACCTCTCCACGCTCGGCGAGAGCGGCCTCCTGGAGCTGCGCCGCGACCGGATCGGCTTCATCTTCCAGTCCTTCGGACTGCTCCCGATCCTCTCCGCCGCCGAGAACGTGGGCGTACCCATGCGGCTGCGCAAGACGGACCCCAAGGAGCGCGAGGAGCGGGTGGCCCTGCTGCTCGGCCTGGTCGGGCTCGCCGACCACGCGGAGCAGCGGCCGGGCGAGCTCTCCGGCGGCCAGCAGCAGCGCGTCGCCATCGCCCGCGCCCTCGCCAACAAGCCCGCGCTGCTGATCGCCGACGAGCCGACCGGCCAGCTGGACGCCGAGACCGGACTCGCCGTCATGCAGCTCCTCCGCGCCGTCGTGCGCAGCGAGGGCTGCACGGCCCTGGTCGCCACGCACGACCCCCAGCTCCTGGGCCTGGCGGACCGGGTCCTGGAGCTGAGCGACGGCGAGATCATCGAGCACTGATCAAGCATCGATCGAGCACTGATCAAGCATCGATCGAGCACTGATCAAGCATTGACCGAGCACTGATCGAGCTTTGACCGAGCGCTGAGGGGGGCCGGGCCGGACCGTACCGCCCCGGCCCCCCCAGGGGGCCTCGGCCCCGGTTCAGCTCTCGGCGCCCAGCGTCTCCGGGGGCAGGGACATGACCTCGCGTACCTCGATGGGCATGTTGACCGGGGCCCCGCCGGGGCCGGGTGCCGCCGACACCTGGGCCGCGATCGCCACGGCCCGCTCCTGCGAGGGGACCTCGACGATCCACCAGCCGGCGAGGAACTCCTTCGTCTCGGCGAAGGGCCCGTCGGTCACCAGCGCGGAGCCGTCCGCCGCCGCCCGGACGATCCGCGCCGTCTCCGGCATCGCGAGCCCCTGCGCGTCGACCAGCTCGCCCGCCGCCGCCAGCTTCTCGTTCGTCGTCCGCATGAACGCGATGTGCGCGCGGATCTCCTCCGGCCGCCATTCCCCGATCGAGGGGACGTCGAGGCTGTGCGCGTCGAACTGCATCAGCAGCATGTACTTCACGGGGGCTCCTCGGGTGTGCGTCACGTCCCGGGCGGTGCCCGGGCCACTGTCACGGTGAGGTCGGAGCCGGTCCGGCGTTCTCGACATCGCGGTCCGGCGGAATCGACATCAGAATCACGTCAATACCGCACCGGGGCATCTCCCCGCGGACGGAATGTCCGATTGGCTGGACGTATGGTCGACCCATGGGACGCGGCAAGCTTCGGATCTACCTCGGCGCTGCGCCGGGCGTCGGCAAGACCTACGCGATGCTCTCCGAGGGGCACCGGCGGGTGGAGCGCGGCACGGACTGCGTGGTGGCCTTCGTGGAGCACCACGGCCGGCCGCGTACGGAGGTCATGCTGCACGGCCTGGAGCAGGTACCGCGCCGCGCCCTGGACTACCGGGGGACCGCCTTCACCGAGATGGACGTCGACGCGGTCCTGGCCCGCCGTCCGGCCGTCGCCCTCGTCGACGAGCTCGCCCACACGAACGTGCCGGGCTCCCGGAACCCCAAGCGGTGGCAGGACGTCGCCGAGCTCCTCGCGGCCGGCATCGACGTCGTGTCGACGGTCAACATCCAGCACCTGGAGTCGCTGGGGGACGTCGTCGAGTCGATCACCGGGGTGCGGCAGCGGGAGACCGTCCCCGACGAGACCGTGCGCCGGGCGGACCAGATCGAACTGGTCGACATGAGCCCGGAGGCGCTGCGCCGCCGGATGGCCCACGGCAACGTCTACACCTCGGACAAGGTCGACGCGGCCCTCTCCAACTACTTCCGCCCCGGCAACCTCACCGCCCTGCGCGAGCTGGCCCTGCTGTGGACCGCCGACCGGGTCGACGAGTACCTCCAGCAGTACCGGGGCGAGCACAACATCCGCTCCACCTGGCAGGCCCGCGAGCGGATCGTCGTCGGCCTGACCGGCGGACCCGAGGGGCGCACCCTGATACGGCGGGCGACCCGGCTCGCGGAGAAGGGCGCCGGAGGCGAGGTCCTCGCCGTCTACATAGCCCGCAGCGACGGACTCACCGCGGCCTCGCCGAAGGAGCTGGCCGTCCAGCGCACCCTGGTGGAGGACCTCGGCGGAACCTTTCACCACGTCATCGGCGACGACATCCCCTCCGCCCTCCTGGAGTTCTCCCGCGGGGTCAACGCCACCCAGATCGTCCTCGGCTCCAGCCGCCGCCGCACCTGGCAGTACATGCTCGGACCCGGCGTCGGCCAGACCGTGGCCCGGGACTCCGGGCCGGACCTCGACGTCCACATCGTCACCCACGGCGAGGTCGCCAAGGGGAGGGGCCTGCCGGTCGCGCGCGGGGGCCGGCTCGGCCGGTCCCGCATCCTCGGGGGCTGGGTCGTCGGCGTCGCGGGCCCCGCCGCCCTCGCCCTGCTCCTCACCCATGTCGACGCCGACCTCGGGCTCGCCAACGACATGCTGCTCTTCCTCGCCCTGACGGTCTCCGCGGCCCTCCTCGGCGGGTTCGTGCCGGCGCTCGCCTCGGCCGTCGCCGGCTCCCTCCTCCTCAACTGGTTCTTCACCCCGCCCATCCACCGGCTGACCATCGCCGACCCCAAGAACATCGTCGCCATCGCCGTCTTCCTCGGCGTCGCGATGTCGGTCGCCTCGGTGGTCGACCTGGCCGCGCGCCGCACCCACCAGGCCGCCCGGCTGCGTGCCGAGTCCGAGGTGCTCTCCTACCTCGCGGGCAGCGTGCTGCGCGGCGAGACCAGCCTGGAAGCACTCCTCGAACGGGTCCGCGAGACCTTCTCCATGGAGTCGGTGGCCCTCCTGGAGCGGGCGGACGACATCGAGCCGTGGACGCGGGCGGCCAGCGTGGGCCCCCACCCGGCGGCCCGGCCGGACGACGCCGACGTCGACATGCCGGTCGGCGACCACCTTGCCCTCGCCCTCACCGGCCGTGTGCTGCCCGCGGAGGACCGGCGGGTGCTGGGCGCCTTCGCCGCCCAGGCCGCCGTCGTCCTCGACCGCCAGCGTCTGGTGGGCGAGGCCGAGAAGGCCAGGAAGCAGGCCGAGGCCAACAAGATCCGTACGTCCCTGCTGGCCGCCGTCAGCCACGACCTGCGGACCCCCCTCGCGAGCATCAAGGCATCCGTCTCCTCGCTCCGCTCCGACGACGTCGAATGGTCGGAGGAGGACCGGGCCGAGCTCCTGGAGGGCATCGAGGCCGGCGCGGACCGCCTGGACCACCTCGTCGGCAACCTCCTCGACATGTCCCGGCTCCAGACCGGCACCGTCACCCCGCTGATCCGGACCGTCGACCTCGACGAGGTCGTCCCCATGGCCCTCGGGGGAGTCCCGGACGGCAGCGCCGAACTGGACATCCCCGAGTCGCTGCCGATGGTGCAGGTCGACAAGGGCCTCCTGGAGCGGGCCGTCGCCAACATCGTGGAGAACGCCGTGAAGTACAGCCCCGAGGGCATGCCCGTCGCCGTCGCCGCCAGCACGCTGGGGGACCGGGTCGAGCTCCGGGTCGTGGACCGCGGTCCCGGTGTGCCCGACGAGGCCAAGGACGGCATCTTCGAGCCCTTCCAGCGTTTCGGCGACGCCCCGCGCGGCTCCGGCGTCGGTCTCGGCCTCGCGGTGGCCCGCGGCTTCGTCGAGTCGATGGGCGGGACCCTCGGTGCCGAGGACACCCCCGGCGGCGGGCTGACCATGGTCCTCACCCTCCGGGCCGCCCCGGGCGGAACCCCCGCGTCCCCCGCCGACCTCCCGTCCCACGCTGCGACCTGACCTGACCTGACCTGACCCGGCCCCCCGCGAGCCCCGGCCGCCCCGTACCCCACCCCCGCACCCCGTCCCGTACAGCAGCTTCCAGCAGAAGGTAGGCCCCCTCCATGACCCGGGTCCTCGTGGTCGACGACGAGCCGCAGATCGTCCGCGCCCTGGTGATCAACCTCAAGGCGCGGAAGTACGAGGTCGACGCCGCACCCGACGGTGCCACCGCCCTCCGGCTCGCCGCCGAACGCCACCCCGACGTCGTCGTCCTCGACCTCGGCCTGCCCGACATGGACGGCGTCGAGGTCATCAAGGGCCTGCGCGGCTGGACGCGGGTGCCGATCCTGGTCCTCTCGGCCCGGCAGACCTCCGACGAGAAGGTCGAGGCGCTCGACGCGGGCGCCGACGACTACGTCACCAAGCCCTTCGGCATGGACGAACTCCTCGCCCGGCTGCGCGCGGCCGTCCGCCGGGCCGAGCCGGTCGGCGGCGCCGAGGACGGGGTCGTCGTGGTCGAGGCGGAGGGCTTCACCGTCGACCTGGCGGCGAAGAAGGTCCACCGCGACGGGCGGGACGTCCGGCTCACCCCCACCGAGTGGCACCTCCTCGAAGTCCTCGTCCGCAACAGCGGCCGCCTGGTCAGCCAGAAGCAGCTGCTCCAGGAGGTCTGGGGACCCTCGTACGGCACCGAGACCAACTATCTCCGCGTGTACATGGCGCAGCTGCGCCGCAAGCTGGAGGCCGACCCCTCGCACCCGCGCCATTTCGTCACCGAACCGGGCATGGGGTACCGCTTCGAACGGTGAACGGAGCGCCCGGCCGGCGCCGGTTCCGGTGACAGCGGCGGCCGGTACGCTTTCTGTATGAGTGCTGCACCGCGTACAGAGAAGCCGGCCGGTCGGTTCCGCCGGATGCTCGACCGGCTCTCCTCCTCCCCGGAGGACCTGGAGTCGGAGGAGCTCCAGGAGGACGCCGAAGCGTCGGGGTGCACACGTATCTGCGACTGCTCCGACCGACAGATAGTCAAGGTGACTGGTACCTTGCGCACGGTCACGCTGCGTCCCCGGGCCGGTGTACCCGCGCTGGAGGCCGAACTGTTCGACGGCACGGCACCGCTCGACGTCGTGTGGCTCGGCCGGCGCTCCATCGTGGGCATCGAGCCGGGCCGCAAGCTGATCGCCTCCGGCCGGATCTCCATGAGCCACGGCCGGCGGGTCCTCTTCAACCCCAAATACGAGCTCCGACCGCTCGGACAGGAGTAGCCGGTGACGTCCCTCGACAAGCCGACCGCGGACCGGTCGACCCCGGACCAGGACGCCCAGGCCGACAAGGCGGTGACCGAGGCCGCGCTCTTCGAAGCCTTCGGCGGTCTTCGCGGCATGATCGAGACGGTCGTGCCCGGCCTGCTGTTCGTCACGATCTTCACGATCAACAAGGACCTGCACGTCTCGGCGATCGCCGCGCTCGCGGTCTCGCTGGTCCTGGTCGCCGTCCGGCTGATCCGCCGCGACACCGTCAAGCACGCCTTCAGCGGCGTCTTCGGGGTCGCCTTCGGCGTCGTCTTCGCGATGATGACGGGCAACGCCAAGGACTTCTACCTGCCCGGCATGCTGTACACCCTGGGCCTCGCCCTCGCGTACATCGTCACCGCGCTCGCCGGAGTACCCCTGATCGGCCTGATCCTCGGCCCGGTCTTCAAGGAGAACCTCTCCTGGCGCACCCGCAACCCGGGCCGGAAGAAGGCGTACACGAAGGCCAGCTGGGCCTGGGGCCTCATCCTGCTCGGCAAGTGCGCGATCCTCTTCCCCATGTACTGGTGGGCCGACACGACCAAGTTCGGCTGGGTCCTGGTCGCCCTGAAGATCCCGCCGTTCCTGCTCGCCGTCTACCTCACCTGGGTGTTCCTCGCGAAGGCCCCGGCGCCGATCGACGTCTTCGCCGAGATGGAGGCCGAGGAGCGCGCCGAGAAGGAGCGCAAGGCGGCCGCCGCCGCGCAGACCCACCCGGAGTCCTGAGCACCACGGGACCCGCGGAAGCACGCGTACGGGGAAGGGCCCGGACCTGTTCCCAGGTCCGGGCCCTTCCCCGTGGCCGTACGCGTACGGCCGGAGCCGTCAGGACTCGGTGGGCTCGCGGCGGACCTGAAGCAGGTCCTCCAGCTGCTCCTCGCGGGCCTGCGCGGCCACGAACAGCAGCTCGTCGCCGGCCTCCAGGGTCTCCTCGGGGCTCGGCGTCAGCACCCGCGAACCGCGGATGATCGTCACCAGCGAGGTGTCCTGCGGCCAGGCCACGTCCCCCACGGAGGTGCCGGCGACCGCCGACTCCGGCGGGAGCGTCAGCTCGACCAGGTTCGCGTCGCCGTGGCTGAAGCGGAGCAGCCGGACCAGGTCGCCGACGCTCACCGCCTCCTCCACCAGGGCCGACATCAGACGCGGCGTCGAAACGGCCACGTCCACGCCCCAGGACTCGTTGAACAGCCACTCGTTCTTCGGGTTGTTCACCCGGGCGACCACGCGCGGCACGCCGTACTCGGTCTTGGCGAGCAGCGAGACGACCAGGTTCACCTTGTCGTCGCCGGTCGCCGCGATCACCACGTTGCAGCGCTGGAGCGCCGCCTCGTCGAGCGAGGTGATCTCGCAGGCGTCGGCCAGCAGCCACTCCGCCTGCGGCACCCGCTCCACCGAGATGGCGGTCGGCGCCTTGTCGACGAGCAGGACCTCGTGACCGTTCTCCAGCAGCTCGCCCGCGATGGAACGGCCCACCGCACCCGCGCCCGCAATAGCGACACGCATCAGTGACCGCCCTCCTCGGGACCCTCGGCGAAGGCCGCCTCGACCTTCGCGATCTCGTCCGTACGCATCATCACGTGCACCAGGTCACCTTCCTGGAGCACCGTCTGCGAGGTCGGCAGAATCGCTTCGCCCAGCCGGGTGAGGAAGGCGACACGGACGCCGGTCTCCTCCTGGAGCCGGCTCACCTTGTGACCGATCCACGCGGGGGAGGTGTGCACCTCGGCGAGCTGCACCCCGCCGCTCGGGTCGCGCCACAGCGGCTCCGCGCCGGAGGGCAGCAGCCGCCGCAGCATCTGGTCGGCGGTCCAGCGGACCGTCGCGACCGTCGGGATCCCCAGGCGCTGGTAGACCTCGGCACGGCGCGGGTCGTAGATCCGCGCCGCCACGTTCTCGATGCCGAACATCTCGCGCGCGACCCGCGCCGCGATGATGTTCGAGTTGTCGCCGCTGCTCACCGCGGCGAAGGCACCGGCCTCCTCGATCCCCGCCTCACGCAGCGTGTCCTGGTCGAAGCCCACGCCCGTGACGCGCCGACCGCCGAAACCCGACCCCAGGCGGCGGAAGGCCGTCGGGTCCTGGTCCACGACCGCGACGGTGTGCCCCTGCTGTTCGAGGGTCTGCGCGAGGGCGGCGCCCACTCGCCCGCAGCCCATGATGACGATGTGCACGTCCCCTTACCCCGCACTCCTGATCGCCTTACTGACCTGCGAAAACACCCTGCTCACAACTTTCCTCGCCCGATGCGCCCGGGCCGCGGCCGGCAAACCCCTGCCGGGTTGCCCGGTCCGAGCTTATGCGGCAACGCTGGCCGGGACCTCATCCGAGGTGGTACTCAGGGAGATTCGGTGCCGATCGGGGGTGCCGGTACACGTGGCTCTTTTCGAACGCTTACGATCCTCTCCGTGTCCAAACTGACCGACGTGCCCAAACGGATCCTGATCGGGCGGGCCCTGCGCAGCGACAAGCTCGGAGAGACCCTTCTCTCGAAGCGGATCGCCCTCCCCGTCTTCGCCTCCGACCCCCTCTCCTCGGTGGCGTACGCACCCGGCGAGGTGCTGCTCGTCCTCTCCGTCGCCGGCCTGTCGGCCTACCACTTCAGCCCGTGGATCGCACTCGCGGTCGTCGTCCTGATGTTCACGGTGGTCGCGTCCTACCGGCAGAACGTCCACGCGTACCCGAGCGGCGGCGGCGACTACGAGGTCGCCAACACCAACCTCGGGCCGAAGGCCGGACTCACCGTGGCGAGCGCCCTGCTCGTCGACTACGTCCTCACCGTCGCGGTGTCGATCTCCTCGGGCATCGAGAACCTCGGCTCGGCGGTCCCCTTCGTCGTCGAGCACAAGGTGGCCTGCGCGGTCGCCGTGATCGTGCTGCTCACCGTGATGAACCTGCGCGGAGTGAAGGAGTCGGGCTCCCTCTTCGCGATCCCGACGTACGTCTTCGTCGCCGGCGTCTTCATCATGATCCTCTGGGGCGCGTACCGGGGCATCGTCCTCGACGACACCATGAAGGCGCCCACCGCCGACTTCGAGATCAAGGCCGAGCACGAGGGGCTGGCCGGCTTCGCGCTCGTCTTCCTGCTGCTGCGCGCGTTCTCCTCCGGCTGTGCCGCGCTCACCGGCGTCGAGGCCATCTCCAACGGCGTCCCGGCCTTCCGCAAGCCGAAGTCGAAGAACGCCGCCACCACGCTCGCCCTCATGGGCGGCCTGGCCGTCACCATGTTCTGCGGCATCATCTTCCTCGCCATGGCCACCGACGTGCGCATGGCCGAGAAGCCCGCCGAGGACCTGCTGCACAACGGCGTGCCGCTCGGCGAGGGCTACGTCCAGGACCCCGTCATCTCCCAGGTCGCGGCCGCCGTCTTCGGCGACGGAACGTTCTTGTTCATCGTCCTCGCCGCCGCCACCGCGCTCGTCCTCTTCCTGGCCGCCAACACCGCGTACAACGGCTTCCCGCTCCTCGGCTCGATCCTCGCCCAGGACCGCTACCTGCCGCGCCAGCTGCACACCCGCGGCGACCGCCTCGCCTTCTCCAACGGCATCGTGCTCCTCGCCGGCGCCGCCGCCCTCCTCGTCTGGGTCTACGGAGCCGACTCGACCCGGCTGATCCAGCTGTACATCGTCGGCGTCTTCGTCTCCTTCACCCTCAGCCAGATCGGCATGGTCCGGCACTGGAACCGGCACCTGAAGACGGAACGCGAGCCCGCCAAGCGCCGCCACATGATCCGCTCCCGCGCGATCAACGCCTTCGGCGCCTTCTTCACCGGCCTCGTCCTCGTCGTCGTCCTCGCCACCAAGTTCACCCACGGCGCCTGGGTCGCCCTGCTCGGCATGGTGATCTTCTACGGCACGATGACCGCGATCCGACGGCACTACGACTCCGTCGCCGCCGAGATCGCCGCCGCCGAGGAACGGCCCGACGAGTACGTGCGCCCCTCCCGGGTCCGCTCCATCGTCCTCGTCTCCAAGCTCCACAAGCCCACCCTGCGCGCCCTGGCCTACGCCAAGCTCATGCACGCCAGCGAGCTGGAGGCGCTGACCGTCAACGTCGACCCGGTCGAGACGAAGGCGCTCAAGGAGGAGTGGGAGCGACGCAGCATCAACGTCCCGCTCAAGATCCTCGACTCGCCGTACCGCGAGATCACCCGGCCGGTCATCGAGTACGTCAAGAGCCTCCGCCGCGAGAGCCCGCGCGACGCCGTCTCCGTCTACATCCCCGAGTACGTCGTCGGCCACTGGTACGAGCACCTGCTCCACAACCAGAGCGCCCTGCGCCTCAAGGGCCGGCTGCTCTTCACCCCCGGCGTCATGGTGACCTCGGTCCCCTACCAGCTCCAGTCCTCCGAGGCCGCGAAGAAGCGGGCCCGCAAGCGCCAGGAGTGGAACGCGCCCGGATCGGTCCGCCGCGGACCGGTGGAGAAGCGCCAGAAGGAACCGGCCTCGAAGAACAACTAGACTGGTGGGCTGCCGTGCAAACGGCAGCCCACTGTTACTTCCCCTTGGAGACTCCCCGCCATGCAGAACACCCCTGTTTCGTCGTTGGTCGGGGAGGAGTACGAGGTGGAGGTCGGTCCGGTGGCCCACGGAGGCCACTGCATCGCCCGCACCGAGGAGGGCCGCGTCCTCTTCGTCCGCCACGCACTGCCCGGCGAGAAGGTCGTCGCCCGCGTCACCGAGGGCGAGGAGACCTCCCGCTTCCTGCGCGCCGACGCGGTCACCATCCTCGACGCCTCCAAGGACCGCGTCGAGGCCCCCTGCCCCTTCGCGGGCCCCGGCAAGTGCGGCGGCTGCGACTGGCAGCACGCCAAGCCCGGCGCCCAGCGCCGCCTCAAGGGCGAGGTCATCGCCGAGCAGCTCCTGCGCCTCGCCGGCCTCACCCCCGAGCAGGCCGGCTGGGACGGCACCGTCATGCCGGCCGAGGGCGACAAGCTCCCCTCCGGCGAGGTCCCGCAGTGGCGCACCCGCGTCCAGTACGCGATCGACGCCGAGGGCCACGCGGGCCTGCGCAAGCACCGCTCCCACGAGGTCGAGATCATCGACCACTGCATGATCGCCGCCCAGGGCGTCTCGGAACTCGGCATCGAGAAGCGCACCTGGGAGGGCATGGCCTCCGTCGAGGCCATCGCCGCCTCCGGCTCGCACGACCGCCAGGTCATCCTCACCCCCCGCCCCGGCGCCCGCCTCCCCCTCGTCGAGCTCGACAAGCCCGTCTCCGTGATGCGCGTCGACGAGAAGGACGGCGGCGTCCACCGCGTCCACGGCCGCGCCTTCGTCCGCGAGCGCGCCGACGAGCGCACCCACCGCGTCGGCAACGGCGGCTTCTGGCAGGTCCACCCGAAGGCCGCCGACACCCTCATGAAGGCCGTCATGCAGGGCCTCCTCCCGCGCAAGGGCGACACCGCCCTCGACCTCTACTGCGGCGTCGGCCTCTTCGCGGGCGCCCTCGCCGACCGCGTCGGCGAGCAGGGCGCCGTCCTCGGCATCGAATCCGGCAAGCGCGCCGTCGAGGACGCCCGCCACAACCTCGCCGACTTCCCCCGCGTCCGCATCGAACAGGGCAAGGTCGAATCGGTCCTCCCGCGCACCGGCATCACCGAGGTCGACCTCATCGTCCTCGACCCCCCGCGCGCCGGCGCCGGCCAGCAGACCGTCCACCACCTCGCCAACCTCGGCGCCCGCCGCATCGCCTACGTCGCCTGCGACCCCGCCGCCCTCGCCCGCGACCTCGCCTACTTCAGCGCCCGCGGCTACAAGGTCCGCACCCTCCGCGCCTTCGACCTCTTCCCGATGACCCACCACGTGGAGTGCGTGGCGATCCTGGAGCCGGCGAAGTAAGCCGCTCCGTCTTGACGCTCCGCCGGTCGCGCGATTCCTGTCGGGTGTGCGTGGCCGGTGGCCGGGGGCAGGAGCGGTCCTTGGTGTGAAGGCAGGCGTCGTGTAGGGGCGGGGACCGGTCGCCGAGGTGTTGACTGCCCGCGCCGGCGCTCGCTTGTCTCTCGGTGCTTACGCTCCGTCACGCTCGGTGGGGTTCGGGGGCTGTGGATGCCTGGCCGTCTCTGAGTGATCGTCAGCTTGGCGAGCCGTCGCGGGTGTTGGGTTCTCGGGGGCGCGCTGTGCGGCCTTGGTAGGGACTTCGCTGTCCAGGATGAGCGTGCCGCTCGCGCGGCGACGCCGGCCTCGGGGGAGCTGTCCGTGGGCTCGGCACCCCTGTGTCCGATGGGGAACGATGCGACGGCATCCATGAAGTCTGCCGCGGTCTCGGGCGACTCCTGCCTCGGCGGAGCGGGTGGAGGTGGTGGGACGACGGTGCCGGGGGTGCGGGGTCGAGGGGCTGTTCGAGCGGGCTGTGATGTCGCGGCTGAGCATGTTCTGTTGACGCGCGTTGGGCGGTTCGCGCAGATAAGCTTGGAACCCACGGTGGGTGGCTGAAAATGTTTGACACTGCTGGTCACGCCTCCGTAGGATCACAAGGTTCTGTGCGAAAGTTTGTTCCTGTTACAGGAATTGCTCAAATTCTGTGGCAGCGTCCACCAGGTCGGCCGAGAAGCGCGTGCGGACTGCGATCGGTGCCGGCTGACGGTCGGGCTGCTGTCCGATCGGGGGAACAGAATGGTCAAGCATGCCCGCACTCCGTTGGCCGGCGTGGAACATCCGGACGGGAACTCCTTACTGCGGTATCAGGTTCTGGGACCTGTGCGGCTCCTCAGGGGCGACGTCCCTCTTGCCGTCGGAGGCCCGAGGCAACAGCGGGTGCTGGCGACGTTGCTCATGGAGGCGAACCATGTCGTTCCCCTGTCCCGCCTGATCGACACGGCCTGGCAGGACTCGCCCTCGACGGCGCGCAGCCAGATCCAGACGAGCATCTCCCGCCTGCGTCGCGCCTTATCCACAACGGACGGCCAGGGACCGATCGTCACTCAGGGTGCCGACTACCTTCTGCGCGTCAAGCCGGATCAGCTGGACAGTATGGCCTTCCAGGACCTCGTCGCCTCGGCACACGCCTCGGCGGCCAAGGGATTCCACGATCGGGCTGTGACAGATCTACGCGCGGCACTGGCGTTGTGGTGCGGTCCCGCTCTGGCCGGCATGCAGGACAGCGGCATCCTGGAGTCCTGGGCGGGCTCCCTGGAGGAGGCCCGGCTTGCCGCCATGGAGGCTTGTCTGCGATTCGAGATCCGACGGGGGCGGCACGCCGAGATCGTCAGCGAGCTGATGGAGTCGGCCGAGTCCCACCCGCTGCGGGAAGGGTTTCAAGGGCTGCTCATGCAGGCCCTGTACCTGTCGCAGCGTCAGGCGGAGGCGCTGGCCGTGTACCGGCAGACGCGGCAGCGCCTCATCGAACAACTGGGAGTGGAGCCCGGCAGCCGGTTACGCAGGCTCGAAGCCGAGATCCTCGCGGGAGACACGACGAGTTGGGGGCCGTCGGGTCAGGCCGGAGGCGTGCTGCTGAACGTCCGGGCGGCGTCTGTCAAGGAGACGGTTCCGCAACTCCTGCCGAACGGGCTGCCCGACTTCGTGGGACGCACGCGGCAGATCCAGCGCCTTGCGCAGCGGCTGGTGTCGCCCGAAGGGGACGAGAACGGTTCGCCGCCGATGGTGGTCCTGCACGGCCGGGGCGGTTCCGGCAAGAGTGCGCTGGCACTGCGCGTGGCGCACGCCGTCCGCGAGCATTTTCCGGACGGACAGCTGTACGCGGACATGCAGGGGATGTCCCTCCAGCCGATGGAGCCCGCGCGGCTTCTCTGGAGCTTCCTCCGGGCACTCGGCGTCGACGCCGGGGACATCCCCGAGGAGCTTGACGGCAGGGCGCGGTTGTTCCGGTCGCTTCTCGAGCACCGTCGGATGCTCGTCGTGATCGACGATCTCCCGCCCGATGTCGAACCCCTGGGGCTGTTGGCCACGGGGCCGGGCAGCGCGGTCATTCTCAACTGCCGGTCGCGTCTGCCGGCAGCCCCCGGAATGGTCATGGAAGAGGTCAGGTCCCTGGACAGCGAGGAGGCGGTCGAGCTCCTCGGGCGTATCGCAGGGGCCTCGCGGGTCGCGACGGAGTGGCAGGCCGCCCATGTGATCGCGCAGCTTTGCGACCGGCTTCCGCTGGCCTTGCGGATCGTGGGGTCCCGGCTGGCGATCCGACCGGACTGGCGCCTTGAGGAGATGGTGCGCCGACTGGGCAACGAACCCAGCAGGCTGGGAGAGCTGATCCACGGAGGGCTCGCGGTGCGCACCTCCCTGGCGATGGTGTACCGATGCCTCACCCCCGAGGCGCAGCGGCTGATGCGGCGCCTGGCCGCTCTGGAGATCCCGACCTTCGGCTGCTGGGTGGCCGACGCGGTCCTGCGCCGCAGTGGCATCGACGCCTGCGTACCGCTCAGGGAGCTGCGGGACGCCCATCTGATCGAGGCCGTCGACGCCGACGGCACGGACGAGTCCCAGTTCAGGTTCCACGACCTGGTCCGGGTCTTCGCCCGTGAGGTCTCGCAGATCGAGGAGTCCGAGGAGGAGATCGCGAGGAGTAAGCGGGACCTCATCGAGACCTATCTCGCGCTCGCCCGGAAGGCGCACTGTGCCGAGTACGGCGGCAACTACACGTTGCTGCACGGCCAGGGCGGACTGAGGGAGCCGCGTATCGTCCCCGCCTCCCTGCTGCGGGCACCACTGCAGTGGATGGACAAGGAGCGAACCAATCTCATGTGGGCCTCCCGGGAGGCCGCCCGCGGTGGCGCCGACGAGGTGAGCTGGGATCTCGCGGTGGTCATGGTCACCCTCTTCGAGACCCTCGGCTACTACGACGAGTGGCACATCACGCACACCGAGGCCCTCAACGCCGTACGCAGGGCAGGCAACAGGCGAGGTGAGGCGGCTCTGCTCTCCTCGCTGGGAGCGCTGCACATCTTCCGCCACGACCTGGCGGGGGCCGATGTCCTGCTGCGACAGGCACTCGAGATCTTCGGGGAGCTGGGGGAGGAGCACGGCCGAGCCCTGGTGCTGCGCAACGTGGCGTACCTCCAACGCCTCGCCGGGGACATGGAGACAGCGCGAGGGACGTACCAAGAGGCGCTGGCCGGCTGTCGCGCCGCCGGTGATCTGGCGGCAGAGGCCCACATTCTCATCAACATGGCCCAGATCGACCGAGCCGACGGGCAACAGCACGCAGCCGAGGTCAAGTTGGACCACGCCCTGAAGATATCTCTGGACATCAAGGCCCAACGGGTGGCCGCGCAGGGGCTCTTCCGGCGCGGTGAGGTGTTCCTGCAGAACGGCGAGTTCGAGCAGGCGGACCGTCTGTTCTCCCGTGCGATGGAGATCGTCCGGGCCAGGGGGGACTTCGTCGGCGAAACCCACGTGCTGTACGGACTGGGCGTTTCCGCGCTGCGTCAAGCGCGGTTGGAGGAGGCCGCCGTGTTGCTGGAGACGGGACTGGTCATGGCCGAGTCGGCGGGCACCAAGGCGTTGCGCGGCCAGGTGCTGACCGCCCTCGGCGAGGTGCACACGGCGCGCGGGGAGCACGAGCTGGCCGCACTCCGGTTGCGCGAGGCGGCGGTGTTATGCGGCCGGACCGGAGAGGACGTGGACTCGGACGTCCACTCCGACGACCCGGCCGGGCCGCCCTGCTCGGCACGGCGGTCGCGCCCCAGGGAGCTGACACGATGACGGGGCGGGAGACGGACGGCAGGCCCATGCTCCTGCCGTCCTTGGCCGGCCGCGTACAGGTGGAACGCGTCGACAGCCTTCACCTGCGGGACAATCCGCTGGGCGATCCGAGCGAGCGCACCGTATGGGTCTACCTGCCCGAGCACTACGACCGGGACCGACGGCGTCGGTATCCGGTGGTCTACGTACTCAGCGGCTTCGCCGGGACGGTGCCGATGTGGGGGAACGCGATGCCGTTCGGGCTCACCTTCCCCGAGCAGATCGACCGGTGGACAGCCGGCGCGGAGGAGCGTTCCTGCCTGGTGGTGTTCGTCGACGGCTGGAACAGCTACGGGTGCTCGCAGTACGTGGACTCGCCGGCCAGCGGCCGTTACCACTCCTTCCTGTGCGAGGACGTGGTGTCCCACATCGACCGCAACTTCCGCACCCTGGCCGCCCGCGAGCACCGGGCCGTGATGGGCAAGTCCTCCGGAGGCTTCGGCGCCCTGGTCTCCGTGATGCTGCGCCCTGACCTGTTCGGCGCCGCGGCATCGCACGCCGGCGACGCGCTGTACGAGCACGTGTACCTGCCGGAGTTCCGCAGGGTGCTGCGGACACTGCGCCGGTACGGCGGGCAGGCCGAGGCGTGGCTGAAGGACTTCGGGTCGGGGCTTGTCACCGACCCGGACGAGCTGCCGGTCCTGGTGGCACTGGGCCTTGCCGCCGCGTTCTCGCCGGACGAGAACGGCGCTCCGACGCTGCCGTTCGATCCGGTGACCGGTCCACTCCGTCCGGACGTGTGGGAGCGCTGGCTCGCCTGGGACCCGGTGCGGATGGCTCCGCGGTATTCCCACGTGTGGCCGGACCTGCTGGGGCTGTGGATCGACGCCGGGGAGCGGGACGCCTACTACCTCGACATCGGTGCGACCGCATTGAGACAGGCCGTTCTCGACGCCGGCCTGCGCCCGGACGCGGCCGCGTTCGAAGTGGTGGCCGGCGCCGATCACGACTCGATCCGCGGCCGGATGCTCGGGTCGCTGACCTGGCTGGCGGAGCGGATCGCCCCCTGACGACGAAAGTGCCGGACCCCCTCCGGGGGGAAGGAGAGGGTCCGGCACGCTGGGGGGTGGTTCTTCTACCAGTGGGTCTCGTCCCCCACGACGGGACCGGTGTCGGTGTTGGGCCCGTCGGCGGTGACGACGGTCGGGGCGGCGGCCGTTCCGCCGTGCGCCTGCGACGCCACTCCGCCCACGACCAGGGTGGCGGCGAGGGACAGAAGGAGGACGGGGAGGAGTCCTGAGCGGCGGGTCGGGCGGGCGTGGTTCACGTTGTTCTCCAAGATCATTGGGTTCGGCGGACTGATCGGTCTGGGCCCGGGGGTCGCCCGGGGTCGGATCGGATCAGCTGAGCCGCTTCGCCGGACGGTGGTCCCCATCCGCAGGCTTCGCTCAGGTGGTGTGATCCGTGATGAATCGGGGCACGTCGAGGTGTTCAAGGTCGGAGAGCAGGCTGTCGGTCGTGGGATCACGCCGGTCCAGGCCGGAGGCCACCAGATCGGCCAGTACCTCGTCCGTACCTCCTCCGAGGCGGGACAGACGGACGTCGCGCCACAGTCGCTCCACGGGGAAGTTCTGGGTGTAACCCCGCGCGCCGAAGATCTGCAGAGCTGCGTCGACGATACGACAGGCGATGTCGCCTGTGGTGAGTTTGAGGGCCGAGATCTCGTGAGCGGGCATCCTTCTGTCGCGCTCGGCCATCGACACCAGCTCCCGGAGCCGACCCTGCACGTTCCACAGTTCGGCCCGGCACGTGGCGAGTCGGTGCCGGATCGCCTGCTTGTCCATGATGCGGGCGTCCCCGGTCGTACGGCGGCGCGCGTAGGCGACGGCGAGGTGCAGAGCGTGCTCCGCGGCCTCCGCCAACTGGGCGCAGATGGCCAGCCGCTCGAACTGGAGAAGGTGCGTGGCGTAGAGCAGGCCGATGCCCGACTTGCCGAGGAGCGCGTCCGGGGGAAGCTTGACGTCGAAGGTGACCTGGCCCGCGTCGCAGCTCCGCAGACCCACGGTGTCGAAGACGCCGTCGAAGCTCACACCGGGGTGGTCGAGCGGCACGAGGAACAGGCTGAGATCGCTGACGTGGGCCGGGTTCTCCGGCCGGGCCAGCACCAGGATGTAGTCCGCCTGGCTCACGTTGGAGATGTAGCGCTTGCACCCGCGCAGCCGCCAGCCGTCAGGATCGGCGTACGCGGTGGTGCGCAGGCCCCGCAGGTTGGAACCGCCATGCGGCTCGGTGGCGCCGAAGCAGCCGATGGTCCGGCCGTCCAGGGCCTCCTCGAGCAGCGAGAGCTGGTAGGGGGTCTCGGCGAGCCAGCGCAGCGCGCCGATGAACATCTCACTCTGCCCCATGGCCACCACGGCCGCCCCGCTGCTGAGGCGGTAGAGCGTCTGCGACATCGTCACCAGCCGAGGGAGCCCCTCTTCGGCGCCGTCCTTCCAGCGGTGCCGGAACACGCCGGCCCGCCCCAGAGCGGCCGGCAGCTCGCGCGGTGTCCGCCCCTCACGCTCCCAGCGCTCGAAATCCTCGGCGTCGAAGCCGGCGAGCGCGTCCTCCAGCTGGTTGCGGAACTCCAGCGCCTGGTCTTCCTCCGCGGTGCTCTGCTCTACCGCCCATGTCATGACAGGACCTCCAGCCACTGTTCGTGGTCCGAGCCGTGAATCGCCTGTTCCAGATTCGCGGTGAGCTCGGCCGTCATCGCGCCCGGCTTCCCGTCACCGACCGTTCGCCCGTCGATGGAGACCACCGGCACGATCCCCGCCGCGGTTCCGGTGAGGAAGCACTCGTCGGCCAGGTAGAGATCACTGCGCACGAGGTTCTGCTCGCGGACCTCGACGCCGTGGGCCTTCGCCAGCGTCATGACGGTGTCGCGGGTGATCCCACCGAGCGCCCCGCTGCTCTGGGGCGGCGTCAGCAGGACGCCGTTGCGTACCGCGAACACGTTGTGCACCCAGCCGTCCGCGACGTACCCGTCGCCGTTGAGCAGGAGCGCTTCCTGGTATCCGCAGCTGATGGCCTCGCGCTGGGCGAGGAAAGCGTTCAGGTACTGGCCGGTCGCCTTCGCCGTAGGAGGCAGGGCGTTGGCCGACATGCGCTGGAAGCTGGAGATCTTGGCGGTGACGCCCTCGGTGGGCGGCAGGCCGGCCAGCGGGCCGTTCTCGCTCGGGATCACTGCCGCGTGGAAGGGCGCGCTGAGCGGGTTGGGGCCGTTCCCGAGGAAGACGATCGGGCGCAGATAGCAGTCGCCCAGGCCACCGGCGACCACGACATCGGCGCACGCCCGGGCGAGTTCGTCGACGGAGTACGGCAGGGGTACCCCGTAGATCGCGGCGGAAGCGGCGAGACGCTCGAGATGGTCGGTGAGGCGGAAGGCCACGGTTCCGCGGTCGGTCCGGTGGCATCGGATTCCCTCGAAGAACCCGATGCCGTAGTGCAGCCCCATGACGGTGACGTGGACGTTCGCGTCCTCCCAGGCGGTGAGTTCCCCGTCGAGCCAGATGGACTTGGCTGCCATCGGCAGTGCCTCCTTTCAGTGATGTCGGCTGCCCGACAGGGTCAGACGAGCTCGGCCAGCACGCGGCTGCCGATGGCGTCCGAGCTGATCAGATCGCGGCAGCGGGCCCGCTGGACCTTGCCCGAGGTCGTCCGGGGGATGGTGCCCGGACGGACCATCCGGACCGAGGTGAGGCGCGTGCCGAGGAGCTTGATGACGCTGGTGCGCACCTCGCGGGCCAGCGCGAGCGCCTCATCGGCGTCCGTCTGGCGGGCCACCTCGATGACGAGGGCCAACCGGGTGTCGTCCTCGATGTCACGGAAGGCCGCGCAGGCCCGCATCTGGGCCGCGCCCACACCGTGGGTGATCGCCTCGACGTCCTCCGCGAAGATGTTGCGGCCGGCCAGGGCGATGACCTCGTTGCGCCGGCCCGACACGTGCAGTTCGCCTTCGTACACGAACCCGGCGTCACCGGTGTCGTGCCACTCGCCGGTGGAAGGCTCGAAGCCGTCCGTCGTCTGGTAGCCGGAGAATCGCGAGGAGCCGCCGAGATGGACCGGTACCGGCTCGGTGCCGGTCCGCAGCTTCAGCCGCACGCCCGCCAGGGGGACTCCGACGGACACGTGTCCGTTCGGCCCCAGCCTCGGCCCTCGGCCGATGGTGGTGGAGGTCGTGCCCACCACGCCCTCGGCCAGGCCGTAACTCGGCTGAATGGCCCCCCACGCGAAACCGAGGGGTTCGGCCACCCGGTTGAAGTCGAGGAGGCTCTCCCACTGCAGCCGCTCGCCGCCGCTCAGGGACACCCGCATGCGGGAGAGGTCGAGTTCGGGGGCGTACGGGACCGCGGCGGCGAGGCGGTAGGCGAAGTTCGGGGCGGCGGTGATCGTCGCCCGCTCCTCGGAGAGCGAAGTCAGCCAGGTGGCGGGGCGCTTGGCGAAGCCGGTCGGGTTCGACAGGACGACGTCGATCCGGGCGGCCAGGCCGTTGAGGAGCATCGCGACCAGGCCCATGTCGTGGTAGAGCGGCAGCCAGGACACCAGGCGGTCCCGGTCCTGCTCCAGCTCCATCCCTGTGGCGACCGCCTTCAGGTGGCCGGCCAGCTCCGTCGGCCCGACCACGACGCCCTTGGGCGTACCGACACTGCCCGAGGTGAACTGGACCAGTGCGTTGTCCGGCACGGACAGGTCGGGCACCGAGTGGCGCTCCGAGTCCCGCTCGGTGAGCGCGCCCTGGGACAGGAGCCGTGCTCCCGGCGGCAGCGGCAGCTCGGCGCTGTCCTCGTCGCTGACGAAGAACTCGCAGCCCATGCGCTCCAGGACTCCGGCGATGCCCTGGCCCGGCAGGGCCCCGCGCCCGCTGCGCGGAGGCGCCGAGACCACGCCGCCGCCGGCCATCCAGACTCCGAGCAGGGTGAGCACGGATCCGAGGTCGTTGTGCAGGACGCAGGCCACCGAGGAGCCCGGCGTCAGCCCGGCCTTGCGCAGACGCGCGGCCGTCGAGGCGGCGCGCTCCATGAGTTCCCGGTAGCTCAGCCGCACGGTGTCGGAGCCGTCGGGGACGGTGACGTACCGGTCCGTGACCTCGTGCGGCCTGACGATCTCCTCCAGGCTGAGGAACCCGGTCGGCAGCGCGGGCCCGGCCAGGATCGTCTCCGCACCGACCTCGCTCACCGTGGCGCCGGGTGCGACCGTCGTCATGCGCCGGGAGCCTTGTTCAGGGCGTCGAAGACGCCGGTCGAGGAGAGTTCGACCATGGCCCGCTCGTCGGCGAGGATCGCACGCTCGATGATCCCCTCGACGGCCGGGTCCTTGAGCGCCCGCCGGTCCAGCTCCTCGCGGATGTACCCGACGTGCCAGATCTCGTCCTTGAGGATGCCGCGCAGCGTCCGGCGGATGGAGGCGGGGATCTCCTTCATCTCCAGGTGCTCTTCGTACTGGGCGCAGCCACGCCGCTCGGACACCCAGGTCAGCGCCAGGAGCTCGTTCAGGGAGCGGGGGATGCCGAACTGCTGGGCGAGGACCGTCTGGTAGGGCTCGTCGACCTCGTGGATCTCGCCGCCCATCTCGTGGATGGCCTTGCTCCACAGCCAGGCGTGCACGGCCTCGTCGCGGAGGTGGCGGCTCAGGTCCTTGCGCAGCTGCGCGTTGTCCGCGAGCCGGCCGAGGCGCATGATCGCGCCCGCGCCGTGGACCTCCGCGGCACGGTAGGCGTTGAGCAGGACCATGGGCTCCAGCTCGTCCTCCGGGGACGTCTGCTGCACGATCACGCGGCCGCCTCCGTCCCACCCGAGACCAGGAGACGCGCCACGCCGCCCACGGTCTGGAAGTCCTTGACCGACTGGACCTCGAGCTGACGCCCGGTCTGCTGGTGAACCGCCGCGAGGAGTTCCGCGGCGTCCAGGGAGTCGAAGCCGAGGTCCTCGACGAGGTTCGTGTCCGCCGTCACGTCCTTCTGGGAGATCGGCCGGCCCCTGCATATCAGCTGCGATATGAGTTCCACTGCCTGCTCATCCGTCATTTCTGGTTCCTTAGCTGGGTGGCGTGCTGTGATTCGAGAGCGTTCCAGGCGCATTATTCAGAAGTCAAGGGGAATCTATGGACGGTCAGCGGATGAATGGTGACTCGATAGTGGACCGATGTCGGCCTGCCGATAGTCCACGGATAGCCCGCGGATAGTGGCGCTCCTACTCTGAGATCGAAATCCCGGAGTCATGCGATTCCTGGCAGTCATGAGAGGGGCGATTGCACCATGTCTGACGATGTATCCCAAGACGTGCGGTACGCCGTAGTGGTCAACCACGAGGAGCAGTACTCGATCTGGCCCGAGGGCAGGGACCTCCCGCTCGGCTGGCGCGCCGAGGGCACCACCGGGGCCAAGGAGCAGTGCCTGCAGCGGATCGAGGAGGTCTGGGTCGACATGCGGCCGCTGAGCCTCCGTATTCATATGGAGCAGCAGGTCGATCAGGCGGTCTGAAATACCTTCGCGGGGCCGGAAGAGCGGTGGGGAAATGAAAGGGAAACAGATGGGGGCCGGACTTGATTCCGAGGCGAAGCGACGTCTCCTCGAAATTCGTCTGAGCGGCCGATCGGAAGGCCGGATCACGAGGTCTCCCGAGATTTCTCCACGTCCCGCCGGTTCGCTGGTTCCGCTTTCGCCGCACCAGCGGAGCATGTGGGCGCTCGACCGGGTGCTGCCGGACGGCTCGCTGTACAACACGCACCAGGGGCTGCGCCTGCGCGGCCCGCTGGACACGGCTGCCGTCCGCACCTGCCTGGAGGCGACCGTGCGGCGGCACGAGAGCCTGCGGACCACGTTCCCGGGCCCGCCGACGGCCGGCCAGGTGGTTCACGCCGAGCACGCCCCGGACTTCGCGGTGGTGGATCTCCCGGACACCGGGGACTCGCCGACCGAGCGCTGGGAGGCGGCCTGCCTCCTGGCGACGGAGGAGGCGGGGCGGAGCTTCGACCTCGCGGCGGGCCCCCTGTTCCGGGCGAGGATCTACCGACTGGCCGAGGACGACCACCTGTTGCTGCTGGTCGTGCACCACATCGTCAACGACGGCTGGTCGTTCGACGTCATCCTGCGGGAGCTCGCGACCGGGTACCCCGTCGCCGGCCACGGGACCGCGGCGGTGCAGACGGCCCTCGACGAGTCTCTCGGCAGCCTCCCCGTCCAGTACGGCGACTTCACCACGTGGCTGAGCCGGCGGGAGGAGGACGGCACGGCCGCCACCGAGCTGCGCGCCCGGTGCGAGGAGCTCGCGGGCGTGCCGGTGAGCTTGGAGCTCCCCACGGACCGGCTCCGTCCGGCGATGCCCTCCTACCGGGGCGGCGTGGCCGTACGGACGCTCCCCTCCGCCGTGGGTGACGCGGCCCGGGCCTACGCACGGGAGCACGGCACCAGCCTGTTCACCGTTCTGCTCTCGGCCTACAAGGTGCTCCTGCACCGGTACTCGGGGCAGAAGTCCTTCCACGTCGGCACGGTGGTCGCAGGCCGGACGGGTCCGCGGACGCAGCACCTGGTCGGGTTGTTCGCCAACACGATCGTGCTGCCCACCCGGATCGCACCGGACGACACCTACGTCGACCTGGCGCAGCGTGAACACCGCCGACTGCTCGCGGCGCTGGAGCATCAGCAGGTGGCCTTCAACGACCTCGTCGATGCTCTGAAGCCGCCGCGCGATGTGGCCCGCAACCCTCTCTTCCAGGCGTTCTTCCTGCACCGGGACGCTGATCACGCGCAGTGGCGGCTGCCCGGTCTGACCGTGGAGCCCTTGGAGTTCGACACCGGGCTGACCAAGTTCGACCTCTCGCTGTGCACGGCTGACGACGGCACCGCGATCCGGCTTCAGCTGGCCTACATGACCGACCTGATCGACGCGGCCACCGCCGAACGCATGGTGCGGCACTACGAGCAGCTCCTGACGCAGCTTCTGGCCGCTCCCGCGGCTCCGATCGCCGACGCCGATCCGCTGACCGAGGACGAGCGCCGGGCCCTGCGCGCAGCGGGCTCGGGAGCGGAGGTGCCTCGCGAGCCGGAGACGCTCGTACGGCTGTTGGAGCAGACGGCGCGGCGGCACCCGGACCGGGTGGCGGTCAGCCTTGCCGGCGCCGAACTGACCTACGCGGAACTGCACCGGCGCGCAGACGCGCTGGCGGCCCGGCTGCGTGTCCTCGGCGCGGGGCCTGATCGCCCGGTCGGGGTCTGCCTGGAGCGCTCGCCAGAGCTGCTGGTCGCTGTCCTGGGCGTACTCAAGGCCGGGTCCGCCTACCTTCCGCTCGACCCGGGATACCCGGCCGCCCGCCTCGACTACATGCTCGCGGACGCCGGGGCCGGTCTGCTGATCGGTTCGCCGCGGACACCTGTCGAGCTGCCGGAGTTCCGAGGCAGCCGTGTGTTCGTCGACCCGGCGGACGGCGAGGACCCCGTGCGGGACACGCCGGACGGGACCGACGTGTCGGCCGTGCCCCCGGTGGATCCGGCCAACCTCGCGTACGTGATCTACACCTCCGGTTCCACGGGCCGTCCCAAGGGCGTGCAGGTCCCGCACGCCGGCATCGTCAACCGGCTGCTGTGGATGCAGGAGGAGTACGGGCTGTCCGAGGCCGACCGGGTCCTGCAGAAGACTCCGATCAGTTTCGACGTCTCGGTCTGGGAACTCTTCTGGCCCCTGATGGTCGGCGCGCGGCTGGTGCTCGCGGCACCGGGAGGACACCTCAATCCCCGTTACCTGGCGCGGCTGGTCAAGGACGAGCAGATCACCGTCTGCCACTTCGTGCCGTCCATGCTGGGCACCTTCCTGGCCGACCCCTCGGCGCGCGGCTGCGACTCGCTCCGACTGGTGGTCTGCAGTGGTGAGGCGCTGGCGCCCGGGCTCGCGCGGCAGGCAGGGAGCGCCTTCCCCGCGGCCCGCCTGGAGAACCTGTACGGCCCGACCGAGGCATCGGTCGACGTGACCTCCTGGGACTGTGGCCTCGGCCCCCGGAACGGCAGCGTCCCCATCGGCCGCGCCATCACCAACACCCGCGCTCTGGTGCTGGACGACCGGCTGTGTCCGGTGCCACCGGGAGTGATCGGCGAGCTGTTCCTCGGTGGGGCGGGCCTCGCCCGTGGCTACCGTGGCCGCCCCGGCCTGACCGCCGAGCGTTTCGTCCCCGACCCCTGGAGCAGCCTGCCGGGCGAGCGGCTGTACCGAACCGGCGACCTGGCGAGGATGCATCCCGACGGTGTGATCGAGTACTGCGGCCGCACGGACTCCCAGGTCAAGGTGAACGGAGTGCGCGTCGAACTCGGCGAGATCGAGACAAGGCTGCGCGAACTTCCCGAGGTGGGGGACGCCGTGGTCGTGCTGCGTGACGACGAGAAGGGGCGCGGCAGGCTCGTCGCGCACGTCGTGCTGACCGCCTCCGATCCGGCGGCACCGGAACGTCTGCGGCGGAGCCTTGCCGAGTACCTGCCCCAGCCGATGGTGCCCAACACGCTGGTCCGCCACGACGAGTTGCCACGCAGTCCGGCGGGCAAGGCCGATCGGCTCGCCCTGGCGAACTGGCCGCTCGAGCCCGCGACCGCGGACCGGCGGGAACGCCCGGAGTACGCGTCGCCGCTGGAGGCGGAGCTGGCCGGCATCTGGTCCCGTGTCCTGGGCGTGCCCTCGGTGGCGCCGGGTGACAACTTCTTCGAACTCGGCGGTGACTCGTTGCTCGCGATCTCCTGCTGCGGGCAGATGGCCGCGGCCGGCCATGAGGTGGAACCCCTCCAGTTCCTCCGGCTGCAGACGTTGCGCCACGTCGCCCAGCACGTCGAGCAGAGAGGGGAGTGACCCGCCGATGAGACAGGTCTTCGCAGTCCGCGATGCCCGCATCTACCTCATCGGTCAGCTCTTCTCCGTGTTCGGAGACAGCGCGCTGTGGCTGGCGATGGGCGTGTGGGTGAAGATGCTCACCGGCAGCAGCAGCGCCGCCGGCCTGACGATGTTCGCCTTCGTCGCGGGTGAACTGCTCGCGCCGCTGTGCGGGCTGGTGGTGGACCGGGTCGGGCGCAGGCGGCTGCTGATCGTCACCAACATGCTCACCGCGGCTCTGGTGCTGCTGTTGCTGCTGGTGCACGACCGGACGAACCTGTGGCTGGTCTACGTGGTGATGTTCGGCTACGGCGTGTCCGTGGCCATGCTGGACGCCGCCCAGTCCGCCATGCTGCCCGAGCTGCTGCCCAAGGAGCTCCTGGTCTCCGCCAACGGCTTCCTGACGGTCATGCGCCAGGGATTCCGTCTCGCCGCACCGCTGTTGGGCGCGGGCGCCGTCGTGGTGATCGGAGCGCACTGGGTCGTCGTGATCGATGCGGCGACCTTCGTCATCGCCACCCTCTCCCTGCTCGCGGTACGCGGTGGCCGCAGCGCGCCCGCCCCGCACGGCACCGAGGAAGGCCGGGAGAGCTGGACGACTTCCGTCCTGCTCGGTATCCGGCACGTCTGGGCGACACCGGCGCTGAAGCGTGTCCTGATCGCCGGGGCGATGTCCCTCAGCGTCTTCGGTTTCGCCCAGACGGCGCTGTACGCGGTGGTGGAGAAGGGACTCGGCAGACCGCCGGCCTTCGTGGGCGTGCTGGTGAGCGCGCAGGGCGTCGGCGCGATCGCAGCCGGGCTCACCGCCGCGGCGGTGGTACGGCGTATCGGCGAGGAACGGGTGGCGACCGCCGGATTCGTCCTGTACGCGGGGGGCGCCCTGCTGCTGATTCCCCCGCTGCCGGCCGCGGTGGCGGCGGGCGCGGTCCTGTGCGGCTTCGCGGTGCCGTGGATCCTCATTCCCATGATGACGCTGGGGCAGAAGCTGACCCCGGCGGGGCTGCAGGGCCGGGTGCACGCGGCCTTCAACATGGTCGGCGGGGTGCCGCAGACGATCTCCATCCTGGTCGGCGCCGTGCTCACGTCGGCCCTGCACTACCGACTGGTGCTCCTGCTGATGTTCGCCGTGACGCTCGCCGCAGGTGTGTACCTGGGCGTCCGGTCGCGCGCGGACAGGGCACCCGCTGCCGAGCAGGTCGGATCCGAGCGTGTGAGCGACAAAGTCCGTGACTGACGACTGCGCACAAGAAGCGTTGATGACAAGGGGCAGGCAGATGGAGAACCGGTCGACCGTATTGCTGCACGAGGTGTTCGCGCGGTGGGCTCGGGAGGGTGCGGACGGGGTCGCGGTGGTGTCGGGTGGCCGGTCGTGGTCGTTCGGTGAGGTGGACGCGTGGGCGGAGCGTCTTGCGGCGGTGTTGCGGTCGCGGGGTGTGGGGCCCGAGGTGTTGGTGGGTGTGTGTCTGCCGCGGTCGGTCGAGTTGATCGTGGGGTTGCTGGGGGTGTTGAAGGCGGGCGGTGTGTACGTGCCGCTGGATCCGGAGTATCCGGTGGCTCGGCTGGAGTTCATGCTGGGCGACTCGGGTGCCGCGGTGGTGGTCGGCTCGGGTGAGGTCGCGCGGTCGTTGGCGTCGGGCGGCGGGGTGCCGCTGGTCGAGCCGGACGCGGAGGTCGCGGAGGGTGGCGTGGCCGGCGCGGTGGCGGTGGCGGTGGCGGCGAATCTGGCGTACGTCATCTACACCTCGGGTTCGACCGGCCGTCCCAAGGGCGTGCAGATCAGCCACGCCTCCCTCGCCAACACCATCGCCGCGCAGCAGTCGTTCCTGTCGCTGGGACGCGACGACGTCATGCTCCAGTTCTGCTCGCCGAGTTTCGACGCCTCCGTCTTCGAGATCATCGCGGCCGTCGGCGCGGGAGCCCGCCTGGTGCTCGGCGCCCGGGACGAACTGGTCCCGGGTGAGCCGTTGGCGGAACTGATGCGTCGCCACGAGGTGACCGCCTGGTGCGGGCCGCCGTCCGCGATCGCGGCGACGGGCGCGGTCGACGTGCCGAGCATGCGCACGGTCATGGCCGGTGGCGAGGTGTTCACCGCGGCGATGGTCCGACCCTGGCTGGAGCAGGCACAGTGCTTCAACCTCTACGGCCCGACCGAGGCGACCATCTGGTCCACCGGCCACCGGGTCCAGTCGTCGGACGACGAGGCGAACCTGCCCATCGGCACCGCGATCCCCGGACACAGCGCCCTGGTGCTGGACGCGCGACTACGGCCGGTCCCGGTCAATGTCGTGGGCGAGCTCTACCTCGGCGGCGTCGGAGTCGCCCGAGGCTACCTGGGCCGTCCCGGGCTCACCGCGGAGCAGTTCCTCCCCGACCCCTACGCGCAGACGCCGGGAGGACGGCTCTACCGCACCGGCGACCTGGCCCGCAGGCGGGCCGACGGGGAGCTCGAGTTCGTCGGCCGCGCCGACGACCAGATCAAGATCCGCGGCTTCCGGGTCGAGCTGGGCGAGATCGAGTCGGTGCTCGGCGGCCACCCCGCGGTCCACGAGTGCGCGGTGGTCCCGCGCGAGGACGCCTCGGGCGTGGTCGGACTGACGGCTTGCGTGGTGGCGCGGCCGCAGACCCAGGACGATGCCACCCCGGAGGCGCTGCGCGCCTATCTGGGTACCCGCCTTCCGGAGCACTTCGTGCCCGGCGGGTTCCATTTCGTCGAGGAACTTCCCTTCACCGCCAACGGCAAGGTGGACCGGACCGCGCTGGCCGTGCTCATCACGGACTCCGACGCGGAGACGGTCACCGGTGCGCCGGCCTACGAGGCGCCCCGGACCCCTCTGGAGGAGATGGTCGCGAGCATCTGGCAGGAGGTGCTCGGCGTCGAACAGGTCGGTGTCCACGACGACTTCTTCGAGAAGGGCGGCCACTCGCTGCTGGCGGCGCAGGTCATCACGCGGGTCAGGGCGCTCACCGGGGTCAAGGTGTCGGTGCGGATGCTCTTCGAGCACAGGGTGCTCGCCGACCTCGCCGAGGCGATCATGAACCAGGCGCTGGCCGAGGCCACGCCCGAGGAGATCCGATGAACGCCGCGACGAGGTCGCCGTGGCTGATGGAGTGGCCGAACGCCGAAGCCGCCGGTCAGCTGCTGGTCATCTGCCATCACGCGGGCGGGGGAGCCGGACAGTTCCGCAGCTGGCAGGACGAGCTGGGGCCCGATACCGGCGTGCTCGCCCTGCAACTCCCGGGTCGGCAGAACCGGTGGTCGGAACCGGTACTCGAGTCCATGGACGCCATCGTGGCCGGCGCGCTGCCCGCGTTGCTGGCCCGGCTCGACCGGCCGTTCACGATCTTCGGTCACAGCATGGGCGGCATCGTCGGATTCGAGCTGGCGCGGCTGCTCGGCCAGGCCCACGGGCTGTGGGCCGACCGGCTGATCGTGTCCGCGACCCGGCCCCCGCACCGGCACCACGGCGATCTCGACCTCAGCGGCTACCGCGACGAGGAAGTGGTGCGCCACTTCGTCGGCAATGGGACGCTGCCCGGCTGGGTCTTGGACGACCCGGACCTGCAGGCCCTGCTGATCCCCCCGCTCCGCGGCGATTTCGCGGTGTGCGACGACTACCGCTTCCGCCCGGGCAAGCCGCTGGCCTGCCCGCTGACCCTGTGCGGCGGGACCGAGGACGAGGGCGTCACCCCGGCAGAGCTCGACGGCTGGAGTGAGTATGCCGGCGCCGGCTGGGACCGCCTGCTCTTCCCGGGCGGGCACCTCTTTCATCTCGACCCCCACTCCGGCCTCGTGCCCGCCATCGCCCGGCTGCTGAGGGACACGGCCCCGGAGCGACACACCCAGGAAGCGGCCTCATGACCACGACCGACATGCTCGATCCGGGCTCCGTGGACATCGCGGATCCCCACCTGCACAGCCAGGGCGATCTGCACCCCGTCTGGCGCTGGCTGCGTCGTAACGACCCGGTCCGCTGGACCGTGCGGCCCAACGGCGTCGCCTACTGGTCGGTGACCACGCACGCCGAGGTGGTCCGCGTCCTGCGGGACAGCAAGACCTTCTCGTCCGAGCAGGGAATGCGGCTGGGCGGCGACGTGCGGGCGGCTGCGGCCGCGTCCCGCAAGATGCTGATCGTCACCGACCCGCCCCGACACGGTGCCATCCGCCGGATCATCAGCTCGGCGTTCACCGCGCGCACCGTGCACCGGCTGGAGCAGAACATGCGCAGCACGGTCACCGAAAGCCTCGACCGCGCGCTGGAGAACGGGACCGTCGACTTCGTCGAGGCCGCCTCCCGGCTGCCGGTCGCGGTGATCTGCGATCTGCTCGGTGTGCCGCGCGAGGACTGGGACTTCATGCTCGACCGGACCACGGTGGCCTTCGGTGCCGTGGACGAGGACGGCTCTCCCGCCGACGCGGCGATCGAGGCGCACGCCGAAATCCTGCTCTACTACTCGGAGCTGGTCCAGGAGCGGCGGCGAGAGCCGCGCGAGGACGTCATCTCCGCGCTCGTGCAGGGCACGGTGGACGGGGTGCCGCTGAGCGACGAGGAGATCTTCCTCAACTGCGACGGACTCATCTCGGGGGGCAACGAGACCACCCGGCACGCGGCCGTCGGCGGCGTGCTCGCCCTTGCCGCCCGGCCCGACCAATGGCGGGCGCTGCAGGCCGAGCCGGCGCTGCTGCCCTCCGCGGTCGACGAGATTCTTCGCTGGACCTCTCCTGGCGCCCACACGCTGCGGACCGCCACCCGCGACGCCGAGCTGGCCGGACGTCACATAGAGGAGGGTCAGCAGGTAGTGGTCTGGGGCCCGTCGGCCAACCGGGACGAGTCGGTCTTCGACGATGCGGACACCTTCCGGATCGACCGCACGCCCAACCGGCACGTCACCTTCGGCCACGGTGCCCACTACTGCCTGGGCGGGGCCCTGGCGGTCAGCGAACTCAAGGTCCTGTTCGAGGAACTGTCCCGCCGGGTGGCCGACATCGAGGTGACCGGTCCGGTGCGCCGGGTCCGCTCGAACCACATCGCGGGATACGACCAGGCCGAGGTGTCGCTGACGCCGGCCGACGGGACGGGGGCGCACCGATGAACGGGGAAGCCGTCTGGGACATCCGTCCCGATCTACCGGCCGACGCTCCCAGTCTGCTGGTGCTGAGCCACGCCGGTGGCAGCGCCCACGCCTACCTGGACTGGGAGCCGCTGATCCCTCCGCACGTCAGACTGTTGATCGGGCAGTATCCGGGGCGGGGAGCCCGCTACTCGGAGCCGCTGCCCGTCGACGTGAACGACGTGGCCGATCAGCTGTACCAGGTGCTGCGGGACCAGCCGCGACTCCACGTGCTCGGTCACAGCATGGGAGCACTGGTCGCCTTCGAGCTCGCGCTGCGACTGGAGCGCGAGGGGCGCCCGCCCGCCGGGCTTGTCGTCTCGGCCGCGCGGGCGGCCCACCTCGAGAATCCCCGCCCGGTTCACCCGGAACGGCTCGACGACGAGGAGCTGGCCGTCGAACTCGGCGTCCGTGGCGGGACCGCACCGGAACTGCTGGAGGACCCGGACATGCGCGCCATGGTGCTGCGCGTGATCCGAGCCGACTTCGCCCTGGACGACGCGTACCGCTACACCGGACCCGTCCCGGCCCTGAGCTGTCCGCTGACCGTGCTCGGCGGCGAGGACGACCCGGTGGTGCCGGTCGCGGACCTCAAGGCATGGCACCAACTGACCACCGGCTCCGCGGACATGTCGATGTTCCCCGGCGGCCACTTCTACTTCTCGGACGACCTGCCGACGGTGCTTTCCGCAGTCGGCCGCGTACTCCCCGCAGACCGGAGGAACCCATGACCACCGCCCTCCCCGCCCCGAAGGAGACCGCGGGTCTGCCGATCGAGTACGCGGTCGGCAAACCCCCGCTGCTGCAGTGCCCGCCGCTGGCGGACCTGGACACGGCGGTGGACTGGCTGGAGCAGAACCGCGAGCAGCTGCGAGCGCAGCTGCGGCACTCCGGCTGCCTGATGGTGCGCGGGCTGCCCGCCACGGACGCGGCCGACTTCGCCGCGTTGCGCGACGTCCTCTTCCAGGAGCGCGCCGCGTACCAGGAGAAGGCGACCCCTCGCAGCGACTTCGGGGACGACATCTACTCCTCGACCGATCTGCCGCCGGCGCAGCCGATCAAGTTGCACAACGAGAACAGCTACACCCTGGACTTCCCCGGCCTCCTGCTCTTCTTCTGCGCCCAGGCGCCCGAGGAGGGCGGCGCGACCACCGTCGGTGACATGCGCGAGGCGCTGCGGCTGGTGCCCGCGCAGCTGAGGCGGCGATTCGAGGCACAGGGCTGGATGCTGGAGCGCTCCTACAGTGTGTTCGGCATGCCGTGGGAGAAGGCGTTCGGCACGTCGGACCGCGCCGAGGTCGAGGAGTACTGCCAGAAGCGCCGCATCGGTTGGAAGTGGACCGGCGACCAGGGGCTGCAGACGGCGCAGCGCCGGGCCGCGACGATCGTCCACCCGGTGACCGGGGAGCAGGTGTGGTTCAACCACGTCGCGTTCTGGAACTCCTGGTCCCTCGACGAGGACATCCGCGAGGTCCTGATGGAGGCCGCCGAGGAGAACGGCATGCCGTTCGAGACACGATTCGGCGACGGCAGCCCGATCAGGGCGGAGGAGGCGGAGGCCCTGCGGCGCGCCTATGAGGCGGTGACCATGCGTGAGACATGGCAGCGGGGCGACCTGCTGCTGGTGGACAACATCCTGTGCGCGCACGGCCGGGACGCCTACCGCGGCGACCGTAAGATCCTCGTGGCGATGGGCGAGCCGGTGCGGCTGAGCGACTGCAGCCCGAGCGTGTCCCCGTCCGCCGTCGGAATCCACGGGTGAGCGCGATGACCTTCGTGGATCTGCTGGAAAGACTGGACGGCGTACCGGGCGACCGTGAAGCCGTCATCGGTCCCGACCGTGCCCTCACCTTCGCGCAGCTGCGCGACGAGGCGGGGCGGCTGGCCGGCGCGCTCCGCGCCCGGGGGCTGGGCCCGGAGCACGTGGTGGCGGTCTCGCTGCCGCGCGGCGCGGACCTCGTGGTGGCCCTGATCGGCGTCCTGATGGCCGGCGCGGCCTACCTGCCCGTCGAGCCGGGGCTGCCGGCGGAGCGCCGACGGCGGCTGCTGGAGGCATCCGGGGCTTCCCTGGTGCTGGCGGACCGCGCCGCGGCGGACGCCGGCGCGGACGGCCCGCCCAGGCTGACGCCGGAAACGGCGCTCCTCGGGGCGCCCGACGGCGACACGGGCCGGGCACCGGTCCATCCGGACCAGCTCGCCTACGTCATCTACACCTCCGGTTCCACGGGTGAGCCCAAGGGCGTACAGATCTCCCGCGGTTCGGCGACGGCGCTGATCGGATCGCTCGAAGAGGCGGGTGTCTCCCAGGGCGAGGGCGGCCGGGTCGGCTGGAACGCCTCGGTCGCCTTCGACGCCTCCGTGCAGCAGTGGACCCGGCTGTGCCGCGGCGACACCCTGGTGATCGTGCCGGACACGCTGCGGGCGGACCCGGCCGCGATGACGACGTGGATCGCCGACCAGCGGTTGACCGCCCTGGACATCACCCCCTCGCACCTGGACACCCTGCTCGACCACTGGCCGGCGCCCGACGGTGCCGAGAAACCACCGCTGACCCTTCTCGTGGGCGGTGAGGCGATCAGCCCCGGCCTGTGGAAGCGTCTGGTCGAGCTGCGCGAGGCAGGGGTGGCCCGCGCGGTCAACCTGTACGGACCGACCGAGTGCACGGTCGACGCGACAGCGGGCTGGGTCACCCCCGCCACCGAACCCCACCTCGGCGGACCCCTGCCCGGGGTCCGTCTGCGGCTGGGCGACCCCTTCGGGCGGACCGCGGCCGGTGAACCCGGGGCGGAGATCCTCCTGGCCGGTACCGGAGTCGCCCGCGGCTACCTGGGCCGCCCCGGACAGACGGCGGAACGTTTCCTGCCCGACGAGGACGGACCGCCCGGATCGCGCTGCTACCGCACCGGCGATCTGGCGCGCCGATCCGCGGACGGGTCGCTGGAGTACCTCGGCCGATCCGACCACCAGGTGAAACTGCGCGGCTACCGGATCGAGCCGGGGGAGATCGCCGCGGTCCTGACGCGACAGCCCGAGGTCGCCGAGGCAGTGGTCGTGCTGCGCGACGACCTCCCCGGTGGCGCGGGCCTGGTCGGATACTGCAAGGTGCGCGCCGAGGTGGGGGCCGACGCCCCGCAGCGGTGGCGGGCGGCCTGCGAGGAGTCCCTGCCCGGCTACATGGTGCCGGCCGCTCTCGTGACGCTGGAGAAGTTCCCGCTCACGGCGAACGGCAAGCTCGACCGGGCCGCGTTGCCCCGGCCGGACGCCCCGGCCGAGGCCGTGGAGGACGTACCGGCGTCCGAGGACCAGCTCCGGGGCCCGGTCGAGCAGCTGATCGCGCAGGTCTGGTCGGAGGTACTGGGCTCGGTCCGCATCCGCCCGACCGACAGCTTCTTCCGGCTCGGCGGTCATTCCCTGCTCGCGATCAAGCTGGTCGCCCGGCTGAAGCAGGAACTCGGTCTGAGCATCCGGGTGACGGCCGTGTACGAGCACCCCGAACTGCGGTCGCTGGCAGCGCACATCGAGACGACGCGCGCCGCGCTCGCCGACGGCGAGGCGCGGGGGAGTGGACACCATGGCTGACACCCGAACCAACGGACCGAGCCCGGAACGCATCGCCTTCGAGAGGGCCCTGCTCGGGCGCGCCGTCGCCGAGCGGGCCGCGGTCCGCGAACGGCCCGAGGTGCTCCCCGTCAGCTTCGGACAGCAACGGATGTGGCTGTCCGAACAGATGGACTCCGAATCCTCGGCCGAGACGACGGTCTTCGTCATCGGCCTGCGCGGGGAACTCGACCTCCCCGCGCTCCGGGGGGCCGTCACCGACCTGACCACCCGTCACGAGGTGCTCCGCACCGTCATCGTGCCGGAGGGTGAAGGGCTGGCGCAGCGGGTCCTGCCGGCCGGGGAGGTTCCGCTTCCCGTCGTCGACATACCCGCGGAGGGCGCCGAGGCGGCCGTGGAGGAGTTCGCCCAGGGCCGGCTCCGGTACAAGCAGGACCTCGCGGCCGAGCCGCCGGTCGACTGGACGCTGCTGCGCAGCGGTGGACACTCCCACCACCTGGTGCTGCGCATGCACCACTGCGCGGCCGACGGGTGGTCCGAGGGAGTGCTCAACCGGGATCTCTCCGCCCTGTACCGGGCGCGGCGGACCGGGGAGCCCGACTCGCTTCCTCCGCTTCCCCTGCAGTACGCGGACTTCGCCCTGGCCCAGCGGGCGCAGCTGTCGGAAGGCGGGGCCGAGCGGGGACTCGCCCACTGGCGGGCGCGACTGGCGGGCGAGGTCCCGCCGGTACGGCTGCCCTTCGACCACGTGCCCGCGGAGGACAGCGGCCTGGCCTCCGACACCTCCTTCACCACTGTCCCGGTCGACACGGTCGACCGGCTGGAGCTCCTGGGGAAGGCCGAGGGCTCGTCGACGTACATGGCCCTCCTGGCCGCGTTCGCCGTGACCCTGTGGCGTGGCTCGGGGCAGCGGGACCTGGTCATCGGCTCACCGGTCGCGGGCCGGGACCTGCCGGACACGGAGCACCTGATCGGCGTGTTCATCAACACCCTGCCGATGCGGGTGGAGATCTCCCCGGACGAGAGCTTCCGTGCACTGCTCCGCCGGGTTCGCGACGGAGCGCTGGACGACCTCTCCCACGGGGGAATCCCCTTCGAGTCCCTCGTGGAGGCGGTCCGGCCGGAACGGGAGCCCGGTCGTCAGCCGCTGGTGCAGGTGATGCTCCAGCTGGACAACACCGCTTTCGCCGAACCGGAGTTCCCCGGTCTGGAGGTCTCCTACCGGCAGCTGTTCGCCGAGAAGTCGGGGCTCGACCTCACCGTGAGCCTGGGGCGCCGCGGTACCGAATACGGTGCGGTATGGAAGTACCGGTCGGAGCTTCTCGGCACCTCCACGGTGCGCATCCTCCAGGAGCGGTTCGAGGCGACGCTGCGCGAGCTGGCCGACCACCCGGACACCCCCCTGCACGCCCTGACCCTGCTCGGAGAGCGGGAACGGCAGATCGTGTTCGCCGAGCGCGGAGGCATGGACCGGGACGAGCTGCCGGTCACCTTCCTCGGCGCCTTCGAGGAGTGGGCCCGCCGCACCCCGGGCCGGCCCGCGGTCCGTGAGGGCGACGAGGAACTGGACTACGCGACCCTCAACGCGCGGACCAACCGGTTGGCCCAGCGGCTGCGTGCCCTGGGGGCAGGCCCGGAGACCCTCGTCGGCCTCTGCGTCGAGCGGGGTGTCGAAGGCATGGTGGCGCTGCTCGCCGTACTCAAGGCAGGCGCCGCCTACGTGCCGCTGGACCCGCGCCAGCCGGCCGCCCGCCTGGAGGTCATGCTCCAGGATGCGCCGCTGAGGTTCGTGCTGGCCGGCGAGGCGCACCGCGCGTCCCTGCCGGACCTCACCGTGCCGGTCCACGTGCTCGGCGAGCTGGAGGCCGAGGCCGTCACCTGCTCCGACACCGATCCACAGCCGTGCGTGAGCGCCGACAACCTCGCCTACGTCATCTTCACCTCCGGGTCGACCGGGCGCCCCAAGGGCGTCGCGATCACCCACCGTGGCCTCGCCAACTACCTGCTCCACGAGCACCTCGACATCCTGAACGACCCGGATCCGGACCGACGCGGTTCCCTGGTGGGCACGTCGCTCGCCTTCGACCTGGTGCTCACCGGGTTGTTGCTGCCGCTGGTCGCCGGTGGTTGTGTCCGGCTCCTGCCGGAGGGCGGGGAACTGGCGGCATACGGCGAGGCCCTCGCCTCCGGTGAAAGCTACGGTCTGCTGAAGGTCACGCCCTCGCTGCTGGACGCGATCGACGCGCAGCTCCCTCCGGAGATCTCGCCGGACGTGCGTCTGGCCGCCGTCGGCGGCGAGCAGCTCACGACGGATCTGGTCGCCCGCTGGCGGCGGCGCTGCCCCGACGGACAGGTGCTCAACCACTACGGACCGACCGAGACGGTGGTGGGCTGCGCCGCGTACCAGGTGCCCTTCGGTCCGCATCCGGACGGTGTGGTGGCGATCGGCAGGCCCATGTCCAACACGCGGATGTACGTGCTGGACCAGGACGGCACGTCCCTGGGGACGGGCACCGTCGGCGAACTGTACATCGGCGGCGCATGCCTGGCCCGGGGCTATCTCGGCAACCCGCGGGTCACCGCCGAGCGATTCGTCCCGGATCCGTTCGTGCCCGGTGAGCGGCTGTACCGCACCGGTGACCTCGCACGGTTCCGCCCGGACGGGCTCCTGGAGTACCTCGGGCGGATCGACGAGCAGGTGAAGATCCGCGGCTACCGGGTCGAACCCGGTGAGGTCGAGACGGTCCTGCGGACCCATCCCGGCGTCACCGCGGCGGCCGTGGTCGCCAGAGTGCGGGCGCCGGGGGACATGGGCCTGGTCGCGTACCCGGTCACCGCGCCCGGCAGCGGAGTGACCGCCGCCGACCTGCACGCCCACCTGGCCGACCGGCTGCCGGACTACCTCGTGCCGTCCGACATCGTGCTGCTGGAGGAGCTGCCGCTCACCGGCAACGGCAAGCTGGACCGGGCCGCACTGCCGGAGCCCGGGGCGGGCGACCGGATCCGCTCCACGGGCGCCGGCACCCGGCCCCAGCCCCGACCGGCCGACCGCACCGCACCGCTCAGTCCCGTCGAACAGGCGGTCGCGGACGTATGGGCCGACGTGCTGGGCCTGTCGGAGGTGGGTCCGCACGACGACTTCTTCGCCCTCGGCGGCCACTCGCTGCTGGCGGTGCGGCTGGTGGCGCGCATCCGGGAACTGTTCCCGCAGCTTCCCACCGACTCGCTGCTGCGGGATCTGCTGCGGAAGGCGACGCTCGCGGAGTTCACCGCCGCCATGGGCCAGTCGCTGCTGGCCGCGGCGATGCGCCCGGCGGCGTCCGCCGCGACGGGTGCCGGCGGTACCGCGCATCAGGACGCGGTGCCGGCCGTGGACCGGAACCAGCCCCAGCCGCTCACCCCGGCGGCAGCGGGGATGTGGATGCTGGAGCGGCTGCGTCCGGGCACCGCCGAGCAGGTGGTGCCGCTGGTCGTGGAGCTGGAGGGGCCGCTCGACCCCGAGGCGATGAGCTGGGCGCTGGACCGGCTGCTGGACCGGCACGAGGCACTGCGACTTCGGTTCCTCGAACGGGACGGGGTGCCCATGGCCCTGGCGCGGCCGGTCGGCAGCGTCCAGGCCCCGCTCGGCAGGCACAGCGCCGCCTCTCCGCAGGAGGCCCGGCGACTGGTGGACGAGCTGGTCGCCCGGCCGTTCGACCTGACGACGGGACCGCTGCTGCGCGGTGACCTGATCGGCGTCGGACCCGAGCATCACCTCCTCTGTCTGACGACGCACCACATCGCGTCCGACGCCTGGTCCTGCCGGATCATGCTGCGCGACCTCGCCGCCTTCTACGCGGAGCGGGCCGGCGGAGCCCCCGCCGCTCTCCCGGCACTCACCGTGCAGCTGCTCGACCACATGGCCTCCCAGCGCGCCCGCCTCTCCGGCGGAAGGCTGGAGCCCGAGGTGGAGTACTGGCGTGAGGCCCTCGCGAACGCGGCCGAGCTGCGGCTGCCGCTGGACCGGCCTCGCCCGGTACGGCGGTCCGGCGCCGGCGCCTCGCTGAACCTGCGCCTGCCGCACGGCTCGGCCGAGATGCTGCGGCGCCTGGCCAAGGACGAGCGTGCGACGCCCGCCATGGTGCTGCTGACGGCCTGGCAGGTGGTCCTGCACAGCGCGGCCGGTGGACAGGAATCGGTCGTGGTGGGTACCACCGTCGCCTCCCGCGGCCTTCCTGAGACCGACGACCTGGTCGGCTTCCTGTTGAACCTGTCGGTCATCGCCGGTGATCTGTCCGGGCGGCCGTCCTTCCGTGAGGCCCTGGGCCGTACCCGGGAGACGATGCTGCAGGCGTACGCCCACGCGGAGGTCCCCTTCGACGAACTGATCGGCAGGCTGGAACCGGCGCGCCCCGACTCCCGACATCCCTGGTTCCAGGTGCTGTTCGACTTCGACAGCCAGGACGAGCAGAGCGGCACGATGGGCGAGCTGACCGCCCGCCCGGTCCTTCCGGAGATCCGGACCGCCAAGTACGATCTCGCCCTCTCGCTGCGGCTCGGCCCGGACGGTCTGGCGGGCGAGCTGACGTACGACCGGGACGTCTTCGACGAGTCGTCGGCGCGGGGCTTCGCCGGAGCGTTCGAGGCCGTGCTGGAACGGCTGGCCGAAGGGTCCGCGCAGGACGTGGCGGTGGCGAGGCTGGCCTCGGAGCTGGCTTCGCGATGGACCGGGGACCAAGGCGGTCCGGCACCCGCCGCGGGCCCGGCCACCGGGACCGCTACCCGGGCGCCCTATGTCGAACCGGCCTCCGAGACCGAGCGCACCCTCGCCCGGATCTGGGCCGAGCATCTCAAGACGGACCGTGTCGGCGCGGAGGACAACTTCTTCCACCTCGGCGGGCACTCACTGCTGGCGCTGCGCGCCGTCGGACGGATGCGGGAGGTGTTCGGGGTCGAGCTGTCGGTGAGCGCGCTCTTCGAAGCGCCGACACTGCGGCTGCTGGCGGAGGCGGTGGAGGCCGCGGTTCTGGCCGAGCTGGACGCCATGGACGAAGACGAGGTGCAGCGGAGCCTCGATGCGCTGGCGTCGGAGGAACCGGGCGCCGCCCGGTGAGGTAGGCGCGTTCCCGGTGCCGGCCACGGCACGTGTGGCTCAGGCCGCCCCTCGGCAGAGGCCGAGGGGCGGCCCCTGGCATCGGTGGACCGCGCTCCGGGCATGCGTTCACCGTCATCCGAACTGTCCGCCGACCGAGAGTGAAGTCGTGTTCCCTGCCCGGGGACTCGAGGCTTCACCGCCATCCGAACGAACGGGGGGTTGTGCCATCACACGGAACACCGACGGGTGCCTCGGACTGCTCGAGAGCGCGCTCGACGAGGCGCCGATCGTGCGCATTCCCCTGAGCGCCCTGGTCCTGGGTGAGTCACCCCGGCAGGTACCTCACGACATCGGGCACCTGCAGGCGCTGGCGGAGGTCGCCGAGGACCTTCCGCCGATCGTCGTCCACCGGTCGACCATGCGGGTCGTCGACGGCGTCCACCGGGTCCACGCGTGCAGGATCCGGGGCTGGAGCACCATCGAGGCCCGTTACCTCGACGGCGACGACGAGGACGTCTACCTGCTCGCGGTCGCACTGAACGTACGGCACGGAATGCCGCTGTCGCTGTCGGAACGCCGCGCGGCCGCCGAGCGGGTCATGGCCATGCGCCCGTCGTGGTCCGACCGGTCGATCGCGAAAATCTCGGGGCTGAGCCCGAAGTCGGTCGGGGCGATCAGGGAGCGTTCAACTGCCGAAATTCCTCAGTTGAACACCCGTGTGGGCGACGACGGGAGGGTGCGGCCGCTCAGTACGAGGTCGGGGCGGCAGAAGGCCGGCCGGATGATCGCCGAGAGGCCCGCCGCGTCACTCCGCGAAGTCGCGGCCGAGTGCGGGATCTCCCTCGGGACGGCGCACGACGTGCGTCGGCGCCTGGAGCAGGGTCTCGACCCCGTACCGGACGGCCGACGTGACTCCGGGCAGGGCCTCCGCAAACGCGGCCCCGCCGCCGGGCCCGGGGACACCGCGGAGTCGGTCCGCAGGCGGCTCGAGCTCATGAGCCGGGAACCAGGACTCAAGTACTCCTCGGACGGCCGGCGAACGTTGCTGCAGCTGAGGCTGGCGTTGATCGACGAGGGGGAGCGTCTGCAGCTGCTCGAGGCGGTGCCCGAGCACTGGATGGGCACCGTCGCCCAACTGGCGCGGTTCTGTGCCGACCAGTGGCAGTCGCTCGCTGAGGAGGCGGACCGGCGCAGGGAGCACAGTGCCTGAGCGGAGGTCGCGGCGGGCGGATCACCGGACCGACCGGATCAGTCGTGGACCGGCACCAGGGCCCGGGGCAGGTCCCGCATACGCCGCAGCGGCCCTGCCAGCAGGAGCCCGCTCGTGGCGCAGATCCCGGTGCAGAGCACCCACATCGTCGGCCGGAGTCCCAGGACGGTGGCCAGGGTGCTGCCGACCAGAGCGCCCACGGGGATGGTGCCGAAGTTGACGAACAGGGCACTCGACGTGACGCGGCCGAGCATCTCGGGCGGGCAGTAGGACTGGCGGAAGCTGACGATGATCACGTTCGAGGCGACGATACCCGCCGTCATGACGGTGGAGCCCACGACGAAGAGAGCCAGCCGCGGTCCCTGACCCGCCAGCGGGATGAGCAGCGCGAAGGGCGCGGTGACGAGCTGGACGGTGATCAGCCCGCGAGCCGTGCCGAGGCGACGGGGTATGTGCGAGCTCACCAGCCCGCCCAGGATGCCGCCCACGCCCCCGCAGGAGATGAGCAGTCCGATCAGGCCGGGGTCGGCCTCCACGGTCCGCACGAGGAAGAGGAGCAGCACCGCCTGGTAGCCGGCCAGTGCCAGATTCAAGGCCGCGCCGAACAGCGTGAGGGTACGGACGTAGGGGTCCCTCGTGACGATGCGCAGACCGTCGGCCATGTCACGCCACAGGGTGCCGTCCACCCGCCGGGCCGGGCGGGGTTCGGCGTCGCGGACCAGGAGAAGGCACAGCGACGAGACGAGGAACGAGAGCACGTCCACGAGGAGACCGGTGGCACTGCCCAGGGCCTGGGCGAGGAGCCCGCCGGCACCGGGCCCGGCGACCCGGGCGGCCTGCTCCGCGCCCTGAAGCTTCGCGTTGCCTTCCATGAGATCGGCTTTGTCGATCAGGGACGGCAGGTAGGCGGAGCAGGCGGTGGAGAAGAAGACGGAGCAGACGCCGTTCACCAGCGCCACGGCGAGCAGTTGCCAGGTGCTCAGCAGCCCGGTCCAGGCCGCCGCCGGCACGGTGGCCAGCAACGTCGCCGACACCACGTTGCAGCACAGCATGACGGCCCGGCGGGGAAGCCGGTCGACCCACGCGCCGGCCGGCAGCCCGATCACGAGCCACGGCAGCCAGGGCGCTGCGGTCAGCACACCGATCACCAGCGGAGACGCGTCCAGCGTGCTGATGGCCACCAGGGGCAGCAGGACCGAGGTCACGTTGGTCCCGAGTTTGCTGGTCGTCTCGCCGATCAGCAGGAGGCGGAAACCCTGATGGGACCACGGCCCGCCGTTGCGCTTCGGGGAAGTGGTGACGCCGTGCCCTTGCGTCATGCCGTCAGGGATCCTCTCGTGAGGCGGCCGGCCGCACGGGCGCCCGACACGGTCACCGGTGCGCGAGTCACCGTGACAGGTTTCGTTGAACACTGCCAAGAATTCACGGCCCGCCTAATATCCGGTAGGCGTTCAAGCGGGCGTACTTGTGAGGCGGGGAAAGCGGGGACTGAACGGATGTCGAACCCCTTTGAGGACGAGGGCGGGCGTTTCCTTGTGCTCGTCAACGCAGAGGAACAGCACTCGCTCTGGCCTGCGGAAATCCCAGTTCCCGACGGATGGGACGTCGCCCACGGGCCGCAGGATCGGGCCGGGTGCCTCCGGTATGTCGAGGACTCGTGGACCGACATGCGACCCGCGAGCATACGGAAGTAGCAGCGGCTACAGGCACAGGGGGATGGAGCCTGACATGTTCGATGCCGTCAAGCGCTTCGAAAGGGTGGTTGCCGAACACCCGGGGCGGGTCGCCGTCCGGACTTCCCGGGGTTCTGTCACCTTTCGGGAACTGGACGAGCGCGCGAGCCGTATCGCGGCAGCGCTCTCGGTTCACGTCGCGGCCCCCGGCGCAAGGGTGGGAGTGTGCCTTCCGCGCTGCGCGGATCTCGTCGCCGCGATGCTCGCGGTCTGGCGGACCGGCGCGGCCTATGTGCCCATGGACCCCTCCCACCCGGACAGGCGCCGCCTCTCGTTGGCCGACGAGGCGGGCGTACGCGTCGTGTTGGTTCCCGGCCCGGGCGACACGGACTTCGGGGACGGCATTCCTCACCTGGCGCTCGCGACGGTTCTCGGCAGTGGCAGTGGCAGTGGCGACGTGGCAGCGCCGCGGATCGCCACCCGGCCGGAGTCCGAGGCGTACGTCATCCACACCTCCGGTACGACCGGGCGTCCCCGAGGCGTCGTCGTCACCCGGGGCAACGTCGAGCACTTCCTGAGCGCCCTGGAGGAGAGCGGACTGTACGACCCCGCCCCGGCCCGTGTCGTGTGGAACGCGAGCCTCGGGTTCGATGCCTCACTTCAGCAGTGGCCGAGGGTCTGCCGCGGCGACACCCTGCTGCTGCCCACCGAAGAAGAGCGCGCCGACCCGGCCCTGTTCGCCTCGTTCCTCCGGGTCTGCGAGGCGACCGAGATCGACGCCACCCCCTCGCACTGGGAACAACTGCGCCCGCACGCCGTCCGTGAGGGTGACGGCGAGGCACACCTGCGTCTGTGGCTCGGTGGCGAGCCGGTCCCCCCAGCCATGTGGCAGGACCTGGCGCGCCTCTCCGAGCAGGGCCGGGTGACGGCGTTCAATCTCTACGGCCCGACCGAATGCACCGTGGACGCCACGGCCACGCGGATATCGAGCGACCGTGGTCCCCATATCGGATCGGCGCTTCCCGGCGTCCGGACCTACGTCCTCGACGGAGCGCTGCGACCGGTCGAGAGCGGCGAAGCGGGTGACCTGTACCTCGCCGGTGGGGGCGTCGCCCGCGGATACGCCGACCTCCGCGGGCCGACGGCCGAGCGTTTCGTGGCCGATCCGTTCGGAGCGGCGGGCACGCGCATGTACCGGTCGGGGGACCGGGTGCGACGACTGCCGGACGGCACGCTGGAGTACCTGGGGCGCGCCGACGGCCAGGTGAAGCTGCGTGGCCACAGGGTGGAGCCGGGTGAGATCGAAGAGGTGCTCACCGGCCATCCGGCGGTCTCCCGTGCGGTGGTGGTGCCGCACGAGGACCAGCCGGGAGACAGCCGTCTGGTCGCCTACGTCACCGGGGCCCCGGCCCGCACACCCGACGCCGGGGAGCTGCGCGCTCACTGCGCGGCGCACCTGCCGCGGTACATGGTGCCCGCGTCGGTGGTCGTCCTGGACTCCCTGCCCCTGACGCCGAACGGGAAGACCGACCGTGCGGCTCTCCCCGCCCCGGACCGCGCGGCCGCGGGGAAGACCGGTCGTGCGCCACGGACCGCGACGGAGGAGTCGCTCTGCCGGATCTTCGCCCGGCTGCTCGGGGTGGAGCGGGTCGGCATGGACACCGACTTCTTCGACATGGGCGCCCACTCGCTGCTGGCGATGCGGCTCGTCGCCGCGGTCCGCGCGGAACTCGACGCCGACCTCACGGTCCGCGACGTGTTCCGGACGCCGACCCCGGCGGGCCTCGTCGCGAAGATCGTCACGGAGTCCGCCGGCCGGCCGCGGCTGACGCGCCGGGCCCGCCCGGCCACGCTTCCCCTGTCCCCGGCCCAACGCCGCGTGTGGTTCGTCGACCGTCAGGCGGCACACAGCGCACGCTACAACGAGCACGTGGCCCTGCGGCTTTCCGGGCCGATGGACGCCGCGGCGCTGTCGTCCGCCGTCGGTGACGTCGTCGCGCGTCACGAGTCGCTGCGTACCGTGTTCCCGGACCGCGGCGGCGAACCCCACCAGCACGTTCTCGACCCCGAAGCGGCACACCCGGACCTGCCGGTTCGGGACGTCACGGAGGAGGAACTGCCGACCGTGCTCACCGGGGCGGTCCTGGCCCCCTTCGACCTCGCCACCCGACCGCCCTTCCGCTGCGCGCTGTTCCGGATCGGACCCGAGGAGCACGTGCTGCTCCTCGTCATGCACCACATCGCCAGCGACGGCTGGTCTCTGCGGCCGCTGGCGAGCGACCTGGCGACCGCCTACCGGGCGCGCCGGGCGGGAGCACTCCCGGACTGGCCGGAACTTCCCGTTCAGTACGCGGACTACACCCTGTGGCAGCACGAGCTGCTCGGGCGGGCGGGCGAACCCGGCAGTCTGCTCGGCAAGCAGCTCGATCATTGGATCAAGGCCCTCGACGGCATGCCGGACGTGCTCGCGCTGCCCACGGACCTGACACCGTCCGGCGAACCGAGCGGTCATGGCGGCCGCGTCTCCTTCGCGTGGGACCCGCGACTGCACCGCGCACTGCGTGAGTTGGCACAGGACCACGGCTGCACGCTCTTCATGGTGGTGCACGCCGCGCTCGCCGCTCTGCTGACCAGACTCGGCGCGGGACACGACATTCCGATCGGGGTGGTGAGCGCCGGCCGGGACGATCCCGCCCTTGACGACCTGATCGGATTCTTCGTCAACACGCTCGTGCTGAGGACCGACACCTCAGGCGATCCCGGCTTCGGGGAACTGCTCGGCCGGGTACGGGAATCCGCCCTGGAGGCGACCGAACACGGGGACCTGCCGTTCGATCGGCTGGTCGAGGAACTGAACCCCGAGCGCGCGGCCACCCGGCAACCGCTCTTCCAGGTCCTGCTGGCGTTCCAGAACAACGCCGAGGCCGTGTGGGAGTTCGACGGAGCCGCGACCCGGCCGGAACAGGTCGTCACGGGAACGGCGAAGGCGGACCTCTCTCTGTCGGTCACCGAGACGGTGGACGAGGGTGGCCGGCCAGGAGAGCTGAGGGGATTCCTCGAATACTCCGCGGACCGGTTCCGGCCCGGTACGGCGAAGGCCCTGCTCGACCGTCTCCTGCGTGTCCTGCGCACCGCGGTGGCCGACCCCGAGCGGCCCGTCGAGAGCTACGACGTCCTGCTCGACGGGGAGGAGGCGGTACTCCTCGCGGAGGGGGACGCGGACGGCGCCGAACCGGCACCCACGCTGGTGGACCTGTTCGAGCAGTGTGCGCGGCAGACCCCGGAGGCTGTGGCGGTCGTCTTCGAAGAGCAGGCGGTCTCGTACGCGGACCTGAACGCCGATGCGAACCGGCTGGCTCACGTCCTGGCCGCGCGCGGCGTCGGTCCGGAGACGATCGTCGCCGGCGCGGCGGTCAGGTCGGTGGAGCTGCTGACGGCGGTGCTGGCCGTCATGAAGACCGGCGCCGCCTACCTGCCGGTCGACCCCGAGTACCCCGCCGAACGGATCGCCTATGTGCTCGGCGACGCCCGGCCCGTGCTCCTTCTGACCACGACGGGCAGCACGCCCGAAGCCGGGGCGACGGCAGGACTGCCCCAACTGTGCCTGGACGGAGCCGAGACGCGGGCGGAACTGCGTGGTGCCTGCGCGTCGAATCCGGCGCACGCGGGACGGTCCGGGTCCCGCGGGCGCGACGGGGCCGCGTATGTCGTCTACACGTCGGGATCCACCGGTCGCCCCAAGGGCGTGGTGGTGCCGCACTCCGGCCTCGCCAATCTCGCGGCCCACCAGACGCGAACGCTGGGGGTGACGCCGTCGTCCAGGGTGCTCCAGTTCGCCTCCCCGAGCTTCGACGCCTTCTTCTGGGAGGTGGCCATGACGCTGTCCGCGGGCGCCACGCTGGTGATGGCTCCGGCCGCCAGGCTGCGGCCCGGACCGGAACTCCGCGACCTCGTCGACGAGTGGCGCGTCACCCACCTCACCCTGCCTCCCGCCGTGCTGAGCGTGCTGTCGCCCGACGCCCTGGCGTCGGCCGGAACACTCGTCGTCGCGGGTGAGGCGCTGCCGGCGGAACAGGTACGGCGCTGGTCGAGGGGCCGTACCCTCATCAACGCCTACGGGCCGACGGAGACCACGGTCTGCGCGAGCATGAGCGGACCACTCGCCGGGGGCGGTACGCCCCCGATCGGGCGGCCTGTCCGCGGCACGCGCCTGTACGTCCTCGACGAGCGCCTGCGGCACGTTCCGCCCGGCGTGGTCGGAGAGTTGTACGTCGCCGGCGCGGGTGTGGCGCGCGGGTACCTGAACCGACCCGCGATCACCGCCGAACGCTTCACCGCCGACCTCTACGGCCCTCCCGGTACCAGGATGTACCGCACAGGCGACCTGGTCCGGCGGAACAACGACGGCGAACTGGAGTTCGTCGGCCGAGCCGACGAACAGACGAAGGTGCGGGGCTACCGGATCGAGCCGGGAGAGGTCGAGGCCGTGCTCACCGGTCACCCGCGGATATCCCAGGCGGCGGTGACCGTACGCGGTGACGGCGGCGACCGTCGGCTCGTGTCCTACGTGGTCCCGGAGACCTCCGGCCGCGCGACCGACGACGAGACCATCGACGCCTGGCGCCGGATCCACGACTCCGTCCACACCCGACGGGAACCGGCCGAGTTCGGTGAGGACTTCAGCGGCTGGCGCAGTAGCTACGACGATCGTCCGATACCCGTGGCGCAGATGCGTGACTGGCGCGCGGAGACCGTGCGCAGGATCAAGGCCCTCACACCCCGACGCGTGCTGGAACTGGGCGTCGGAAACGGGCTTCTGCTGTCACACCTCGCCTCCGAGGTCGAGACGTACTGGGGTCTCGACCTCTCCGCCGAGGTGATCGACGGCCTGCGGCGCGAGGTCGCGGGACGCCCGGAGCTCGCCGGGCGGGTCACTCTGCGGCAGCAGCCGGCCCATGACATGACCGCCATTCCCGAAGCCCACTTCGATGTCGTCGTCATCAACTCCGTGGCCCAGTACCTTCCCAGCGGCGACCACCTCGCCCGTGTGCTGACGCAGTCGGCGGCGGCGCTCGCCCCCGGAGGATCCGTGTTCCTCGGGGACCTGCGCAATCTCAGACTCCTCGACTGCTTCCACGGGGCGGTCACCGGGCGCAGATCCACCGCCGTGCCCCACAGTGAGGAGCATCGCCGGGAGACCGCCCGCAGCCAGGCCAGGGAGCAGGAACTCCTGGTGGATCCGGACTTCTTCCCGGCGTTCGTCGCCGCCTCCTCCTCGTTCACCTCCTATGACGCGCGTCTGAAGGAGGCGACCCATGACAACGAGCTGAGCCGCTACCGCTACGACGTCGTCCTGGGCACCGGGCTCGTCCATGACGGGCCCGTGATCGAGCTGGCGTGGAGTGAGGGCGGCCGGACGCTCGACGGCCTCCGCGAGGAGGTACGCGCAGCGGGCTCGACGCGTCTGCGGGTGACAGGCATACCCAACGGCCGTCTGAGCGAGGACCTTCACGCGTCACGTGGCGCCCGGATCGACGGCGGCATGGACCCGCAGGACTTCGTCCGGCTGGGCGAACTTCTGGGCCGGACCGTGGCGTTGCGCTGGTCGGACGGCTCCGGCCCGTACTGCTTCGACGTGGAGCTGAACGTCGCCGCGCACGCGCCGTCGTCACCGCTTCCGAACCGCCGTCCGGAACGGTACGTCAACATTCCGTTCCAGCCGTTCGACGGCGAGCTTCTCAGGGAGTCCCTGCTGCGGCATGCCGCCTCGTTCCTGCCCGCGTTCATGGTGCCCTCCGACTTCGTCGTGCTCGATGCCCTCCCGCTGACTCCGCACGGCAAGGTCGACCGGGCCGCCCTGCCGGCCCCGGAGCCCGTGCGAGGCGGGGCGAGGCGTGCGGGACGCAAGCCGCAGGAGGTCGCCCTGTGCCGGATGTACGCAGAACTGCTGGATCTCGAGGAGGTCGGCGTCGACGACAGCTTCTTCGACCTGGGGGGCCATTCGTTGCTGGTGACGCGCCTTGTCAGCCGTATCCGAGCGGAATTCGGCGTGGAACTGTCGGTCGGAGCCGTCTTCGACGCGCCTCGGGTGACCGATCTGGCGGTCCGGCTCTCCACCGCCCCGAAGGCGAGACCCAGGGTGCGCCGCCAGGGGTGAGCGCGGCGCATCGAGATGGACAGGACGAGAGGAAGCCCCCGTGGAATTCAGTCTTTTCTACTTCGCAGACGACAGCACCCCGGAGGGTGGCGCCGGACGGTACGAACTCCTCCTGGAGGGCGCTCGATTCGCCGACCGGCACGGATGGCGCGCCGTGTGGACTCCGGAACGTCACTTCCACGCGTTCGGCGGTCTCTATCCGAATCCGGCCGTCACCGGCGCGGCCCTCGCCGTGGCCACCGAGAACATCCACATCAGGGCCGGCAGCGTGGTGGCCCCCCTGCACCATCCCCTCCGGATCGCCGAGGAGTGGTCGGTCGTCGACAACCTGTCCGCGGGGCGTGTCGGCGTCTCCTTCGCCTCCGGATGGCACCCGGTCGACTTCGCCCTGAGCGGCACCAGGTACGAGGACCGCAAGCGCGTCCTGATCGACCACGTCGAACAGGTCAGGTCCCTGTGGCGCGGAGCGGAGTGCGAGGTGCTCGACGGCGCCGGGATGCCGGCGAAGGTGCGCGCCTTCCCGCCTCCCGTGCAGAAGGAACTGCCGGTCTGGATCACCAGCGCCGGCGAGACGGACACCTTCCGTGCCGCCGCCGCGGCCCGCGCCGGGGTGCTCACCCATCTGCTGCACCAGGACGTCGACGGCCTCGCCGCCAACATCGCCGAGTACCGCCGGATCTGCCGGGAGGAACACGACGGTTGGGACGGCCACGTCGTCCTCATGCTGCACACCTTCCTCGGCGAGAGCGCGGAGGAGGTGAGGGCGACGGTACACGCGCCCCTGCGCGACTACCTCAGGAGTTCCCTGCACCTCGTCACCCGGTCGTTGCGGGAGAACGACCCGGAGTTCGACGTCGACCTGCTGGAGGAGGAGGACATCGACTTCCTCGTCTCCCAGTCGTTCGACACCTACTTCTACGAGCGAGGGCTCTTCGGGACCCCGGGTGACGCGCGGGCCCTGGTCGAACGGCTCGCCTCGGTCGGGGTCGACGAAATCGCCTGCCTCATCGACTTCGGAGTGGACCCGCAGACCGTTCTGGCCGGTCTGCGGCACGTGGAATTCCTTCGCCAGACGTTCGCCTAGCCCGGAGGACCGCACCGCCATGATCCCTATGTCCTTTTCGCAGCTGCGTTTCTGGTTCCAGGACCAGATGAGCGGCGGAGACGAAACCGCCAACACCTCTGTCGTCATGCGTCTGACCGGCGTGCTGGACGTGGAGGCACTGCACGCGGCCCTGCGGGACGTGGTGGCGCGGCACGAGATCCTGCGGACGTTGTTCTCCGTGACGGACTCGGGACCGCAACAGGTGATCCTCGACGTCCCGACCGCCGCGGCACGGCTGGAGTTGCCGGTGCGCGAGGTCATGGAGGACGGTGTCGCCCAGGCCGTGGCGGAGGTGGTGGAGCAGCCCTTCGTCCTGTCCCGGGACCTTCCCCTGCGTGCGGTTCTGCTCGCCCTGGACGCGAGCACTCACGTGCTGGTCTCCGTCGTGCCCCATATCGCGTTCGACGGATGGTCGGTGGCGCCTTTCCTCCACGATCTGTCCGAGGCGTACCGTGCCCGTGCGGAGAGGAGTGCTCCGCGGTGGGAGGAACTCCCGGTGCAGTACCGCGACTTCACTCTGTGGCAGCGTGGGCTGCTGGACTCCGGCGACGAGGAAGGCGATCTCCTCACGGAGCAGCTCGGACACTGGCGGCGGATGCTCGCCGGGGCTCCCGGTGAACTGGACCTGCCGCGTGACCGTTCTCGCCCGGCCACCGCCTCAGGCCGGGCCGACGCGGTTCCCGTGCGCCTGGGCCCGTCCGATCTCCGGAAACTGAAGGAACTCGCCCGGGACAAGGGGGCAAGTCTCTTCATGGTGCTGCATGCCGGACTCGCGGGGCTGCTGAGCAGGCTCGGCGCCGGATCCGACATCGTGGTGGGCAGCCCCGTCGCCGGTCGCACGGACGCGGATCTCGAACACCTCGTCGGCTGCTTCGTCAACACCGTCGTGGTGCGCACCGACACCTCGGGGGACCCGTCGTTCGGCGCGCTGGTGGAGCAGGCGCGCGCTCGGGTGCTCTCCGCCCTCGAACATCAGGACCTGCCCTTCGAGCGCGTTGTGGAAGTGGTCAATCCGGTGCGGCTGCCTGGCCGCCACCCCCTTTTCCAGATCATGCTCAGTCTCCAGAACAACGCCGCGGCCAGGGTGGACCTGCCCGGTCTCAGCATGCGGATGCTGGACGACGACAGAGCCCCGTCGACCGAATTCGACCTGCTCTTCGACGTCGCCGAGACCTCCCTGGGGCTCGAGGGGCGGCTGGTGTTCGCCGAGGACCTCTTCGACCGCGCCACCGCCGAACGTATCGCCCATGCCTACGAGAACTTCCTGAGCCGGGCGGCGGCCGACTCCGACCGTCCGCTGGGAAGCCTGGATCTGCTCGGCGGCACCGAGCGCGGTGAGATCCTCGCGCGGGGAAGGGGCGCCGACCGTCCGGTGCCCGCGGTGTCGGTCCCCCGGCGGTTCCGCGAGCAGGCGTCCGCCACACCCGAGGCCACCGCCGTGCTCTTCGAGGACACCCGGCTGAGCTACGCGGAACTGGACGCCCGCTCCGGCCGTGTCGCCGAGGCCCTGCGACGGCACGGGGCGGCCGGCGGGCGCGTGGTGGCCGTGATGACGGAGCGCTCGGCGGATCTGGTCGCCGTGCTCCTGGCCGTCCTCAGGAACGGTGCGGCCTACGTGCCGCTGGAGCTGCGCAGCCCCGACGTCCGGATACGCGCGATCCTCGACGAGACCAGGCCCTGTCTGATCGTCACCGACGCCTCCACGCGCGAGCGTGCGACCACCCTGGCCGCCGCGTACCCGGACCTTCCCGTGCTGACGGTCTCCGAGGCCGACCGCACCCCGGCGGCCCCTGCCGAAGGCTTCCCCGAGCCCCAGGTCGAGGACACGGCGTACGTGATGTACACCTCCGGCTCCACGGGGCGGCCGAAGGGGGTCGCGGTGACCCACCGCAACATCGTCGCCCTGGCTGCCGACCCCTGCTGGCAGGACGGTACCCATACCCGTGTCCTGGCCCATTCGCCGCACTCCTTCGACGCCTCCACCTTCGAGATCTGGGTGCCCCTCCTCAACGGCGGCACGGTGGTGGTCGCCCCGCACGGCGACTCCGCGACCGTGAGCCTCGAAGGCACCGTCGCCCGGCACGGTGTGACGAGTGCGTTCATCACCACGGCCCTGTTCAACTCCCTCGTCATGGAGGACAGTCCGGCTCTCGGCGCGCTGCGGCACATATGGACCGGCGGGGAGGCCCCTTCGGCGCAGGCCATGCGGCAGATGGCGGAGCGGCACCCCGGCACCCTGCTCACCCATGTCTACGGCCCCACGGAGAACACGGTCTTCACGACGTGGCGGCCCGTGGAGCCCACCGACCCCGCGGTCGCGGCAGCACCTCCGATCGGTCGTCCGTTGGCGAATACGCGGGTGTATGTGCTGGATGGGGGGTTGTCTCCGGTGCCGGTGGGTGTGGTGGGTGAGTTGTATGT